>CANJEJ010000178.1 GCA_947473325.1 Alphaproteobacteria bacterium | reverse complement strand
GGGTGAAACGCCGGTACCAGGCCGCCGGTAGGTAAGGTCCTCTGCGGTGATAGGGGCGCCCTTGGCAATCGGCCGCGCGGCGATCACGCTCCGCCGGAACGCCGTGCGTTTCTCCATCTCCTCGCTGCCAACCACACGCTGCGCGGTGCCCAGTGCGATATGAACCCGCCGTGCGCCTTCGGTCAGAGTCTTCATTTCCGCCGGATCCATGGAAATGGCGTGGTCCCAGCCGAACATCGTCTTGTCGAGGGTGAAGTGCTTTTCGATGACGACGGCCCCCAGCGCAATTGCCGCCAGGGACAATTCCGGTCCGTGCGAATGATCCGAGAAGCCGACAGGGTAACCGAAAGCACGCCGCAGCGTCTCGATGTTGCGGAGATTCATCAACCGCTCGGGCGTCGGGTAGATGGCGATGCAATGCAGGACGCAGATGTCGCGGTTGCCCTCCTTCTCGAGCGTTCGGAGCGCGTGCTCAATCTCCCCAAGCGTTGCCATGCCTGTGGACAGCACGATTGGCTTTCCGGTTGCGCCAGCGTGACTCAGCAGGTAGTCGCTGGTCACGTCCATCGAGGCAATCTTGATGAACGGAGCATCCAGTTCCACCAGCGTGTCAATCTGGTCGGTCTCGAAGGGCGTGGAGGCGAATTCGATGCCTTTCTTGCGACAGTAGTCGCGTAAATCCCGCAACTGCTCGGGCGACACCGCATAGGCTTCGACGACGCTTTGAAGCGTGTGATCATTGCGGGTGCGGTAGTCGTCGCCGAGGAAATAGTTGTCGCGATACGACTTGCCGGAAAAGATGTTCACGTCCCAGGACTGGAACTTCGCGCAATCGGCCCCAAGGTCCTTTGCCGCGTCGATCAGCTTTCGGGCCAGCGCCATGTCGCCGTTATGGTTGGCGCCGAGTTCGGCAATGATATACGGGGCCTGACCGTCAACGAACTTCATGGCGTTGTGCTTTCCGCATTGGAGATATCGCCTCGAAACAGACTGGCGGCCCGGACAAAAGCCTGGTCCGGCAGGATAGCGGATTGCAGGATCACCGATCCTGCACCGACCATGCAGCACTGACCGACGTGAACGCCGCCAAGCACCACGGCACCCGGCGCAAGATGCGACCCGGACCCGATTTCGACGTCGTGTTCAACGACGGCGCGGGAATTGACTATGACACCACGGCCCAGTCGCGCATAGGCGTTGACGACGGCGCCCGGCATCACCGTCACGCCGGCACCAAGTTTCGCGCTGGGACTGACTGTTGCCGAAGGATGAACCAGTACAGGGGCGTCGAGGCCGGAGCGGAGGAGTTGCTCGAACAGGGCGAGCCGGCGGGCCAGGGCCAGGGGTTCGACGCCGCCGATGCCCATGGCTATCGCGCAGCCGGTCCCGACGATCTGGCTTTCATCGGTGAAGTGCTGGACGCTGAGCCAAGCCGCCGGCTTCGGACTGACATAGCAGTCTAGGACAAACTGGCGTGCCACCAGGATATCGACAATCGACATGGCGTGACCGCCGGCTCCGATCAAGGCAAATCTCATGCGGCGATTGCCTTGTCCCGCCAAGCGTGCAACGTCGCAATGACGCGATCCTGGTCGGAGTTGGTCAGGTGACTTGAACAGGGTAGGGTGACCACGCTGCCGGACAGGTCACGAGACACTCCCTTTAACATCCGCGGCGCCGTCGCGTAGGGCTCCTGCGACGACAGCGAGCGCCAGAAACGCCGAGCCTCGATCTGTTGGCTGCCCAACAATGCCACAAGACTGCCTGCGCCGACTTCATCGGCGACCTGCGCATTGTAGAGCCAGCAATTGTGCTCGGCCCAGGATGGCCGCGGCATGGGGCGGATGTCTGGCCGATTGACCAATGCGGCGTCATAGCGCGCCGCGATGTGCTGCTTGGCGGCGACCATCTCGTCGAGTCGTTCGAGCTGCGCAATGCCGATTGCCGCATTCACATTGGTCATGCGGTAGTTCCAGCCCACCGCCTCATGCTCATACTCGGCGCCCTTCCGCGCCGTCGTCGAGCGGGAGCGAACGAAGCCGGCGATTTGGTCGTCGTCGGTCAGGAGCATGCCCCCGCCGCCTGCGGTCACCGTCTTGTTGCCGTTGAAGCTGAAGCAGGAAATCTGACCGAACGAGCCGGCCGGCCGGTCCCGATAGCGGGACCCGATGGCACCGGCCGCGTCCTCAATCAAGGGTATGCCGTGCCGTGAACAGACAAGCGCGAGGCCGTCCATGTCGGCGGGAAGACCCGAGACATGGACGGCGATGACCGCGCCCACTTTGTGCGGTGCCTTGCGGATCGCTGCGTCCACCAGCTCGGGATCGAGAGTCCATGTGTCGCGCGTCACATCGACGAAATAGGGTTGCGCGCCGGCATGGACAACGGCTGCCGCGGTCGCGGCAAAGGTCCAGTCCGGCACAATGACAAGATCGCCTGATGCAACTCCGGCCGCCATCACGGCGAGATGCAGGGCTGCGGTCCCGTTGACCGTGGCGATGGCATGACGGCGCGCGGTAAGGACGGCCATCCGCTCCTCCATAGCAACGACAAATGGGCCGGCGCTGGAAACCCAGTTGTCGCGCACGCATTGCGCAAGATACTCCGCCTCGCGCCCCCGCAGGTCGGGCGTCGACAGGGCGATTCGCTCCATGGCAGTCATGTGCCCCGCACGTAGGAAGCGCGAACCGGCACACCGGCGTTGCGCAGCGCTTCCTTGACCATGTTCGGGGTCGTGCGGCGGAAGTGAAAGATGCTGCCCGCTGCCACCGCCGAGGCGCGCCCCTGCCGAACAACATGAACAAAATCGTCCAGCGACCCCGCCCCGCCGCATGCGATGACGGGCACGCTGGTGGCTGCCGTGACGGATTGCACCAGCTGCAGGTCGAACCCCTCCATCGTCCCGTCCTGGTCGATGGAGGTCAGCAGAATTTCCCCGGCGCCCATGGCGCTGGCCTGCTTCGCCCATTTCGCGGGATCGACGCCCGTCGCTTGTTTCCCGTTGTGAGTGAAGACTTCGAATCCTCCGTCAGGACGCCGCGCGGCATCGATCGACACGACGATGCACTGCCGCCCAAGAACCGCGGCAGCCTCTGCAATGATCTCGGGATTTTCGAAAGCCGCCGTGTTGATCACGACCTTCTCCGCTCCGTTCTTGATGAGATCGACCATCGTGGCCAGCGATCGGATGCCGCCCCCCACGGCGAAGGGCACGGACAATTCATCCGCGAGAGAACGCACGAGATCGGCGTTCACCGCTTCGCCGAATTCGGCACAGCCGATATCCAGTAACACGAGTTCGTCGACCTGGCGGGTCTCGAACACTCGCACGATGGCCATGGGGTTCGCGACCGTGCGGGCGCGGCGAAACTGGACAGGCTTGTTGATGGCCCCGTCCTTGAGCAGAAGAACGGGGATTACTCGGGTCTTCAGCATCAGGCAGTGGCCGTTGCGTTGTGCTCGACGATTCGGAGAATGTTGGTCAGTACGGCGCGGCCGTTGTCCTGACTCTTCTCCGGATGAAACTGCAGGCCGAAAATGTTGTCGTTGCGCACCGCGCAGCAGAAGTCGATGCCGTAGCTGCATTTTGCCGCGACATGCCGGGAATCGGCGCAAACGAAGTGGTAGCTGTGCACGAAATAGAAATCGCGATTCAGTTCAAGGCCGGAGAAGATAGCGTCTGCGCCTTCGTCCAGAACTTCGTTCCATCCGATATGCGGCAGGCGAAGGCCATGCTGGGCAGCTGGAATGGGTTCGACGGCTCCGGGTATAAGGTCGAGTCCCTGGTGAACCCCATCTTCGAGAGACCTGGAGGCCAGCAATTGCATGCCGAGGCAAATGCCGAGAATGGGGCGCTTTGTAGCGGCGCGCCGGGTTAGTGCAACGTCCATGCCCGTGCTGCGCAGCGCTGCAATGGCGTCCTTGAAAGCGCCAACACCGGGCAGCACGGCCAGATCGGCATTGGCAATAGCGGCCGGATCGGCGCTGGCGGTCGCTTCACGTCCAATGCGGGCAAAGACGCGCTGAACGCTGCGCACATTGCCGAACCCGTAGTCGATGATTACGATTCCGGGCATGCCTAGGGGTTGCGCCGCCCCTCAACCCATTGTTTCTTCATCACGAGGCTGCGGTCGATGTCGCGGACAAAACTGCCGTCCTTCGTTTCGAAAATGGCGCGGCTCGTGAAGCCGTCGCAGATCGAATCAAACTCCTGCCGGCTCATCTTGAACTTGTCGCAGAAGGCCGCGACGGAGGCCTGGGGGTAGCGCCCGTCCCAGCGCTCGACCAGTCGCACCGCTTCCTCGCGGTCGATATAGCCATGTCGGACATCGCGGGAAGCATCGTCGGCAGCCCGGCCGTAGCCAAACTTGCAATACTTCACATAGTCATGAAGGTTCATCGATAGACAGTCGAGCTTCTCAAAGTCGGTGTAAGTCGTTTCCACGCGATCGACGCGGCGTCCCCAGTTCAGGTTCTTTTCGATGTAGTCGACCTGCGCCCTGGCATCCCAGTTGAAAAAGAAGCCTAGGAAGACGGCGGTGCACCCCTTGTTGCCCGACACGCGCGCGAGTTGTTCGCGAGTTGGCATCGTGTACATCGAAATATCGCCAAGGCCGATTCCTGTGTCCGCGCCGACCAGGTCTTCGGCGCGAAGCCCGTTCAGGCAGGCGAAATTATTGATGAAATCCTCGTCCATCTCGCGCTGGTTCTTCTCGCCAATCCAGAAGTTGCCGGCGAATTCCATGCGACCTTCACCCCAGATGATCAGCGGTATGTCAAAAGCAACAGCAAATCGGAAAGGCAGGGTCCAGATGCCGATGTGATTGGCCCATTCCATATCGCCGACGCGCTTGAAGCCTTCGATGATCATGCGTTCATAAACCAGAGGATTCCGTTTGACGTGGAGCAGGTCGACGCCCAGGCGATTCAGGTTTTCCAGATTCTCGCGCCCAACCGCCGTAGGCAATGTCGGCTCGAAACAGAGGCAAAGTGGTCGCAGGCCATAGACGTTCTTTGCGACATGAACCTGCCAGGTGCTGTCCTTGCCGCCCGAGACGGGAATGATGCAGTCATAGCCGGAACTGCTTGCGCCACGGCTGCGCTCCACGAGCTCTGCAAAGTCCTTGGCGCGTTTGGTCCAATCTATGGCGTGGGGGCCGTGCCCGTGCTTTGCCTCCGCCGTTTTGCAGGCATCACAAACTCCGTCAGGCCCAAAATCAAGGTCGGGCCGGGTGCTGGGCGTGACACAGCTTTTGCAGAAACGCATCAGTTATTTCCTGTTAGAGGCTACCGGCCTCGGCCGCAAATTTCAGGGATGTCATCAAACTTTCGGTCAGGGCCGTCATCTCGCCTGGGGGCAGTTTCTTGCGAACCGGCCGCCCATAATACAACTCAGAATCAGCGATTGGAACTTCATGCAGGGCCCAGGCATCGCGCCAGGCTTCGTTGGCGTGGCGCCACAAGTCTGGAGGCGCAGATCTCTGCGAGGCAATCTCCTTCAGTGCATCCTTGACCGCGACGAAGGATTCTACCAAGCGAATTTGGGGAAGAACTTTTCCGATATAGTGGCGGTGGAAACAGAGCGAGGGTTTCAGCTGCTCCGCCGCTTGCAATCCAAGAGTGCCGTTGATGATGGCTACAGCCTCGCAGCGCTGCAGAAGATCCTCGCCGGACTCATATTTGCTGGCAACCAGCACGTTCGGATATCGGCGAATGGTTTCCCAAAACCCGGATGGCCGTCGGAGCATCTGGGTAGGGTGCTCCTTGACAATCACCCGCCAACCTGACGGAGCCGCTCGCGCAAGCCAGTCGATGATTGTCAGTTGTGACGGAGAATCGACAGCGTCGGTGAGCAAGGATGCTTCTGGTTCGAAATGCATCGGAAAGAAGACGTAGCGCACCGCTGGATCAAGCTGTTCGATCAGAGGCCTTCCCAGAATGGCACGGCGACTGTCGAGCCATGACAAGACGAAGGCGGCAAGCTTGTCAGACAGCAGGTAAATCATGCGCCGTCGCGGATGCTTGAACCAATAGAAACTAAAGTTTGCAATGCAACGGGAGATGATGCCGACGAGGAGGGCCCTGACCGTCATGCCTGCTTTACGCGTCGACACGATGCCCGCGGTCTGTATTGGGCGGCTTGCAGTATCCGATGCAGGGGCCATGACAACACTCATGGCTTTCTGCTCAACCATCCGCCGTTCGAGGGCGCGCCCAAACTGTACGTCGAATTGTTCGGGTAGACCGAAGCGGTCGGCTGCCCAGTAGAAGTAGTTTCCGCGGCGCGGTGCGCTGAGGCTCCGCACCGGCGTTCCCTGATTCTCAGCGATTCCAATCAAGAGGTCGTATGCCAGCGTACCTGGGTAGCCGATAATTAAGCCTGGCTTGTACTCTTGAATCTTTGCGGCCATGAAGTCGGCGACGCGGAGTGCGACAGCGAGCAACTGTGGGTAGCTCGCCTCTTTCATAAATGGGGTCCGCATCACCTTCGCGCCCGTGATGAATCCCATGCCGTATTGCCGATCCGATCGAATTGAATCGGTCAGCTTGATTCCCGACGCCCCTTCTACCCGGGCTATTTCCTTCTGGAGTGAGTGCTCGTCGAGTGGAGGATCGTCAAGGGCTCCCATCTCTATTTCATCAATGAAGATCACGTCCGAGAAAACTTCGGGTTCGTGGCCCAGTCGACGAAAGGTGTCAATGTCCTGGGGCGAATTGGTGACCAGAACGGTTCTGATTCCGTGCTTGTCCAGCAATTCCTTAGCCAGCTGACACTGAATTCCGAGATAGGCGACAGAGCGGCACATGAATGCGACTTTGCCGTTGATTGGCGTGCGGTCAAACATCGATTCTGTGAACCGTGCCACTTGCGTCTGCGAACTGGAGGTTGGCCTTGGCTCGCGTTCGCGCCCAATAGGTTTCATCCAGGCTGGTGTTGAGCGCTGCGATATCCGGGTGGGACCGAAACCAGCTAATCGCGTCGCGGATATCGAATACTTTTCCGGGTTGGTACAAGGCTTCGATAACGTTGCGGAAGACTTCAAAGTCCTCGGTGTAGTCGAGCGTCAGGCGGAGGGAAGGGGCCTGATCGGCCCCATCTTCGGCTCGCTCGACGGCGGTCTTCACCAGCCCCGTTTTTGTGAAGAAATAGATGAAGCCGGTGTCGTTGGTGTCGGACTTGTAATGGGCGACCACCTTGCGCATCGCCTCGGCGGTGAAGCTTTTGCAGTTCACGCCCAGCGGCAACCCTTCGGACCAGACGATGCCCAGCGAGGGGTCGTCCAGCAGTCGTTTCATTGTCAGGTCCATGAAGCGCGTTTCGGTCAGCGGGTCATCGCCATCGACCTGGATGACAGCGTCGAAACCATGTTTCTCGATCGCATCGCTGAAGCGCTTGATGATGTCGTCGCGCGCGCCGCGAAACACCGAGCAGCCATAGGCCTCGACGGCAGCAACGAGCGGATCGTCCGATGCTTCCTCGGTGGTCGTCACGACGACGTCGCGCGGTGAACGGATGTGATTCGCCGCGACGACACGGTCGAGAAGATGGTGAATGATCGGACGCCCGCAGACCGGCAGCAAGGCCTTGCCGGGCAGGCGTTCCGATGC
>CANJEJ010000177.1 GCA_947473325.1 Alphaproteobacteria bacterium | reverse complement strand
ACGCACATCCTTGCGGGCGATCTCCTCTTCGTTGTGCAGCGTCGCGTTGGTGACAACGACGCCGCCGACCGTCACGGGCTCCAGCTTTGCCACCGGCGTCAGCGAACCGGTGCGGCCGACCTGGATTTCGATGTCGCGCAAGGTCGTCTGTGCCTGCTCGGGTGGGAACTTGTGCGCGATGGCCCAGCGCGGGCTGCGTGTCACGAAGCCGAGGCGCTCCTGCCAGTCCAGGCGATCGACCTTGTAGACCACGCCATCAATATCGAAGGGCAAGGTGCCGCGCTGCGCTTCGATCGATCGGTAGTAGTCCAGCAGCTCCTCGACAGTGCCGGCAAGTACCGCCGGCTCGTTGAGCTCGAATCCGAAGCTTTTCAGGCGCTCACGGCTTTCCCACTGCGTCTTGCCGAGCGGCGCGGACAGTTCCCCCCAGGTGTAGCCGAAGAAGCGCAGCGGCCGGCTGGCCGTGACCGAAGGGTCCAGCTGGCGCAGCGATCCCGCCGCGGTGTTGCGCGGATTGGCGTAGACCGGCTTGCCCGCCGCGGCCTGCGCCTTGTTGAGCGCCAGGAAATCCTCGCGCCGCAGATAGATTTCGCCGCGCACCTCCAGCACGTCGGGCACGTTTCGGCCCTTCAGCACCTTGGGGATGAAGGCGTCGCTAATGGTGCGGACATTGGCGGTGACGTCTTCGCCTTCCGTGCCATCGCCCCGCGTCGCGCCCTGCACGAACTGGCCCTTTTCATAGCGGAGCGAAGCCGACAGGCCATCGATCTTTGGTTCCGCCACGACGGCAACAATTTCCTCGTTTTCCAGGCGCAGGAAGCGGCGAACGCGCGCGACGAATTCGACGACCTCGTCCGCCTCGAAAGCATTGCCAAGCGACAGCATCGGCTTGCGGTGGACGACCTTGGCAAAGCCGGTGGCCGGCGCGACCCCGACGCGGTTGGAGGGGCTGTCGGCCCTGCGCAACTCGGGGAACTGTGCTTCCAGCTCGTTGTTGCGGCGGACCAAGGCGTCGTAGTCCGCATCGCTGATGGTAGGCGAATCTTCGGCGTGATAGCGCCGATCATGCTCAGCGATCTCCGCCGCGAGGCGGGCAAGTTCTTGAGCTGCCCGTTCCGCCAGAAACGGATCCGCCTTCTTCGGCTTCCGCGTCATGCCGCCGAGGATTTCATCAGGCTGTCGGCGGCGGCGCGGGCCTCGTCCGTCACCTTGCTGCCGGCCAGCATGCGGGCGATTTCCTCGCGCCGGTCGGCGGGCGCGAGTTCGACCACGTCGGCGACCACTTCCTTCTTGCCCGTGCCAGCCTCGCCCTTGGCGATGCGCCAGTGGTGGGTGCCGCGCGCGGCGACCTGCGGGGAATGCGTGACCACCAGAACCTGCACGTCGGCGGCCAGTCGCGCGAGGCGTTCGCCGATCGCCGCCGCCGTCGCCCCACCGACACCGGAGTCGGCCTCGTCGAACACCAGCGTACCCGCAGTCCCCTTGCCCGCCAGTACCACCTGCAGCGCCAGCATGAAGCGGGACAGCTCGCCACCCGAGGCCACCTTGGCGAGCGGCGCAAAAGGCTGGCCGGGATTGGTCGCGGCCTCGAACTGCACGCGATCGAGGCCGTCGCGCGTCCATGCCGATTCTTCTGCCACCGCTTCCACGGCGGTGCGGAAGCGCGCCTTCTCGAGCTTCAAGGGCCCCAGCTCCCTGGCCACCGCCTTGTCGAGCTTGCCGGCCGACGCCTGGCGCCCGCCGCTGAGATCTTCCGCCGCCGCCTGATAGGCTGCGCGCGTCGTCTTCACCGCCTTCTCCAGTGCGGCGAGTTGCTTCGAGCCCGTGTCGATCAGCGCGAGCCGCGCTGCCATCTCGTCCCGCAGGCCCGGCAGTTCGTCAACGGCCCGATGATGCTTGCGGGCCAGCGCGCGCAGGGCGAAAAGGCGTTCTTCTGATTGTTCGAGGCGGCGAGGATCGACATCGAGGTCGCGACGCGCCCGTTCCAGGGCTGCCACCGCCTCGCCCGCTTCTGACGAGGCGCGCTGCACGGCATGGATCACGGCATCGAGACGGCCAGCGGCCTGCGCGGCCACCCGCAACAGCGTGCGTTCGGCGACGCGCAGGCGCGATTCAATGCCGTCGCGCGCATTCAGTGAAGAATCCGCTTCCTTCAGGGCTTCGGCGATGCGCTCGCCATGGCGAAGCAATTCCCGCTCGCTCGCCAGCGCCGCTTCCTCCCCCGGCCTGGGATCGACCTGGGCGAATTCGTCCAGCGCATGGCGCAGATAGTCTTCATCGGCGCCCGCCTTCTTCACCGCCTCTTCCGCCGCCGCCAGATCCCGCCGGGCGCCGGCCCAGGCGTCATGTGCGGCGCGGGTGGCGGCGAGCTTCGCCTCCACCTTGCCGAAGCCGTCGAGGACGGCGCGATGGTTGGCCGGCTGCAGCAGCCGATGGCCGTCGTTCTGCACCTGGATTTCGGCCAGCATGGCGCCCAACTGGCGGAGGAAGCTGATGCTGGCCGGCTGGTCGTTGACGAAGGCCCGGCTGCGTCCATCGGCGCCCAGAGTCCGGCGCAGGATGACCGTGTCTTCCGGCTCGAATCCCTGGTCGGCCAGGGCAGCGCGGGCGCTGGCATGGTCGCCGATGTCGAAGGCAGCCGTGATGATGGCCTGGTCGCGGCCGTGGCGAACAAAGGCCGCATCGGCGCGGGCGCCGAGCACAAGGCCCAGTGCATCCAGCAGGATGGATTTTCCCGCCCCCGTTTCGCCTGTCATCACGCACAGGCCCGGCCGGAAGGAAAGGTCGAGGCGGTCGATCAGAACGAAGTCGCGAACCGACAGCGACAGCAGCATGGCGCCTAGAACACCCTGTTCCACATGCGCGACACCATCGACCGCGGCGGCGCAGCCTGGGCCGCGTTGGTCGGTCCGACATCGCGCCCGGTCATCAGGGCGTAGGAGTTGCGATACCATTCGCTGCCCGGGAAATTGTGTCCGAGCACGGCGGTGGTCGCCTGCGCCTCGCCGCTCAGGCCGAGCGCAAGATAGGCTTCGGTCATGCGGTGCAGCGCTTCGGGCGTGTGCGTCGTGGTCTGGTAGGTATCGACCACCTGCTTGAAACGGTTGATCGCAGACAGGTACTGGCCCCGGCGCAGATAGTAGCGGCCGATCTCCATTTCCTTGCCGGCGAGGTGATCGCGAGCCAGGTCGATCTTCAGCCGCGCGTCGCGGGCATATTCGCTGTCGGGATAGCGGCGCACGATCTCGTCGAGCTGGCTGAGCGCGTTCTCGGTGTTCTTCTGGTCGCGGCCGACATCGACGATCTGCTCGTAATAGCTGACGGCCGCGAGATAGTAGGCATAGGGCGTGTCGCGCGAGCCGGGATGCAGCTGGATGTAGCGCTGCGCCGCGAGGATCGCATCGTCGTATTTCTGGCCCTGGTAGTAGGAGAAGGCGACCATGAGCTGGGCGCGCGAGGCCCAGACCGAATAGGGATGCTGGCGCTCGACCTCGTCAAACTCGCGGGCGGCCTTGGCATAATCGGCACCGGCTAGCGCATCCATTGCCGAGTTGTAGATGACGTCGACCGGCCGTTCGACATATTGCGGCCGGTTGCTGCCACCGCAGGCCGCCAGGGCGAACAGCACCAGGGCGGCAAACACGCGGGCGACATTTTGTAAAGACGTTGATTTAGGCATGGTTTGAACCGGGTCTGACACTGAACCGTGATAACGGACACTGCGGCCCTGCAGCCTCCGGCGCTGGTATAATATACGCGAACCGGCGAAACCAGCCCACCACGGTTATGCCCGCCGGCACCTGCGGAGGTTGATGTCGGACATCGCCAAGCGCATTGACAACCTTGTCGGGCAGCGCATCCGCCTGCGGCGGAACATGCTGGGGCTGACCCAGGAGGAATTGGCCGAATCCCTGGGCATTTCCTATCAGCAGGTCCAGAAATACGAGACCGCATCGAACCGGGTCAGCGCCGGGCGGCTGTTCGAGATCGCCGCCAAGCTGAACACGCCGGTGGCCTATTTCTTTGAAGGGATCGAGGAGCTTGCCGCGCCCGACGAGCCCGGCGTGGGTGGCACCCGGATGAATATTGAACTGGTGCGGAATTTCGCCCTGATCGCGGACAGCCCGGTCCGCTCCGCCCTGCTGGGCCTCATTCGCGACCTGGCGCGGCGCGATCGATAAATCCGGAAGCGGAAGGTCAGGCGGTGGCGGCGAGCGCCTGCTCCCAGCTGGCACGGCGCGGGGCAGCTTCGCCCGCGTCTTCCCACACCCAGGCCGACGGATCGGCGAAGAGCGCGCGGAGCAGCTGGTTGTTCAGGCCATGGCCGGCTCGCTGGCCTTCGAAGTGGCCGCGGATGAGGCCACCGGCGAGGTACAGGTCGCCCATCGCGTCCAGCACCTTGTGGCGCACGAATTCGTCGCGATAGCGCAGGCCATCCTTGTTCAGCACCGTGTCGCCCGACACGACCACCGCGTTGTCGAGAGAGCCGCCGCGGGCGAGACCACGGGCTCGCAGCGCCTCGACCTCGTGCTCGAAGCCGTAGGTGCGGGCGCGGCAGATCTCGGTCTTGAAGATGTCGAGCGGACGCACATTCAGGCGCTGCCTGGCAATCAGCTTGTTGTTGTATTCGATCTCGAAGCCGAGCGAGAAATCCTTGGCCGGCGCCAGGCTGGCACGGCCGGCGCCGGTCTGCACCTCGACCTTGCGGCGGATGCGCAGTACGCGGCGCGGCTGGTCCTGCACGGCAAGGCCGGCGCATTCGATCAGGAACACGAAGGGCGCTGCGCTGCCGTCCATGATCGGCACTTCCGCGCCACTCACTTCGACGATCGCGTTGTCGATGCCGCAGCCGTGCAGCGCGGCCATCAGGTGTTCGATCGTCGCCACGCGCACGCCGTCGTCATTACCGATGGTGGTGCACAGCATGGTATCGACGACATGGCGCCAGGTGGCCGGCACGATCGCGCGCTCGCCATCAAGGTCGCCACGGACAAAGACGATGCCGGTATCCGCGTCGGCCGGATGCAGCGTGAGCGACACCTTGGCCCCGCTGTGCAGGCCGATGCCCGTGCAGCTGATGCGGTTGCGAAGTGTATGTTGAAGGTGGTCGGTCAACGCGGTCGGGCCTGTGAATTCGGGTCTCGGAATGGCCAGGGCGGGGCTGCGGTCCGTCGTGGCTTGTGATCGCAGCCACTGTTGTAAGAACGCGAACCTCACGCCTCAATTCACTCTTTGTTACAGGTTCTTACGTGTCTTTTTTGGGGCGCGGGAACCCGGCCGATCCGCCCGGAGGGAGGGGCAAATCGGCCGGGAAACCACCATGTCTTAGTTGGCCTGCCGGCGCAGGAATGCCGGAATTTCCAACAGGTCTTCTTCTGGCTGCGCCGCCGGCCGTTCCGCCGGTGCAGGCGCCGGCTCGGCCTTGCGGACCTCTGCCGGACGCGGCGCAGGCTGACGGGCTTCCAGCATCGGTTCTACCCGGATACCGGAGGCCTGCGGCATCGGCGCGGCGGACGTCGTTTCCGGCTCGGCACGGCGGCCGACCCCGGTCATGCGCTCGAACAGGCTCGGGCCACGGACTTTCTTGCGCGGTGGCTGGGGGGCCGCGCCGGCATTGGCGACGGCAGCCTCGGCAAAGGGCTCGGGCTTAGCCAGCGGCGCCGGGCGTGTGCGCGGCTCGAGCGGACGCGGGGCCACGAAGGACTCCGCAGCCGGACGAGTCGCGGCCGGGGCCTGCACGGCCGGCTGCAGCGGCAGCGGACGGGCGGTGAAGCCGGGAGCCTTGGCTTCCGGCATCGCCAGCGCGGCAGGGGCCTGGGCGGCCTCCGCCACGGCCGCTTCGGCGACGGGTTCTGGCATTTCGAAGGTCGGAGCCGGCGCCAGCTGGTCCATCGTCTTCAGTTCAGCGACCGTCTGCGCCGGCGGCACGACGAGCGGAGCCGGGGCGGCCGGCATGACTCGCGCTGCGACCGTGGCCGCACCAACCGGCGTCATCGGACGGAAGGTCTGCGCGGGGACCGGACCGGCGGACAGCTCACGCGGACGGACGGGCTGGCCGGCGTCCGGGTACAACGTGTGGACCTTCGGGGCCGCCTCGGCCGCGACGCCGATGCCGGTGGCAACCACCGACACGCGGATCTTGCCCTTGAGCGACGCATCGAAGATCGAGCCGAAGATGATGTTGGCGTTGGGGTCCACTTCCTCGCGGATGCGGGTCGCAGCCTCGTCGACTTCGTACAGGGTCATGTCCGGGCCGCCTGTGATGTTGATGAGAACGCCGCGGGCGCCCTTCATCGACACATCGTCCAGAAGCGGGTTCGAGATCGCGGCTTCGGCCGCGAGGATCGAGCGCTTGTCGCCCTCAGCCTCGCCCGTGCCCATCATCGCCTTGCCCATCTCCATCATGACGGTGCGGACGTCGGCGAAGTCGAGGTTGATGAGGCCGGGCATCACCATCAGGTCCGTCACGCCGCGCACGCCGGAATAGAGGACGTCGTCCGCCATCTTGAAGGCATCGGCGAAGGTCGTCTTCTCGTTCGCCACCCGGAACAGGTTCTGGTTAGGGATGATGATGAGCGTATCGACCTGCTCTTCCAGCGACTTGATGCCGGCTTCGGCCAGCACCATGCGGTGGCTGCCTTCGAAGTGGAACGGCTTCGTCACCACGCCGACCGTCAGGATGCCGGCCTCGCGGCAAGCCTGGGCGATGACGGGGGCCGCGCCTGTGCCGGTGCCGCCGCCCATGCCCGCGGTGATGAACACCATGTGGGCGCCGTGCAGCGATTCCATCACTTCGTTCAGCGATTCTTCCGCCGCGCGGCGGCCGATCTCCGGCTTGGAACCGGCGCCAAGACCCTGCGTCACACCGACGCCTAGCTGGATGCGGCGGTCGGTCAGCGACTGCGCGAGAGACTGCGCGTCCGTGTTCGCGACGATGAAGTCGACGCCTTCAAGCTGGGCGGCGATCATGTTGTTGACCGCATTGCCGCCGGCACCGCCGACGCCCACCACCGTGATCTTTGGGTGCAGCTCGGTTTTTGCCGGCACACTGAGTTTGATTGTCATTCCATTCCCTCCAAGTAAACCAGATCTGTTGCCAACTATGTCCTGAGTTTCCGTCCCGTTAGCCGGCCGCTTTGCGCGGTCTCGTCCTCTTCCCCCATCAGAAATTCGTCCGCAGCCAGCGCCCAAAGCGCGAGATGCGACCGCTGTCGCTGCTATCCACAAAATCGCGGACAGCCGCCGGCGGTTCGCGCAAGGCAAGGCCCAGAAGCCCCGCGCAGGTCGCAAATGCCGGCCCACCCGTGGCCTCGGCCAGACCATCCATCCGGATGGGGCGGCCGAGGCGAACCTGCTTGTCGAGCATGCGAGCGGCGAGTTCGCGCGCACCCTGCAGCTGGCTGCCGCCGCCCGTCAGCACGACACGGCGGCCGGCGATGCGGTCCATGCCCGCGGCCTCGAGGCGGTTGCGGACCAGCTCGAAAATCTCTTCCGCGCGCGGGCGGACGATGCCGACCAGGACCGAACGCGGCACCTGATTGGTGATGTCACGGTCGGTTTCGCCGATGACCGGCACGTCGATCAGTTCGCGTTCGTCGGCAGGGCTGGGTAGCGCGCTGCCGAACAGCGTCTTCATGCGTTCGGCATGATTCATCGGCGTGGCAAGGCCGCGCGCGATGTCCTGCGTGATGT
>CANJEJ010000176.1 GCA_947473325.1 Alphaproteobacteria bacterium | reverse complement strand
CATCGGCCGTACCCGGTCGAAGCTTCTGTGCGAAGCGGTCGGGGTCGTCCCGTCCACCAAGATCAAGGACCTCACCGAGGCCCAGGTCGACCAGCTGCGCTCGGAGGTTGCCAAGTACGTCGTCGAGGGCGACCTGCGTCGCGAAATCTCGATGAATATCAAGCGGTTGATGGACCTGGGCTGCTATCGCGGCCTGCGTCACCGCAAGAAGCTGCCGGTCCGCGGCCAGCGCACCCACACCAACGCGCGCACCCGCAAGGGCCCGGCGCGTGCCATCGCCGGCAAGAAGAAGGCGTAAGGAAGAAGCATGGCCAAGGAAGCCCAAACCCGCGTTCGCCGCCGCGAGCGGAAGAACATCACCTCGGGCGTCGCCCATGTGAATGCGTCGTTCAACAACACGATCATCACGATCACCGACGCCCAGGGCAATTCGATTGCCTGGTCCTCCTCGGGCCAGCAGGGCTTCAAGGGTTCGCGCAAGTCGACTCCGTATGCCGCGCAGGTTGCCGCCGCCGATGCCGGCCGCAAGGCGCAGGAACACGGCATGAAGACCCTGGAAGTCCAGGTGCGCGGCCCCGGTTCGGGTCGTGAATCGGCGCTGCGTGCGCTGCAGGCGGTCGGCTTCGTCATTACGTCGATTCGCGACGTGACGCCGATCCCGCACAACGGGTGCCGTCCTCCGAAGCGCCGGCGCGTCTAAGCCGCGTTTCGTCTCGCTCCGGCGCGCGATGTCTGCGCTGCCGGCCTGAATTTACTCCCGCGCCTCCCTGGGATGCGCGGACGGAAACACGGGGTTCTGGACGTGATTCAGAAAAACTGGGTTGAACTGATCAAGCCGAACAAGCTCGGCGTCGAAGGCGGCGGGGATCCGTCGCGTCATGCCACGATCGTGGCAGAGCCGCTGGAGCGGGGCTTCGGCCTGACGCTCGGCAATGCCCTGCGTCGTGTGCTGCTGTCGTCGCTGCGTGGCGCGGCCGTCACGTCGATCCAGATCGAAGGCGTGCTGCACGAGTTCTCGTCCGTGCCGGGCGTGCGTGAAGACGTCACCGACATCGTCCTGAACATCAAGACGCTCGCGCTGCGCATGCATGGCGACGGGCCGAAGAAGATCATGCTCAAGGCCAAGGGCCCGGGCGAGGTCAAGGCGAAGGACATCAGCACCGGTCACGACATCGAGGTGCTGAACCCCGATCTCGTCATCTGCACGCTCGACAAGAACGCCGACCTGACGATGGAACTCACCGTCCAGAGCGGCAAGGGCTATGTCGCGGCGACGACCGAAAGCAAGGAAGACCGCCCGATCGGTCTCATCCCGGTCGATGCCAACTACAGCCCGGTGAAGCGTGTCTCCTACCGCGTCGACAACACGCGCGAAGGCCAGATCCTGGACTATGACAAGCTCACCATGCAGGTCGAAACCAACGGCACGCTGAAGCCGGAAGATGCGGTGGCCTATGCCGCCCGCATCCTTCAGGACCAGTTCCAGCTCTTCATCAACTTCGAAGAGCCGCGCGCCGAGCGCAAGGAAGAGAAGAAGGTCGAACCCGAGTTCAACCCGAACCTCCTGCGCCGCGTCGACGAACTCGAGCTGTCGGTCCGTTCTGCCAACTGCCTCAAGAACGACAACATCGTCTACATCGGCGACCTGATCCAGAAGACGGAGGCGGAAATGCTCCGCACCCCGAACTTCGGTCGCAAGTCGCTGAACGAGATCAAGGAAGTGCTGGCCCAGATGGGTCTCCACCTCGGCATGGAAGTGCCGAACTGGCCGCCGGAGAACATCGAAGAGCTGGCGAAGAAACTCGAGCGCGAATACTAAGAGCGGCTCAAGAGGACCTGGAGTAGGACTATGTATCATCGTCATCGTGGCCGCCGTTTCGGCATGTCGAGCTCGCACCGTCAGGCGATGTTCGCCAACATGTGCGTGAGCCTGATCAAGCACGAACAGATCACCACCACGCTGGAAAAGGCGAAGGACCTGCGTCCGATCGTCGAGAAGCTGGTCACGCTCGGCAAGAAGGGCGGCCTGCACGCCCGCCGCCAGGCACTGGCCCAGATCGGCGACCAGGACCAGGTGTCCAAACTGTTCGACGTGATCGCGAAGCGCTATGCCGACCGCAAGGGCGGCTACACCCGCGTGCTGAAGGCCGGCCATCGCCACGGCGATGCTGCCAACGTCGGCGTGATCGAATTCATCGACCGCGATGTCGATGCCAAGGGCCTGGATTCGGGCCCGGTGCAGGTCGAGGCCGATGACGAGGTCGAGGCCCGCGCCACCGCGTGATCCTCGCCGCATAGACCGTTCCAAAGGGCAGCCCCACAGGCTGCCCTTTGTCTTTTTGGGCTACACTGGCGCCATGCTGAAGACTGTTCTTCGTCTGCTTTGTGCTGTCGCTGCACTGGGCGTTGCCGCCATTCCGGCCCAGGCACAGACGGCTCGCGCCCTGCCGCAGTCGCGCGAGCAGGTGCAACTGTCCTTTGCGCCGCTGGTTCGCCAAGTCTCGCCGGCGGTGGTGAACATATACAGCCGGCGCACGGTGCAGGCGCAGGCCTCGCCGCTGCTCGACGATCCGATGTTCCGCCGCTTCTTCGGCGACCAGTTCGGCCAGCCGGCGGAACGCCAGCAAAGCTCGCTCGGCTCCGGCGTCATCGTGCGGCCCGAGGGCCTCGTCGTCACCAACCACCATGTTGTCGAGAACGGCAGCGAGATCACCGTCGCGCTGGCCGACCGACGGGAATTCCCCGCCGAGGTCGTGCTTGCCGACGAACGCACCGACCTTGCCGTCCTGCGCATCAAGGCGCCGGGCGAGGCGCTGCCCTTCCTGGAACTCGGTGATTCCGACACGCTGGCGGTGGGCGACCTCGTGCTCGCGCTTGGCAACCCCTTCGGCGTCGGCCAGACCGTCACCATGGGCATCGTCTCGGCGGTCGCACGAACCCGGGTGGGTGTCAGCGACTACCAGTTCTTCATCCAGACCGACGCGGCGATCAACCCCGGCAACTCGGGCGGCGCGCTGGTCACCATGGACGGCAAGCTGGTCGGCGTGAACACGGCGATCTTCTCGCGTTCCGGCGGTTCCATTGGCATCGGCTTCGCCATTCCCGCCAACATGGTGCAGTCGGTGGTCAACGCCGCGCTGCATGGCGGCCGCATCGAACGGCCCTGGCTCGGTGCCTCGGGCCAGGACGTGACAGCCGAGATCGCGCAAAGCCTGGGCTTCGACCGTCCGGGCGGCGTGCTGATCAACGACGTCTATCCCGGCAGCCCGGCCGACCGCGCCGGCCTGCGCAAGGGCGACGTCGTCACCGCCATCGATGGTCGCGCGGTCGAAGACCCCCAGTCGCTTACCTATTTCCTCGCCCTCAAGCCCATCGGGCAGACCGCCGACCTCACCGTGCGGCGCCAGCGTCAGGCTCTCACCCTGCGCGTCGGCCTTGCCATCGCGCCCGAGGTGCCGGCGCGCGAGGTGACCGATCTTGCCGGCAACCAGCCGCTTGCCGGCGCCCGCATTGCCAACCTGTCGCCCGCGCTGGCGGAAGAACTCGGCCTCGACACACTTGCCATGGGGCGCGGCGTCATCGTGCTCGCGGTCAACCGCCTGTCGCCGGCCCAGCGCCTGCGCCTGCGGCCGGGCGACCTCCTCGTCCGCATCAACAACCGCGAGATCCGGTCGGTGGCCGAGGTGATGCCGGCGATCAACGCGGCCAGGGAATGGACGCTGCAGTTCCGACGCGGCGACCAGGTTTTCAGCCTGGCGGTGCGCGGATGAGCACGCTGTTCGACGCGGCGGGCATGGCCGACGGGGCGCCGCACCCGCTCGCCGACCGCTTGCGCCCGCAGCAGCTGGCCGACGTGCTGGGGCAGGATCATCTCCTTGGCCCCGACGGGCCGCTCGGCCGCATGGTCAAGGCGGCGCGCTTGTCCTCGCTCATTCTCTGGGGCCCGCCCGGTACCGGCAAGACCACCATCGCGCGCCTGCTGGCGAAGGCGGTGAATCTCGACTACGTGCAGCTTTCCGCCGTTTTCTCGGGCGTCGCCGATGTGCGCAAGGCGATCGAACAGGCGCGCGCCCGCCGCCTCACCGGGCGCGGCACGCTGCTCTTCGTCGACGAAATCCACCGCTTCAACCGCGCCCAGCAGGATGGCTTCCTGCCGGTGGTGGAAGACGGCACCATCCTGCTCGTCGGCGCCACCACCGAGAACCCGTCCTTCGAGCTCAACGCCGCGCTCCTGTCGCGCTGCCAGGTGCGGGTGCTGAACCGGCTCGACGACGCGGCGCTGGAAACGCTGCTTGTGCGCGCCGAGGCCATCGAAGGCAAGCCGCTGCCGCTGACCTCGGATTCGCGCGCCAGCTTGCGGGCCATGGCCGATGGCGACGGGCGTTATCTCCTGAACCTTGCCGAAGACCTGTTCGTGCGCGGTGAGAAGCAGCCGCTCGACACCGACGCGCTGGTGCGCGCGGTGCAGCGCCGCGCGCCGCTCTACGACAAGGCGCAGGAAGGCCATTACAACCTGATCAGCGCACTGCACAAGTCGCTGCGCGGATCGGATGTCGATGCGGCGCTCTACTGGCTCGCGCGCATGCTGGCCGGTGGCGAACAGCCGCTCTACATCACCCGCCGCCTCGTGCGTTTCGCGGTGGAAGACATCGGCATGGCCGACCCCCAGGCCATCGTGCAGGCGCTGGCGGCGAAGGACACCTATGATTTCCTCGGCTCGCCCGAAGGCGAACTCGCCATCGCCCAGGCCGTGATCTATCTCGCCACCGCGCCGAAATCCAACGCCGTCTACCGGGCCTTCGGCGGGTCGAAGCGGGCCGCGAACGAATCCGGTTCGCTGATGCCGCCGAAGCACATCCTGAACGCGCCGACCCGGCTGATGAAGGATCTCGGCTACGGCAAGGACTACGCCTACGACCACGACACCGACGAAGGCTTCTCCGGCCAGAACTACTTCCCCGACGACATGCCGCGCGAGGAATTCTACCACCCGGTGGAACGCGGCTTTGAGCGCGAGATCCTCAAGCGGCTCGACTACTGGAAGAACCTGCGGGCCAAGAAGCAGGACGACGCATGAGCTTCGACCGCTTTATCGGCATCGACTGGTCGGGCGCCCGCGGACCCAGGCTGCGCGGCATCCAGGTCGCGCTGTGCGAACCCGGCAGGGCCGCGCCACGCCTTGTCACCAACTGGGGCGGGCCTTGGCGCCGTTCCGACCTCGCCGACTGGCTGGCGCGCGAATGCGAAAGCGGCGCGCCGCTGATCGGCTTCGACTTCTCCTTCACCTTCCCCTATTGCGACCGCGGCGCCTATTTCCCCGAAGCGGAGAGCCCGCCAGATGCCGCCGGCCTGTGGGCCCTGATCGACGAGGCCTGCCGTGGCGAGCCGGAATATTATGGCGGCCCCTTCCGCGAGGCGGCGCCCTGGCGGGACTATTTCCTCTCGTCCGGACGGCGCGGCGCGCGCTACCAGACCCGGCACAAGCAGACGGAACTCGCTTGTCTCGCGCAGGGCCTTGGCCGGCCCGAAAGCGTCTTCAAGCTGATCGGGCCCAGCCAGGTCGGCATGGGTTCGCTCGCCGGCATCCGCCTGCTCGCCGCGCTGAAGCGGGCCGTGCCGCGTGTTTCGATCTGGCCGTTCGACAAGCGCGAGGCAAGCGGACCGGTGATCGCGGAAACCTTCCCGCGCGCCTTCCTCGCCCATGCCGTGCAGGAGCGGCGCAAGGTGCGCGATCATGCGCCACTCGCCGCCGCGCTGAAGGTCTTCGGCTGCGCGCCCTATCGCGGCGACTTGCCCTCCGACGATGCAGCGGATGCCATTGTCCTGTCGGCGGGCCTGCGCGCCCGCCACGGTGAGAAGAATCTGTGGAAGCCCAAGGCGATGACGGAGGAAATCCGTCGCACCGAAGGCTGGATCTTCGGGGTCGCCTGATGAAGCTCGCGCTTGTCATAGCCCTTGGTGGTGGCCTTGGTGCCGTCAGCCGGCATTTCCTGAACGGCTGGGTCGCGCGCCTGACGGGTGGCGACTTTCCCTGGGGCATCCTGGTCATCAACGTGGTCGGTTCACTGCTGATGGGCGTGCTGGTTGAATGGATGGCGCTGCGCGGCGCCGTGTCGAACGAGCTGCGCGCCTTCCTCACCGTCGGCACCCTGGGCGGCTTCACCACTTTTTCCAGTTTCTCGCTCGACACCTGGCTGCTGATCGAGCGCGGGCAAACCGTGTCGGCCTTCGCCTATGTCGCGCTCTCGGTCGGCCTTGCCATCGCCGCGCTGGCCGCCGGCCTCCACCTCACGCGCCTGGTCCTTGCATGAACGTCCAGCAAATTACTGTCGAAACCGAGGAAGAAGGCGTCCGCCTCGACCGCTGGTTCCGCCGCCGCTTCCCCGACCTCACCCATATGCGGCTGGAAAAGCTGCTGCGCACCGGCCAGGTGCGGGTCGATGGCGCGCGCGCCAAGTCCAGTGCGCGCCTTGTCGCCGGCCAGGTCGTGCGCATCCCGCCGCTGGGCGAGGCGCCGGAACGGCCGCATTTCGAGAAGCCGAAGCAGGTTGCCAGCACCGACGATGCGCAGATGCTGCGCGATGCCGTGCTGTATGAGGACGAGGACGTTCTTGTCCTCAACAAGCCCTCGGGCCTCGCCACGCAGGGCGGCACCGGCACCAAGCGCCATCTCGACGGCATGCTCGACATCTTCGCGCGCAAGGGCGAACGGCCGAAGCTTGTCCATCGACTCGACCGCGACACCAGCGGCGTGCTCGTGCTGGCGCGCCGCACTTCGATCGCGGCGGCACTGACCGAGGCTTTCCGCGACCGCAACGTGCGCAAGATCTACTGGGCGCTGGTGATTGGCCACCCGCCCGCCGGCCATGGCCGCATCGACCTCGCGCTGGGCAAGCGCGGCACACGGGGCAGCGAGAAGGTCGTGCCCGATCCCCGCGGGCTGCAGGCCTCTACGCGCTTCCGCGTCATCCAGCGCAAGGGCGAGATCGCCTGGCTGGCGCTGGAGCCGGAATCGGGGCGCACCCACCAGCTCCGCGTCCATTGCGCCGCGCTCGACATGCCGATCCTGGGCGATGGCAAATATGGCGGCCGCAAGGTCTTCGTCGACGGGGCGGGCGAGGGGATGCATCTCCATTCCCGCTTCATCTCCATGGTCCACCCTACCGGCGGCCGCATCGAGGCACAGGCACCGCTTCCGGCGCATATGCTGCAAAGCTTCAAGAAGTTCGGCTTCGACCCCGACAAGGAGTGAGCATGGCCGCGCCGCCGCGCCTCGCCCTGTTCGACTGCGACGGCACGCTGGTCGACAGTCTGGCCGCGGCCCATGGCGCGATGAATGCGGCCTGTCTCAGCCTTGGCGTCGATCCGCCGTCGGAAGCGGAACATCGCAGCGTGTTCGGCGTCCCCGTGCTGGCGCAGATGACGCGCCTGTTTCCGGTGCTTGAGCCGGCCCGTCACCAGGCACTGGCCGACTCGTTTTTTCATCACCACCGCAGCGCCAACCAGCTTGAGCCGCTCTACGCCGGCGCGCGTGAGGCGATCAGAGCGATCGAGGCTGCCAACTGGCTGCTGGGCATTGCCACCGCGAAAAGCGGGCGCGGGCTGCAGCAAACGCTTGATCGACATGGTCTCCATCGCCATTTCCTCACCTTGCAGACCGCCGACACCAATCCTGCCAAACCCAATCCCGCCATGGCGCTGAACGCCATGCGTGTGCTCGGCGTCGATGCCGAGAACACGGTGATG
>CANJEJ010000175.1 GCA_947473325.1 Alphaproteobacteria bacterium | reverse complement strand
GCGGCCTAGGCCACGGACAAAGGCCGTCCGCCGGCGCGCGAGGCGGTTGATGCGACGCTGGAGTCGCGGGACGAGCAACGCCTGCGGCGCATAGAGAATGATCGCAAAGGCCGCAATCCGCGGCTCGACCCAGACCAGGTAGCCGCCCACCCAGGCCATGGTGCCGATCTGCAGCAGGGGCACCGCCAGGCTTTCGCTGGCAAAGCCGCCCACGTCTTCGGATTCGGCGGCAAGCATCGAAACCACGGTCCCATGGTCGATGGAGGATGCCCCATCGGCGCGGTCCCCAGCCGGCGCTGACTGATGTCGGATGATGCGGTGACGGATGTTGCGCGTCACCTCCTCCAGCACCCGGCCCTTGGTGATGTTCAACAGGTACTTCAGGCCGCCCTGGAGCAGGAGGACGGCGAGATAGATGGCCGCCAGGCCCACGAGCAGCCACAGGTCGTGCCCCTCGATGGCGTGATCAATGATGCGCCGCTGCAGCTCAAGCGGGGCCATGGAGAGCGGGGCGACGATGGCAACGAGCAGGACAACGCGAATCTGCCACTTCCGGCTGGTTGTCCAGACAAAGGCATAGAGCGAGCGAGGAAGCATGGAGACACTCCTCCGGCCCTCGCCCGGAAGACCGCCCAATCCCGCCCCGTGTTCTGTGGCCGTCAATCGGCCTGCGCCCCTTCCGTCGCTGCTAATGCGAGAACATGACTGGAAGCGTGGCATGGCGCAGGACGTGGCGGGAAACGCCGCCGAACGCCCATTCGTTCATCCGGCTGTGGCCGTAGACACCCATCACCAGCACATCGCAGCGCCGGGCCGCCGCCTCGCGCAGCAGCAGAGCGCCCGTGCTGGCGTCCTCCGTGGTCTCGACATTCTGCATTTCAACCTTGACGCCATGGCGGGCGAGTACCGTGCTGATATCCTGCGCCGGGATCGATGAAGGCAATTTTGCTGTGAGGAGATGGACCGCCTCGGCGCGCTTGAGCAGGGGCAGCGAATCGGTGAGTGCCCGGACGGCTTCGCGGCTGCCGTTCCAGGCCAGCAGCACGCGTTTGCCCAGCGCCGGGAAGCTGCCGCTCTTCGGCAGATAGATCACCGGACGCCCGGCGAAGATGGCGGCATCTGCGGCCAGGCTGTCGGTGCTGTCCAGCCCGGGCGTCGAGATGAAATCATCACCGGCCTGCCCCATCACGACCAGGTCGGCATAGAGCCCGTGCACACGAATCGCCTCGCTGGGAAAGCCGCGCGCGATGCGCCACTCCGCCGAAACGCCGTTCTGGCGCGCGGCCTCCATAAAGCGGGTGCCGGCGGCATCCGCCTGCGCCTGCGCCTCGGCATCGTATTGCTCATAGATGGCCGGGGTGACCTGCATCATCGCGTCACCCAGGATGATGAGCGGCGGAATGGTGTAGAGACCGATGACATGGGCGCCATCGCCCCGTGCGAGTCCAAATGCGGCTTCCCATCGCGCGAGATTGCGTTCGTCGGCAACCAGATGACAGAGAATGGTCTTGTAAGCCACGGTGTCCCCCAACAGTGATCCGGCATCATCCTAGTCCTGTTGCCTCATTCGTCTTTGATATTCGTCAAGACGGCGGCTGGATCGACCCGGCGGGCAGTCGCAGGAAAACTTGACGCCCGCCCGGCCTTCTACCGGTGGCTCGCCCGCCTATGCCGGGAGAAGCAACCGCTAGCGCCCTGAGCGGATTTCAGGATCGCGGATGATCCCGGTCACCTTGCGGCGATGCGCCCGGACATCAGCACTGCACCACTCGCGTGAAGATCTTGCGAAGGCCCCGCCCCGGACCCGACACGCAAAGAGCCCGCCGTGCCGGCTGGCCTTTTGTGTTTGGATGCGAGGATCCAAAAATCTGCGCCACTTGCGGCTGATTTCATCGTGACTGAAGAGATTGCCGCCCGCGTCTTTCTGAAAACGTCTGGCCGACGGCCCTTCGCGCGAGCTTGCGTCGGCCTTGAAGACAATCACAAAAGGATCATCGCATGGTCATCTCAGGGCCTCTGCAGGAGGTCAATGTGTGTTGTCGGTGAAAGCGGCCTCCCTGTTGCACCCGACGCTGAACTGCCCCGCCGCCACCCAGTGGCTGGCGGGGCTCCTTTTCCTGCCAGCATCCAGATTTCCCTGAGGGACGCTTCCGTCACCATTCCTTTTCTTGTGGCTGCCCTTCGCCTCGTGGGGCCACTCGACGCTCGCCCTGGTTGTCACGCGTCCGTCACCGTTAAGTGATTCCTATGGCGCGGTCACCAAGCCAGACGTTGGCGCTTTGAGGGAGACGACACATGGGCCGTCAGCAGGTCAGCAGCCTTCGCCCGCCCAACCGATATGTGATCAAGGCCGGGTTGCAGCATCTCTATGAACACATTGGCCATTGGGCCATCGCTCATGGCTACGATCCCGCGCCCCTGCAGATGGAGGCGGCGGTCATGTGTGTGTTCGGATACCTGCATTGGCACCGCATTGTGCGCGAGAAAGGCGAGGCTGCCACCATTCAGGACCGCAGCGAATTGGAGGGGTACCGCCGCCTCGCTCGCAAATACATGGCTGAGTGGGGCGCGCTGGATCCGCGACGGGAGCACGTGGCCGAGGTTGATGAACTTGGCCGCGACCTCGATCTGGTGCGACTGGCGGAAGACCGGTCTGCCCAAGGCTAGGCCTGTCTCCGATGCGTCACAGCGGATGGCCCGGCGGATGGGAGCAGCAGGCCAACTCTCTTGGGTCATCTGACACGTCGCCAAACACCTTGGCCGCGCAACTGACCCAGGCTCATGGGATCGACTGGTCGCCCGAGCCCTGTGTCACTTTTCCTTCATATCCCACGGCTAGCCTGTGAACTTGCGTTCTGATGGGCCAATTCGTGAACATTCCTCCATCCACCGGCCCTACCGAGCTTCCGCAATCTGGAAGTCTGGAACCCCAGGTCGTGCAATTCCGGCATGTGGTCGTCTGGCCGCTCCGGCTAATGGCCCCCGGAGCACCGACCGCCGATTTCGGGGCCTTGTTCGTCGAGCAGGCTGGTACCGCCTGGAAGCTCGTGGATGACGAATACACAGGCGATCCTGCCGCGTTTCAGGAGCGCCATTACAGCGAGTTCGTCGCCTTCCTACCGCCTGTGCAACGCTTTCTCTATGGCCAGGGCCTCGGCCGGCTTGTCACCCCGGGCTATGGAGAGAGTCCCGTCACAACGGCGCGCCGCACGGATGTTCACCAGGTCCGCCTGACACTGGCGCCGCTGGGCGAGGTCATCACGCTCGATGTCGCTCACATCGACCTCTACTTCTTTGTCGACATTCCTCTTGCCATGCTTGCCATGGAAGTCGTGGGCCATAACATGACGGTCATCCAGGCGCAGGAAAGCATGTACCAGTTTGGCCGCGCCTATCCCGCCTATTGGGAGGCCGATGGGAGCGGCGGGCATTGCCCGCTTCGCGTCGAATGGCTGTCCGGCACCGGTGAGACGCTGGCCACATCAGACTACGAAGACAAGCGCAAGTACCTTGAAACAGTCTGCCGCCACCGTGCGCCGGCCATTGCCACGCACTGGGAGTTTTTGCTGAGCCCCTTGGTCATCGACCATGCCGATCAGGCGGGCGGGCTGCGGTTTCGCTTGCTGGAATACAACAACATGCCGTTGCTCACCTATCTGGCGATGTCAGACGTCAACGGGCTGACCCGCGCAGACCGTGCGCGCTTTGCCTTGGCAAGCGGCTCGGCGCAGCACACGACAACGTCATTCTCCGACCAGGAACTCACGGAGCTCGAGGCCCGTTTTGGCTATGCACAGGCTCGTGAGTCGCGTGGAGGCCGCGACTGGGGCGGCATTCACCACACGGTTTCAGGTCATGCCTTGGTCGTCATTGGCCCCGCGGGGAATCCCTTTTTCGTCGACGCTGAGCGCGGGTATCTGGCGCGGTTCCGCCACCAGCACTTTCTGGCCTTTCTGATTGCGCATTTTCATCGCGCGACCTTGCTCATGCTGTCGGACTGGCTGTCGGTCATCATGGGCCGTCTCGTGCCGGCGGATCTTGGCAGCACGGGCACATTTCGTACCGACATGCGTTCGACGCTTGAGGTCTTCCTGCGTTTTTCACATCGCTACTGGTTCCATGACATTGCCGACCATGTGCAGACTCGTGACCTGTTCAACCTGTTGCGCCACCGCCTCCGTATCGACGAGCTCTTCGTTGAATTGCGCCAGGAGCTGCAGGACATGAACCAGTACCTGGAAGGCGACGTCGCCCGCCGGCAGAACAACAGCATGGTGCGGCTCACCGTGGTGACCACCCTTGGCCTGATTGGAACGGTCACGACCGGCCTGCTCGGCATGAACCTGATTGACTGGTCGGCCTATCAGCCCTTAACGAAGGTGCTGCTGTTTGTCGGGTTCTTCACCCCTGTGTCCGTGCTGGTGCTCCTCTCCGTCGTGCGGTCGAGCCGACTCTCCGTTCTACTGGATCGGCTGTCGGATGAGAAGGTGACCTTGCGCGACAAGCTCCGCGCCTTTGGCGACATCTAGCGCGGATTTGTTTCCGATATTCTTGACGGATGGATCAGGCATGACCAAACAAGAAACAAACTCCGCTTCAGTCGACCCCTCGCGCATTTATGCCGAACTGATTGACAGCTTCGATGAAGAACTCGAAATGGAGTTTGACGACAACCGCATTGCCCCGGCCGTCGACGGTCTCGTTGGCGAGCGGCCGGGCGCTATAGAGCGCCGACTGTATTTCCGTGAACTGTTCCGCTTGCAGCGCGAGCTCGTCAAGCTGCAGGACTGGGTGATGCAGCACAAGCTCAAGGTCGTGGTGATTTTCGAGGGGCGCGACGCCGCCGGCAAGGGCGGCGCAATCAAGCGAATCACCCAGCGCTTGAATCCGCGATCCTGCCGCGTGGTTGCGCTGTCCGCCCCTGACGAACGCGAACGGACGCAGTGGTATTTCCAGCGCTACCTGTCCCACATGCCGGCCGGCGGAGAAATCGTCCTCTTCGATCGCAGCTGGTACAACCGCGCCGGCGTCGAACGGGTCATGGGCTTCTGCAGCGAGGATGATGTCCAGGAGTTTTTCCGCACGGTGCCGGATCTAGAGCGCATGCTGGTACGCTCTGGCGTCGTCCTGATCAAATACTGGTTCTCCATTTCGGACGAAGAGCAGTTCCTTCGCTTCCAGATGCGCAACCACGACCCCATCAAGCAGTGGAAGCTGAGTCCAATGGACCTGGAATCGCGCCGACGCTGGGAGAGTTACACCAAGGCCAAGGAGGAGATGCTGGCTCGAACGCACATCCCCGAATCACCCTGGTGGGTGGTCCAGGCCGACGACAAGAAGCGCGCCCGGCTGAATTGCATTCACCACTTGCTCAAGCAAATCGACTATCGCGAGATCGAGCGTCCGCCTGTTGCGCTTCCGGAACGGGTTTATAACCCGGACTACGTTCGCCAGCCCGTGTCCGCTGACCTGTTCGTGCCGTCGGTCTATTGAGCACCCGCGACGAATGCGCAGCAGTCGGGACGGCAATGCGACACGCCCTAGGTTCGTATACTTGCAGTGCCCTGTCCGACCGGGGCGGATCATTGCACGGAGCGACCCTCGCTCAGCGAAGCTGCCGATTTTCGCCCATCACGCCGTTGCCAGAAACCGTCTGGCCTGAGTCGCTGAATCGAGAAGCTCGCTTGTATATCGGCTCTTGGGGGAGGAGAACACGCTGGCCGTTTCCCCCTCTTCGACAATCCGGCCAGCCTTGATGACGATCACGCGCGTTGCAACCTTCCAGATCACGGAGAGGTCATGCGTGATGACGATCATTGCGGCGCCGCTGTCCCGCTGAAGCTGTATCAGCTGTTCGAGCACCTGAGCTTGAATTGAAGCATCGAGAGCCGAGGTAATCTCGTCACAGATCAGCAGGTCCGGCTCAGCCGCGAATGCGCGTGCAATCGCGACACGCTGCTGCTGGCCCCCCGACAACTGGCGTGGAAACCGATCAAGATACTCGGGCCCCAGCCCCAGCTTCGCCAGAAGCGCGATGGCGCGCTCCCGCGCCGTATGACGGTCCATGCGGAAAAAATGGCGGTAGGGGCGTGACAGGGCTTCCCCCACCGACTGCCGGGGGTTTAGCGAGGACAGCGGATCCTGAAAAATCATCTGGATGCGGCGCAGCTGTTCAGGCGTGCGCCCGCTCACCAGGGGAGACAGCTTTTGTCCGTCGAGCCGAAGTTGACCCGCCTGCGCCGACAAAAGCCCGGCTGCGATGAGACCGAGAGTCGTCTTTCCCGACCCCGATTCCCCAATAATGCCAAGAACCTCCCGCTGACGAACCTGAACGCTGACGCTATTCAGGACCATCGCAGGGGGCGGGCCAGAAGCGCGGATCCATGAGTGTCGCGTGTAACTGAATGCAACGCCTTCAACGTCCAGCAAAGGTGCCCCGGGCAATGGCGCAGCCACTCGCCTTTCCTCGACGTCCAGAACCAATGCCGATGCCAGGAGTTGACGCGTATAGGCGTTGCGGGGCCGCCGAAAGACATGCTCGACCGGGCCTTCCTCGACGATCTTCCCTTCATGCATAACGAGTAGACGCTCGCAGACACGGGAAACGACATTCAGGTCGTGGGTGACAAGAACGAGCGCGGTACCGCTTGCCTTTCGCAAGTCCGCGATCAAGCGAAGCACCTGCACTTCCGTTGTTTTGTCCAGTGCCGTGGTCGGTTCGTCCAGAACCAGAAGCTGCGGATCGCAGGCCAGCGCCGCGGCTATGACCACACGCTGGCGCTGGCCGCCGGAGAGCTGGTGCGGATATCGGCCCATGATGGCCTCCGGAGTCGGCAGTCCCGTGCGTGTCAGAAGCTCGATTGCCCGGCTCCGCGCTTCCTTCCGGCCAACACCTGAGCGAGTTTGCAGCACCTCGATCACCTGACGTCCAACCGGCAGGTGGAACGTCAGGGAAGAGAGGGGGTTCTGCGGGACCATGGCAATGGAAACGCCGCGCAGGCGTCGGATGGCGGCCGGCTCCGCTGTTGTCAGACAGTGATCGCGAAAATGCAGACTACCGCCGAGGAACTTGCTTCCTGCCCGACGGTAGCCAAGCAGGGCGCGCGCCAGAGTCGACTTCCCGGAGCCCGACTCGCCGACAATTCCAATGGCCTCCCCCGGCCAGATCTGAAAAGAGGCGTCCGCAACGACTCGTGCCAGATTGCCGTCCGGCGTCCGATAGCCGATCGAAAGGCTTTCACATCTCACGAGCGGCAGATCAGTGACCGGCAGTTCCACGCGCATCCTCCAGGCCGAGGGCGTCTGCAAGACCCTCCGTGGCGAAATTGATGCCGACGACCAACGTTGAGATACAGAGAGCCGGCACGAAAATGAGCCAGGGTTCCGACTGCATGGATCCAAGCCCCTCCTGAATCATCAGCCCCCAATCCGGAGTCGGTGGGGAGATGCCAAGGCCGAGAAAGGACAAAGCCGACACCAGAAGCAGAGCGCTGGATGACCGAAGGGCAAATTCAACACTCAGCAGATCCGCGATATTCGGCAGCAACTCGCGAACCAGGATCACCGCACCCGTTTCCCCTCGCAAAATAGCGGCCTTGACGAAGCCCTGCTCCATCAGCGTGATGCCCTGCGAACGCGCGGTCCGGATGACACCGATCATCTGGATGAGGGTGATAACCACGATGAGAACCAGCAGCGACTGCCCAAATCCCGTGACAAACAAAGACACAAACAGGATTGCGGGAATCGCCAGCTTCATGTCGATGACCCGTGAAATGGCGTCATCGACGAAGCCCCGGCAATAGGCCG
>CANJEJ010000174.1 GCA_947473325.1 Alphaproteobacteria bacterium | reverse complement strand
TGCTGAACCATTTCGGCAGCTCGCTGTTTTCGTACAAGCCGAGCGCGATCGTGACCTATTCCGCGGGCCAGTGGGGCGGCGTCCGCGCGGCCGTGGGCCTGCGCACGTTCCTGTCCGAGCTGGGGTGCCTGCCGGTCTCGGCGATGATCCATGTTCCCGCGGCGCAGGAGGTTTACACCGCCGAGGGCACCGCCATGGACGCAGCAAAAGCCGCGGACTGGCAGCGCTATCTCGACCGCACCTTCCGCCAGCTCGCCTGGTGGGCCGAGGCCGCGAGACAGGGCCGGGCGATGCAAGCGCCCGATGCCTTGCCGCCGCCCTTCCAAACCAGTCCGTCGCAGCGCAACGCGCCCTAGCGGGCCTTCGGCCGGCCGGACGCCGCCGGCATCACGACAGGTGCACCCGGGTGGGAATCTTGCCGCCGCGCTTCGGGCCGGCGAGATGGACAAAGCCGGACAGCAGCGGAATCGCGCAGGCGCCATCGGGCCCGTCGAAGACCAGGTCCCGCCCGGCGCTGAGCGCCTGGCGCAGGCCGGGCACCGGGTTCAGCACCGGGCGCACCGGGCCCAGGCCATATTTCAGGAAATGCGAGATGTCCCAGTGATGGGGCGACTGGTCGGCGCGGACGACGAACCAGCAATGGCCCGGCACGGTTTCCTGGTGGCCGGCGTCGAAGAAGACCCCGCTGACATAGGCGGCATCGATGCCGGAACTGCGCAGCGCCGCGACGGCATAGCTGTGAGTATCGACGCAGGTGCCGGCATGGGTTCCGCAGACCAGGGCCGGCAGCGACTCGGCATCGTCGCCCAGCCCCACGTCGCGCGGGCCATAGTGGAACCGTTCCTCGACATGGCGGACGATGCGCCGCACGCGCTCCGCCGGCGGCAGGTCGCGCGGCGCCAGGGCCGCGACATGGTCGGCGAGTTCCACCGATGCCCGCTCATGCGCGCCGCCGGTGGGGGTGAACAGCCAGTCGGGAAAGGCGCCCGGTTCATCATGGAAGGTGATGGCCACCACGGGCTGCGCGCCGGCCGCCGCCTCGATGCGCAGCGCGCGCTGGCCGCTGTTGATGGCGACCGCGTCTTCCCAGGCGGAAGCGCCCGACACCTCAACCGCGCCGACGCGCTGCTCCGGCGTGTCATAGGGCACGGCGATCAGAAGTTGGGCCGCCGCGGCCAGCGGATTTTCCGGTGTAAACACAAGCCTGCGCATGACATGCCCCCTGCCCGGGATCGATCCCCGAGACGAGCCTAGGGCCGCGATGTGACAGAACGGCGATGGCGGGATGACGGCAGGGCGCAGGCAATGACCGCGGTGGCAGGCCGACCCGGTGCAGGTGACGCAGGACCTGCCCGGCTTCCGGGCACGGAGTTATGCCGAGGTGCGGAAGGATTTGCGCGGAAGGTATCCGCGCCACCCCTGGCCGGATGATCCGCTGAGTGCGCCGCCGACGGCACGGGCGAAGCGGAGGGTAACGTAGTCACTGCTGCTTAGGCAGTGTTCCCCGAAGAACTTCAATTATTTGAGGATGAGAAGAGTCACTCTCCACTGCCGAATAGCCGCTATAGCCATGAGAGAAAATCGCTTCCGTCGCACGTAGCAGCACGGCGTCTCTAGTCGCGTCGTTTTGTGTAGCCACTACAAAACTCTCAAATGTGGCTAGCGCGTTCTGGCGATGTTTATTTGCAACGGTGTTGTGTCGATGAGCTTTGTAGTTTCGTGACGCCCAAAGCGTTGCGACGTACAGCAGCGAGAACACGATGATTTTTGAAACAACAAGCTGAAGTGTGTTCGCCGTGTCGACAGTTGTGCTCCCGACCAATCCCAGCCACGAGGGGAACAACAATTGGACAAGACTCAGACCGGAAAACGCACCCGTAATCACGCCCAAAACAACTACGGCAACCAGCCACCGGCCCGCCATTCTATTGTGCTGATTAGCTTCATTCTCGAAAATTCCGGTGTGCCGCGAGACACCCGCAATGCCTGAAGTGTCCTTGATTGCGGCAACAATGTTTTGCGCTTCAATAAGCTGCTTTTCTAAGCCCGTTTTCGCCTCAGACAACGCTGAATTTGCAGCCTCGCGCATTGCGGTCAGAATGTTGGCAAGCTTGTCTTTGCTTTCCTCGATCTCAATTCTCTTTGGATCGAACAAATTAAAGAGAGAAAGCACAACGGAGCCCGCTCTAGCCAAACTATTGTAGCCCCTGGCAAGTTCGCCCAGACACGCGTCTCTACGTCCCTTCGGATTGTCTCCCTCTATCTTGAACGCTGCTATGGTATTGTATGCGGTCTCAAGTTCTTTGATCGCGCTGTCGATTTCCCTCAGTAACTGAATTGGCGCCAAGCTAAGCGCCGACTCTGTGAGAGCCTGCGTCAACATTTTGACAAGCTCGAAGTATCGCTGACCACTTTCGAACGACAGGGAGCCCAGCTCAGACTTGTTTATTAGGTTTCCCACCGGGACAATTGTGAGACGCTGCATTCGCTCAACTAACGATTTGATGATCGCGTCATCCGTTCCTGCAGCCATTGCAGCCCCCCTATTTTGCGCGGTTCACGTCACACCTTGAAGATCAATCATATCTGCGCGTTGGCTTGGCCATCGCGCGCGTCGCAGGTTTCTTCTCGCTCAGTTTCAAGGAAACGCTCACACCCCGGAGAGAATCTCGCGGCGACGGGATTCGTATTCCTGCTGGGTGATCGTACCCCGGTCGTAAAGCGCCTTCAGCCGCTCCAGCCGTTCTTCAATCGACGCAGCGGCAGGCGGTGGTGACGCCGCACCCGCTGGCGCGCTCGACACCGCCGGAGCGAGCGTGATGTTCACGGCATCCTCATATTTGTTGTCGGCGCCGGACGCGGAATCGATGGCCCAGCCAATGCCGCCGCCGACCAGGATGTTGGCGAAGGTCGCTTCCTGGATGCCCGACTTGTTGAGGTAGCGCGCCTCCTGATAGCCGTCCTTTTCGCAGACGACTTCGATGTGGTGCTTGGTCTTCTTGATTAGCGCGCCGCCGGGCGTGGGATTGACCATGCCGACAATCTCGCCATTGCGGTGGAACTTGCACGCCGCACCCGGCGGATTGGTCACCACCGAAATCTGCTGCGAGGTGCCTTCGACAATCGACGAACAGGCGCCAAGCGCCAGCATCACCGCGAGCGCGCACCATTTTCCCAGTGTTGTCATGTGTTCCCCCATCCAGCCCGATGCTATCCCCATTTCTGCCGGGGAGTCGTCGCGGAATCACGGGGATTGGCGCCTCAATCAGCGGGCCGCCCGCTCAGCGCAGGGCGGCGGCTGAATTTCCTGCGGCCGGCTCACCCCTCCCGCTCCGTCCACCCCGGCTTCCGCTTCTCCACAAACGCCTTCAGCCCCTCCGCCCCCTCGCCGCGCCGCGCGCTGTCCGCCACCGCGCGGCCTCCGTCGTCGAGCAGCACCGATGTGGCATCGCGCCCCGCCCGCGCGACCAGCGTCTTGGCCTGGGCCACCGCGCCCGGCGCGCGTTCCTTCACCGCCGCCAGCACGGTGGCGAGCGTTGCGTCCATCGCGGCATCGTCGTCGCCCACCGCATAGAGCAGGCCCAGCCTGTGCGCCTCGGCCGCATCCATGGGCAGGCCGGTCAGCGCCAGGCGGCGGGTCATGTGCGGGCCCAGCCTGCGGGCGACAAAGGGGATGATCTGCGCCGCCGGCAGGCCCAGGCCCGTTTCCGGCATGGCGAAGGTGGCGTCGCTGCGGCCAATCACCACGTCCGAAACACAGGCAAGGCCAAAGGCGCCGCCGCGCGCCGCGCCCTGCACCATGGCAATCACCACCTGGGGCTGCGCGTCCACCTGCATCAGCAGGTCGCCGAAGAAGCGGTTGGTGCGGAACAGCGGGTCGTCCGCGCCCTCGGCCCCGGCGATGGCGTCGAAGATGTCCTTGAGGTCGCCGCCGGCGGAGAAGTGTTTCCCCGCGCCACGCAGCACGATGGCGCCGATGCTGCGGTCGTCCGCCACGGCGGCGCACACGGCGGAGAGTTCCTGCGCCATGCCCAGGATCATGGCATTGCGCGCCTCGGGCCGGTTCATGGTGATGGTGAGGGTGAAGCCGCGGCGGTCCACGGTCAGCCAGCGGCAGTCGGGCAGTTGCGTCGGTGGCGGGGGTAACGTCACGGCAGCCTCGCAGAACCAGGGACAACAGATGTAGGTTGGGGCCAGCAGTGCAGACCCACAACAGCAGGATGTGCCATGGACCTGGGCGAAATCACGGAAAAACTGCGCGCGCGCGTGGGCGACAATTCCGGCCTCGACGCGACGGTGAAGTTCGACTTCGGCGACGACGGCCTCATCTTCGTCGATGCCGCGTCCGACCCCAACACGGTGTCGAACGACGACAAGGAAGCCGATTGCACCATCCGCATCTCGCTGGCGAATTTCGTCAAGCTGATGGAAGGCGACATGGACCCCACCACCGCCTTCATGATGGGCCGGCTGAAGGTGGAAGGCAGCATGGGGATTGCCATGAAGCTGTCGAAGATCGTGGGCTGAGCGCACGGCGCCCGGCCCCCGGCCGGGCGGATACGTGCGCGCTCAACAAGAGGCGTTCCATGGCCCATGCTTCGAGACGGCGCCTTCATCCTGAGCAAACACCTTCGCACTTCGAGACGCCGCTTCGCGGCTCCTCAGTGTGAGGGTTGTTTGACGAAGGACGCGGCTCCTCAGCATGAGGATGCTATCTGACCGGACCTCACCCTGAGGAGCGGGCAACGCCCGCGTCTCGAAGGGTGAGCCGCGAAACTCAGCGCGGCTCCAGGAATTTCCAGATGCCGTTGCCGACCAGCAAAATGCGGGTGCCGCAGGTGATCTCGGCGCGGGCGAAGGCGAGGCTGCGGGTCCGCCGGGTGATGGTGGGGCGGCATTCGATCCACTCGCCCTCTTTCGCCGATCCCATGAAATCGCAGTTGAGCGAGATGGTGACGGCGCGCGTGCTGTTGGCGGCCTGGAAGATTGCGAAGCCGCAGGCGTGGTCGGCCAGCGTCATGACGAAGCCGCCATCGGTGATCCCGATCGGGTTGGTGTGGCGCGCCTCCACGTAGATGCCGACGCGGCCGTCGTCGTGCAGCCAGACCGGCCCCATCATCTGGTGGAAGCCGCCGCCGGCGCCCGGCTTGATGACGAAGCCGGGCGGGATGGGCCGTGCCGTGGTGTCAGACATCGCCGAAAGCCTTCAAAGCGGTGTGCGCGATCGCCTCGCCCCATTCCGGCAGCATGTGGCCGCCCTGGGGAACTTCCAGCGGCGGCGGGCAGCGGCGGATGATCTGGGCGAGGCCCGGCATGGTGGCGGGACCGAGCACCGGGTCCTGCAGGCCGATGGCCATGAAGGTTTGCCCCGTCCATTCGTTGAGCCAGAACTCGCGCGCCTCGCGCGACACCGCCGCGCCTTCGGCGTCCAGGCTGTCGGGCACCATGTTGGGGAAGCGGCGGAGCGCCGCCTTGTGGCTGCGGTCGGGGAAGGGCGCGCCATAGGCGGCAAGCTCCGCCGGGCCCGCCATCGGGGCCATGCGGCGGAACAGGCGCGGCACGTCCATGTCCTCTTGCGCGTTGGACCAAGCGCGCCAGTCGTGGAAGCCCTGCGGCAGGGGGGCATCGCCGGTGGCGAGCGTGGTGTTCATCACGAGCAGCCGGGCGAAGCGCGAAGGCTCCTGGTGCGGCAGCGTCAGGCCGAGGATGCCGCCCCAGTCCTGACACACGAGGGTGATGTTCTTCAGGTCGAGCTGGCGGATGAGGGTGAGGAGGACGTCGCGGTGGAAATGGAAGCTGTGGGCGTCGTCTTCCAGCGGCTGGTCGGAGCGGCCGAAGCCGGGCAGGTCCGGCGCCACCACCCGCGCCCCGCTCGCGGTGAACACCGGGATCATCTTGCGCCACAGGTAGGACCAGGACGGGTTGCCGTGCAGGCAGAGGAAGGTGCGGGGCGCAGCGGCCGGGCCCTCGTCGAGATAGTGGAGGCGCAGGCCCTTGAAGCCGGGCAGGTCGTCCACGAAATGGGGCGCGAAGCCGAAGCCGGGCAGGCCATCGAAGCGGCTGTCGGGGGCCCGGGTGACGGGGTGTGGGAAGCTCACGAAAATACACGCTCCGGTTGCAAAACCGCCGGCGCGAATCGGGCCGGATCGGCGGAAGGGGCCGCAATTATGCCGCAAATGCCGGGAAATATTCGCTTTTTTGATGCGTCACTGCGGCCGCGCTGGCCTATACTGTAATCTGAGGGATCAGGTGAGCGGAGCACACTAAAACCGTGACCGATAAACCCAAAAAGGGTTCCACGTCGGCCGACGCCGTCTATGCCGACGACGTGGACAAGGAAGCCTGGCTGAAGGACAGCCTGCGGCCGATTCGCGGCGCTTACCGCGAATTGCTGCTTTTGTCCTTGTTCGTCAACCTGTTGGCGCTCGCCGCGCCGATCTTCTCGATGCAGGTCTACGACCGCGTCATCTCCAACTCGGCGATGACCACGCTCGCCGCCTTCACCATCGGCATGCTCGTCGTCATCCTGTTCGACTTCATCCTGAAGCAGACGCGCAGCCGCATCATGCAGCGCAGCGCGCTGCGCATCGACGTCGAGATCGGCCGCGCGCTGTTCAACAAGATCCTCGCGCTGCCGCTGTCCTATCTCGAGGCGAAGCCGAACAACTTCTGGACGGCGCTGTTCCGCGACGTCGAGGTCGTGCGCAACACGCGCTCCGGTCCCTCCGCCGTGCTGATCACCGACCTGCCCTTTGCCGTGCTGTTCATCGGCGTCATCGCCTTCATGGCGGCGCCGGTGCTGTGGGTGCTGGCGCTGATGCTGCCGGCCTTCATGATCCTCGCCTGGCGCTCGGCCAGCACGCTGAACTCCGCGAACGACGCCGAGCGCAAGGTCGGCTTCGACCGCGATTCGCTGATCGCCGAAATGGTGGCCGGCCGCGCCACCGTGAAGGCGCTGGCGCTCGAGGAATCGATCCGCCCGCTGTGGGAAGACCGCCACGCCGCGTCGATCAAGGAAATGGTCATCCGCGGCCGCAAGTCCGACAGCTACCAGAACTTCTCGCAAATCCTGACGCTGCTGACGACGATCGCCATGACCGGCGTCGGCGCGATCGCGATCATGAACCAGGACATGACCGTCGGCGCGCTGATCTCGGCCAACATGCTGGTCGGCCGCGTGCTCGGACCGTTCAACCAGCTGGTCGGGTCGTGGCGCAACTATGCCCAGTACCGCATGGCCGTGCGCCGCCTGTCGGAGCTGTTCGGCATGCCGTCAGAACGGCAGGAAAAGTCCATCGACATGGGCCGGCCGCGGGGCGAGATCACGCTGGAAGGCGTCAGCTTCGGCTACAAGAAGGAAGGCCAGCCGGTCATCGATGACCTGCGCCTGACCATCAAGGCGAATTCTTTCACCAGCGTCATGGGCCCGAACGGCGCGGGCAAGACCACGCTGGTGAAGCTGCTGCTCGGCCTCTACCGCCCGACGCAGGGCCGCGTGCTGATCGACGGCGCCGACCTGACGCAGTTCACGCGGCGCGAGATCGCCAACTGGATGTCCTACGTGCCGCAGGAAATCTTCCTGTTCAACGGCTCGATCCGCGAGAACATCGCGAAGTCGCATCCCGACGCCACCGACGACGATGTCGTACGCGCCGCCAAGATGGCGGGCGTGCATCCGTTCCTGATCGACCTGCCCGACGGCTATTCGACCGACATCGGCGAGGCCGGGCGGCTGCTGCCGGGCGGCCTGCGCCAGCGCCTCACCATCGCGCGCGCCTTTGTCGGCGACCCGCCGGTGCTGATCATGGACGAGCCGTCGAGCAACCTCGACCGCGACGG
>CANJEJ010000173.1 GCA_947473325.1 Alphaproteobacteria bacterium | reverse complement strand
CGCCATCTGCTTTATCAATGCCTACGCCAATGGCGCGCATGAGCGCCGGGCGCGGGACATCCTGCTGGAAGAGCATCCCGGCTGCTTCGTCGCCATTTCGTCGGAAACGCTGCCGGAATATCGCGAATACGAACGCGCCGTGACGACCTGCATGTCGGCACTGCTGATGCCGCTGCTCGGCCAGTATGTGCGCGAGGTGAAGGGCCATATGGCGAGTCTTGGCATCGACGCGCCGCTCTACATCATGAAGTCGGGTGGCGGCGCGAGCCGCGCCGATCAGGCCATCGAGCAGCCGGTGCACACGGCGACCTCTGGCCCGGCGGCGGCGATCGTCGGTTCGTCCTGGATCGGCCGCAACAGCGGTATGAATGAACTGATCACCTTCGACATGGGCGGCACGTCGACCGACGTGGCGCTGGTCGAACGCGGCTACCCCTCGCTGGTGACGGAAGTCGAGATCGACGTCTATCCGATCCGCACCCAGGCCATCGACGTGGTGTCGGTCGGCGCGGGCGGTGGCTCCATCGCCTGGCTCGCGCCGGGCGATCGCCTGCGCGTCGGTCCGCGCAGCGCCGGCGCCGATCCCGGCCCGGCGTGCTACGGCCGCGGCGGCACCGAACCGACCATCACCGACGCGAATCTCTACCTTGGCCGCCTCGCCCTGCGGCTCGCCGGTGGTGCGGTGACGGTGGATCGCCAGAAGGCGGAAGACGTGCTCCGCACCTTCGGCGCGAAGATCGGCCTCGCCCCGCTCGACATGGCGCGCGGCATCATCGAGATCGGCGAAATGAATATGGCGGATGCCATCCGCCAGGTTTCGGTCCAGAAGGGCCGCGACCCGCGCCTGTTTACCCTGGTCGCCGGCGGCGGCGCCGGGCCGCTGCATGCCTGTTCGCTGGGCGAGATCCTGCGCATCCCCACGGTGCTGATCCCGCCAGTGCCGGGCATCGGCTGTTCACTTGGCGCGCTCGTCTCCGATGTGCGCGAAGACTTCGTGATGACCGACATCCAGGCCGAATCGGTGGCGGACAAGGCCCGCATCAAGAAGAACTTCGAGGATCTCGAGCGCCGCGCCATGGAAGCCCTGCAGCGTCAGGGCTTCGGCGGCAAGGACCGCGAGATCGCGCGCTCCGCCGACCTGCGGTACCGGGGCATGCGCTCCGAGCTGACGGTCACCCTGCGGGCTGGCCCGATGGATGACGCCGCCATCACGGCGATGTTTGACAGCCTGCATGATGCGCATGAGCTCGCTTACGGCTACTCTTACCGGGGTACGCAGCAGGTGGAGGTCGTCAATCTGCGCGTCGCGGGGATTGGCCTGATGCGGCCGCTGGCGCCCTTCAAGGCGCAGGGCGGTTCGCGAAATGCGGCAGACGCCCAGGTTGGCGTGCAGCAGGTCTTCTTCTCCGAGACGGGTTTTGTCGAGGCGGCTGTGTACGAGCGCGACAGGCTGGGCGAGGGGGCATCCTTCATGGGACCGGCGATTGTTCAGCAATACGACACGACCACGGTGGTTCTGCCGGGCCAGTCCGTCGTCGTCGATGCGGGCGGCAACATGGTGGTGACCACGCGGTCCGGTGCGGCGGGTGCTGCGGTGAAAGCAGCGGCGGCAAAGGTGCCGGCGTGAGCGACATGGCGGTCTCCATCGAGCGGGTCAGCAAGACCTATGGCACCCGCACGGGTGAAATCTTTGCCGTCGATGACGTGTCGCTGACGATCAAGGACGGCGAGTTTGTCGCCCTTCTCGGTCCAAGCGGCTGCGGCAAGAGCACGCTGATGCTGATGATGGCGGGGCTGGTAGCGCGCAGCGTCGGACGCATCGCCATCGGCAGCACCACGGTCACCCGGCCCTATACCGATCTTGGCATCGTCTTCCAGGAAGCGAACCTGCTCGACTGGCGCACGGTTCTCAAGAACCTGATGCTGCAGATCGAGATACGCGGCCTGCCCCCGGCGCAGTATGAGGCACGGGCGCGCGAGCTGCTCAAGATGGTTGGCCTCGACGGTTACGAGCAGAAGTATCCGTTCGAATTGTCGGGCGGCATGCAGCAGCGCGTGTCGATCTGCCGGGCGCTGGTGCACGAACCGCCGCTCCTGTTGATGGACGAGCCCTTCGGCGCGCTCGATGCGCTGACGCGCGACCAGCTCAACATGGACCTGCAGGACCTGTGGATGGACAAGCCGAAGACGGTCATCTTCGTCACCCACAGCATTTCCGAAGCCGTCTTCCTGTCCGACCGCATCATCGTGATGACGCCGCGGCCGGGCAAGATCGCGGCCGATATCAAGGTCGACCTGCCGCGGCCGCGCACCATGGCGATGCGCGAGACGCCGGAATTCGGCGCCTACACGAAGCAGATCCGCGCCATGTTCGAGGACTGGGGCGTGCTGCGCACGGAACGCACGCCGGCCCAGAAGCTGGGGGCCGTGGCATGACCGCTGAAGCCGTCAGCGTGCCGGCCCAGCCGGTGCGCCGCAAGTTTACCCTGCCCAACTGGGCCTATCCCACCATCGCAGTGATCCTGCTGGTGGTGATCTGGGATGTCTCCATCCGCATCTTCGACGTCAAGGCTTTCATCCTGCCGACGCCGCAGCAGGTGGGTTATGCCCTGTGGCGCGACTGGAACCAGCTTGGTCCCGGCATGCTCTACACGATCTACGAAATCCTCGCCGGTTTCGCGATCGCGGTGGTGGTGGGCATCAGCCTTGCGATCGCCATTGTCTCCTCGCACATCATGGAGAAGACGGTCTATCCGATTCTGGTTGGTTCGCAGGTGATCCCCAAGGTGGCGATCGCACCGCTCTTCGTCATGTGGTTCGGCTTCGGCATCACGCCCAAGATACTTGTCGCCTTCCTGATCGCCTTCTTCCCGATGGTGATCTCGACCGCGATCGGCCTGCGCAGCGTGGAAATTCCGAAGCTCTATCTCGCGCGCTCAATGGGCGCCTCGACGCTGCAGGTCTTCTTCAAGATACGCTTGCCGCACGCGCTGCCGAGCATCTTCGCCGGCCTAAAGCTCGCCATCACAGCGGCCGTCATCGGCGCCATCGTGGGCGAGTTTATCGGTGCCGATCAGGGCATCGGCCGGGTGCTGCTGATCGCGAACGGCAACCTCAAGACCGACACGCTTTTTGCCGGCATCGTTCTTCTCAGCATCACCGGCGTCGTGCTCTTTCTGATCGTCGAGGTTCTGGAACGGGTGGCTGTCCGCTGGCACGTCTCGCAGCGGGTAAAATACGACACCGCCCACTAACAAGAGAGACGGCAGGGTATTACTGGCTTCAACAGGGAGATTCACATGAAACGCTTTGCAATGGGTGCCGCCGCCCTGCTCGTGTCGAGCATGGCCGCATTGTCCGCCAGTGCGCAGGACAAGGTCAGCGTACGCACTGACTGGTTCCACTCGTCCTATCACGCGCCGTTCTTCGTCGGCATCGAGAAGGGCTTCTACAAGGATGCTGGCATTGAGCTCAAGGTCACCGAAGGCCGCGGTTCGGGCCAGGTGGTCCAGCTTGTCGGCAAGGGCGATGACCAGTTTGGCTTCTCGGCGGTCGAGTCGATCATGCGCGGCGTCAGCGTCGGCATCCCGGTCACCAGCGTCGCGACGATCATGCCGGTGATGGGCCAGGCAATCTATGTGCTCAGCAAAAGCAACATCAACACGCCGGCCGACCTCAAGGGCAAGACCATCGCCATCACCCCGGGCGGCACCAACGAAGCGCTGCTGCCGGCCGTGCTGCAGATCGTCGGGCTCAAGGAATCGGACGTGAAGCAGGTGGCGGTCGATCCGGCGGCCAAGCTGCGCATGATGTTGAACGGCGACTTCGATTCGATGATGGCGACCGGCTGGGCCCATTCGCTGTTCGACGCCGCTGGCGGTGCCCGCGCCTTCATCTATTCCGACTATGGCGTGAAGATCGTTGGCTACAGCATCGTCGCCAACGCCGACGTGGCGAAGAAGAACCCCGACCTCGTGAAGCGCTTCATCGCAGCTACGGCGCGGAGCTGGGAGTATGCGCAGAAGAACCCGGAAGAAGCGGTCGATGCGCTGGCCAAGAACTCGCCGCCCAACGCCGATCCTGCGCGCCGCAAGGGCAACAGCATCGACTTCGCCAATTCGCTGAAGTTCGTCGGTCCGGCCGTGCCGGGCAAGCCCTTCGGCATGCAGTCCGAGAAGGACTGGAAGGACACGCAGGCGCTGCTGCTCCAGTACAAGGTTCTGGAGAAAGAAATGCCGATCTCGTCCTACATGACCAATGAGTTTGTCGCCGGCGGCGCCGCGACCAACTGAGTGCCAAAGGGCGGCGCATCGTGCGCCGCCCTTTCTTTTCTTCGAGTGAGTTGAATATCCGATGACCATCGCCCCTGCTTCGACCGACCGTCGCAATTCGCCCGCCATCGATCCGATCACGCTCGAGATCATCGGTGGCACCATCGAGGCGACGCGGCGGGAAATGGAACTGCAGATCGAGCGCACAGCGCGTTCGGTGGTCATTCGCGAGGGGCGCGACTACCGCGCCGGCATCTTCGACCGCCATGGCCGCAATGTCTCATCCGCCTCGGGCGCGGCCCACGTCGACCCCATCCTGCAGAACTACAAGCTGGAAGAGATCGAGGACGGCGACGTCTTCATCTGGAACGACCCATTCAAGTCGGCCGGCGGCCTGACCCATCTGCCCGATCTGTGCGTGACTCAACCGGTGATGTGGCGCGGTGAGCTCGTCGCCTATGCCCAGGCCTTCGGCCATGTGACCGACGTCGGCGGCCTGGTGCCCGGCAGCGTGATGATCGGCGCCACCGACATCCACCAGGAGGGCATCATCATCCCGCCGGTGAAGATCCTGTCGGCCGGCAAGGTGATCGAACCGCTCTACCGCACCATCATCAACAACAGCCGCTACCCGCATGACGTTCAGGGTGATCTCGACGCCGTCATCATGGCCTGCAAGGTAGGCGTGGCGCGCACGCGCGACCTGTTCGAACGCTATGGCGCCGACGTCGTCGATGCCGGCTTCGAGGAACTGCTGGAACGCTGCGCACGTGCCCTGCGCGAAGTGGCCTTCCCGCAGATCCCCGATGGCGAGTATCCGTTCGAGGACTTTGTCGAGGTGGTCGGCGCGACGCCGGCCGAACCGCGCCGCTTCATCCCGCTCAAGGTAACGATGAAGAAAGAGGGCGAGCATGTGACCTTCGACTTCGAAGGCACCGGCGCCCAGTCCAAGGCCTCGATCAACATCGCCGGCGACGACCGCTTCTATGTGAAGTATCTCGTCTCGATCTTCCGCAACCTCGTGCCCGACACAATCTTCAACGGCGGCGCCATCCGCGCCATTTCGGTGAAGGTGCCGCTTGGCACAGTGCTGTCGTCGAAATATCCGGCGCCGGCCTCGTGCCGCGCCTACACGCTGTTTCGCATTCCCGAACTCTGCCTCGGCGCGCTGTCGCGCTCGCTGGGCGGCCGCACGCCAGGCTCTTCCGACACACGCTCCACCTGGGGCGTGGCCATGCAAGGACCGGGGGGCGAGCGGCTCTTCTTCCGCGACGGCATCGGCGGCGGCGGTGGCGGTCGCGGCGGCGCCGACGGCTCCGATGCGCTGAACGGAAATGTGCGCGGGCGCAGCCGTCCGGTCGAGTTCATGGAAGCGCATTATCCGCTGGTGGTGGAGGAGGAAGGCTTGCGCCCCGATTCCGGCGGTCCCGGCGAATATCGCGGCGGCTTCGGCGTGCAACGCCAGATTCGCTTCCTCGTCGACGGCAGCATCCATGTCATCGACGACCGCCTGCAGACCCAGCCCTGGGGCGTGGCCGGCGGCAAGGCGGGCGCGGGGACAAGCTACACGCTCAACCCCGGCGCGCCAGATGAGAAGCGCATCCTGCACAAGGTCGACTCGGTGCCGGTCAAGGCCGGCGACCGGTTGCGCGGCATGACTTGCGGCGGCGGCGGCTGGGGCGATCCGTTCAAGCGGCCTGCCGAGAAGGTGGCTGATGATGTGTCGCTGGGCCTGATCACGCCACTGGCGGCACGCGACTCCTACGGCGTCGCGGTGAAGGCCGATGGCAGTGTCGATGCGGTCGAGACCGCGAAGCTGCGCGGGCAGGCGAGGGGCATGGCCGCAGGCCTGTTCGACCGCGGCACGCGCTTCGCCACGCTGGAAAGCGTCGGCGACATTTCCTGGACGGCGCCGAACTAGGGATTTTGCCAATGCGTCAGATGGCCCATGCGATGATGGCCGTGCCCGACCATGACGAATGGGCGCGCGACTCTTTCATCACGAGCTTCAAGAGCCACATCTCCGTCACCGTCACGCCAGGCAACAAGGTGGCGATGGAACGCCGCGTGCTGCCCGCCTTCCGCAAGGAAAAGGGCCGCGACCCCACAAGCCGGGCCGAGTTGCGCAAGGCGATGGAGAAGGACACCTATCATCAAGCCTGGGGCTCGCTCATGCGCGTGGCGCAGGAGCAGATGTGGGATTCGATCGAAGGCAGCGTGGCGCGCCAGTTGCCCGGCCTGATCCAGACGGCGAAGACGCTGAAGCCGAAGGGTTCCCTGCGCCTTGCCGAAAACCTTGTCCTGCCGCGCTATCTCAGCGAGATCGACAATCATTGCATGCCGGGCAGTTATGGCGCCGAGGTGTGCAAGGACGACGTTCGCGCCGGCGCCATCTATGACCGTGGCGCCTTCGCCTATCACCTTGGCGCCCGCGGCGCGGCGCATGATGCGAATGGCCGCGTGCTTGCGGCCTTCCTGCTTGGCACCTATCCGCAACAGAAGCCGCGCCGCATCCTCGACATGGGCTGTTCGGTCGGCCACATGACGACGGGGCTCGCCAACTATTTCCCGGATGCCGAGATTCACGCCATCGACATTGGCGCGGCCATGCTGCGCTACGCCCATGCGCGGGCCTCGGCCCTGGGCAAGCCAATCCACTTTGCCCAGCAGAGCGCCGAGAAGACGGATTATCCCGACGGTCATTTCGACCTGATCGTGTCGAGCAACCTGTTCCACGAAACCTCGCGCACCGCGGCGCCCGCCATCCTGAAGGAGTGCCGCCGCCTGCTGCGCAAGGGTGGGGTGATTGCCCATATGGAAGTGCCGGTGCGCTATGCCGACATGGAGCTCTACAACCAGGTGATGCGCGGCTGGCAGACCTATTACAACGGCGAGCCCTTCTGGGACGCCGTCTGCTCGACCGACATGGTGGCGCTGGCGCGCGACGCCGGTTTTGCCGAGGCGAGATCGGGCTATGTGAAACGGTCGGCCGATCCGGTGAACGACCCGCGCACCTTTGCCGCTGCCCCGAGCGAGGGGAATGACTACCGCTGGATCCTGACAGGAACGCGTTGATGATCACCGAATACAGTGCGGCCCGCCCGAACCGGATCGAGGTCGATCCGATCACGCTGGAGATCATCGGCGGCACGGTGGAATCCACGCGGCGCGAGATGGAATTGCAGATCGAGCGCACGGCGCGCTCGGTGGTCATCCGCGAAGGTCGCGACTATCGCGCCGGCGTTTTCGACCGCCATGGCCGCAACGTCTCGTCCGCCTCGGGCGCGGCGCATGTCGACCCCATCCTGCAGAACTACAAGGCGGAAGACGTACATGAAGGCGATGTCTTCATCTGGAACGATCCCTTCAAGTCGGCCGGCGGCCTGACGCATCTGCCCGACTTGTGCATCACCCAGCCGGTGTTCTGGAAGGGTGAGCTTGTCGCATATGCCCAGGCCTATGGCCATGTCACCGACATCGGCGGCCTGGTGCCCGGCAGCGTGATGATCGGCGCCACCGACATCCACCAGGAGGGCCTCATCATCCCGCCGGTCAAGATCATGGACCGCGGCAAGGTGATCGAACCGCTCTAT
>CANJEJ010000172.1 GCA_947473325.1 Alphaproteobacteria bacterium | reverse complement strand
CGATGCCGCCGGCCTGCCGACACTGCCCGACGCGATCAATCTGCGCGACGCCACCATCTCCTACCGCGCCGGCACGGCCGAGCCGGTGGAGGTGAAGATCGAGACTGCGCGGGTTGATCCCGGCGGCGGCACCGGCCCGCTCAGCGTCACGCTGGCCGCGCGCTTCCGGGGCGAGCGCATTGCCCTTGACGCGCGCAGTGGCCCGCTTGACCATCTTCTGATGGGGAAGCATGTGGCCTTGAATGGCCAGCTCGACCTCGGTGCCATGCGCCTGACCCTTGATGGTCGCCTCACCGAACCGCTGGAAGGCCGCGGCCTTGACGCCGCGCTGGTTCTCGAAAGCCCGAGCCTCTCCACGCTGTCCGCCCTTGTCGGCGGCGCCCTGCCGCCCAGCGCGCCGCTGCGCCTGTCGGTGGCGCTGCGCGAGGGCAGCGATGGCCGCGTCGCGCTCGACGACCTGCGCCTCTCGCTGGGCGCCAGCCGCGTCGAAGGCCGCTTGGCCTGGCAGGCCGAAGGCGAGCGGCCGCGTCTTGACGTGACGTTGCGCAGTCCCGGTTTCGATCTCGCCGATCTGCTGGGGCCAGATGCCGCGCCATCCACCACGGACACCAGCACCGCGACGCTGATCGCGCTGCCGGAGACGCTGCCCGATACCCCGCTGCCTTTCGCGCTGCTGCGGGCGTTCGATGCGACGGTTGCCCTGTCGCTGGATTCGCTGCGCGCCGGCGGCCAGCAGATCAAGGGACTGGCCGTCGACGCCGCGCTCGACCGCGGCCGCCTCACCGTCAGCCGACTCGCCGGGACACTCGGCGAGGGCAGCGTGGAAGGCCGCGCGACGGTCGATGCCACCGCCAGCCCGCCGCAGCTCGAGGCGTCGTTGCAACTTTCCGGCCTCGACGTCGGCGCCCTGCTGGCGCAGCCCGATGTCGCCAGTGTCGGAACGGCGCATACCCGCCTCACGCTGAAGACCGCCGGCGCCTCGCCACGTGCGCTGGCCGCAGCGCTGGAGGCGGAGGCGGTGGCGACGGGCATCGACCTGCGCCTGGGCGCTGGCGCGTTGCCGCTCACCCTGTCGCGCGCGTCGCTCGTCTTTGCGGGCGCCGGGAAGCCGGTGGATCTCGCCGCCACCGGCTCTTCGCGCGGCGAAACCCTGCAACTCACCGGCAAGCTCGACCCGCTCGCCCGCTATGGCAGCGGGCAGCCCTATGCCGGCACGGCGCAACTCAAGGTCGGCCGCAGCCAGGCCTCGCTGGCGCTGGCGCAGGATCCGGCCACGCCCGGCTTGCGCCTGCGCTTCGACGCCGCCGGCCCCAGCCTGATCGACCTGACTGCGCTGGCCGGCGCGCCGCTGCCGCTCGGCCCCTATCGCCTCGCCGGCATCGCGCGGTTGACGCCCGACCAGGTGGCATTCAGCGACATCGCCATCGAACTGCCGGGCACGAAGCTGGCCGCTGACGGAACGCTCGCCCTGCAGGGGGCGCGGCCGTCGCTCACTCTGGCCCTGCGCGGCGCCGCGCTCGACCTCGACGCGCTGACCGGCGCCCTGAACGCGCCCGGCACCCAGGCGCGCAGCCGCGCTCCCGTGGCCGTGCTGCCGGCCTTCGACGCCACGCCCATCGATCCCGCGCCGCTAAGCGCGATGGACCTTGCGCTCGACCTCGACGTGAAGGCGCTGCGCCTTGCCGGCCAGTCCTTCCGCACCACAGCGCTGGCGCTGCGGTTGAAGGACGGCACCGCCACGCTGGCGAAGCTGACCAGCGACTTTGCGGGCGCGCCGCTGTCCGCCAGCGGCCGGCTGGCGGCGGGTCGGGACGGGTTTGACGCCAGCCTGATCTTCGCCGGCCGCGATCTCGACCTCGGCCCCATCGCGGCGCAGTTCGACCGCCTGCGCGCCGTGCCCGCGTCCCGCCTGGTGGTGGACGGCAAACTCGATACAAGGGGCCGCTCGGTGCGCGACCTGGTGCTCGCGGCCACCGGCGTCGCCACGCTTCACGGACTCGCCGTCACGCTGGGCGACCCGCGCGACGGCATCCCCGACATCGCGGTCGACATGCCCCGCCTGGCGCTGACGGCGCAGGGGCGGGGCCAGCCGCTGCTGATCGAGGGCGACGGCACCATCGCGGGCGATGCCGCGTCCTTGCGCGGCCGCATCCTGTCACTCGACGACGCGCTGGCTTCGCGCAGCGTGCCGCTGGAACTGGCGCTGGAAACCAAAGGCTCCCGTATCGCGCTCAAGGGCGACACGCCCGATCCCGCAGCGCCGCTCGACCTGACGGTCGCGGTCGATGCCCGGGGCCGCCTGCTGCGCGATTTCGCCGCGCTGGGCGGCCTCGACCTGACGCCTGCCGGGCCCTATGCGGCCGCCGCCACGCTGCGGCTGACTCCCGACCGGCTCGCCGCGCGCGATCTCGCGGTGCAGGTGGGCGAAAGCCGCGTCGGCGGCACCGCCGATCTGGCGGTGTCGGGCGACCGGCCGCGCCTGACCGCCAGCCTGACGGCGCCGCGCCTGCGGCTGGAGGACTTTGACCACGCCGCCGCCGAGGCCGGCAAGGCGACCCCGCCGAAGACGCCGGTCCTGCCGCGCGCCCGCGCCCGGCTGCTGCCGTCCGATCCTTTTCCCCTGGCCCTGCTGCGCGAGGTCGATGGCGAAGTGACGCTGCGCGCCGGCAGTATCGAAGGCTATGGCGTCGCCACGCGCGACGCCGTGTTCGCCGGGACGATTTCAAACGGAGTCCTCACGTTGACCGACCTGTCGGGCACCATGGAAGGCGGAAGGCTCGCGCTGCGCGGCACGGTGGACGGGCGCGGCAACACGGCGGTGGTCGATCTCGCGGTGGATTCGAAAGGCGTCGACCTGGGTGCCCTGCTTGGCATCCTGGCGCAGGATGAAGGCATCCCCACCATGCTGAAGATGCCGGTCGACTCAACCGTCCGCCTCGTCGGCGCCGGGGTCAACGCGCAAGGACTGGCCGCCACCCTGAAGGGCAGCTTGCGCGTCGTCGGCCAGCAGGGCTACGTGCGCCAGGGCGGCTTCACCTTCATCGAGGGCGGGTTGTTGCGCAAGCTGGCGCCCTGGGACAACCGCGACCGCACCGCCATCAACTGCTTCGTCGGCGACTTCACCCTCGATCGCGGCGTGGCAACGACGAAGGCGCTGTTGCTCGACACCGAATACATGAGCGTCGCCGGCACCGGCACGATCGACCTCGGCCGCGAGCAGGCCAACATGGTGCTGACGCCCCGGCCGAAGGAAATCCGCCTGCTCGACCTTGCCGTGCCCGTCTCGGTCACGGGGCCGCTCGCCAGTCCCACGATCACGCCCACCGCCACCGGCACCGCGCGGCGGCTGATCACGACGCTGGGCGTCTTCGTCAATCCGCTGGTGCTCATTGTTCCAGTGATCGAGGGCGTCACCGCCGACCGCAACCCTTGCGAGGCGGCGGTGGAAAAGCCCGTCGCCGCGCCACCCGCATCCACCGCCCCGGTGCCGCCACCGCAGCCGGGCGGCATCCTCGGCGGCGTCGGCCGCAACCTCAATCGCGTGTTCGGAGACTGAATGAAGCGGTTCTACAAGACGGCCGGCACGGCGCCGGCCGAAGCGGGCTTCCACGTCACCCTCGACGGCAAGCCGGTGCGCACCCCGGCCAAGGGCCATCTCGTGGTTCCCAATCAGGACCTCGCCGCTGCCATCGCCGCCGAATGGCAGGGGCAGGGGGAAGTGATCGATCCCAGCGGCATGGGCCTGATGACGCTCGCCTGCACCGCGCTCGACCGCGTCGGTCCGCAGCGCGCCATGGTGGTGGAAGAGCTGCTCCGCTTCGCCGGCACCGACCTGCTGTGCTATCGCGCCCCCGGTCCGGACAAGCTGGTCGAACGCCAGCACCGGGCCTGGCAGTCCCTGCTCGACTGGGCCGCGATCGAGTTCGATGCGCCGCTGCGGGTCACCGCCGGCGTCATGCCAGTCGACCAGGACGACCAGGCGCTGCGCGCACTGGGCCGGGCTGTCGGCCTGCTCGACGATTTCCGCCTCGTCGTGCTGCACAGCGTCACCTCGCTGACAGGCTCGCTGGTGATCGGCCTTGCGCTCCTCCATGGCCGCATCGACACGGCTGCCGCCTGGCATACAAGCCGCATCGACGCCGAATTCCAGATCGAACAATGGGGCGCGGATGCCGAGGCCGAACAGGTCGCCGCCAACGCCCGCGCTGCCCTGGAGGTCGCGGGCCGGCTGCTCGCGCTGCTGCGCTAGAGGCGGCTGCCCTCAACCGGCTGTCGCGCTGCCGAAGCGCGCCGCGCATGCACCATTGGCCAACGCACAACATATTGCTATGGAAGAGGGCGGCGTGGTTGTGGGAGCCCGATTTCGATGCAGGATATCATCCGTCAGCTTGAGGAAAAGCGTGCGCTGGCCCGCCAGGGCGGCGGCGAAAAGCGCATCGCGGCGCAACACGCCAAGGGCAAGCTGACGGCACGCGAGCGGATCGAGGTGCTGCTCGACGAGGGTTCGTTCGAGGAATTCGACATGTTCGTCGAGCACCGCTCGACCGAATTCGGCATGGGTGAGCAGAAGGTGCCGGGCGACGGCGTCGTCACCGGCTATGGCAAGATCAACGGCCGCCTTGTCTTCGTCTTCAGCCAGGACTTCACGGTGTTCGGCGGCTCGCTGTCGGCGACGCATGCCCAGAAGATATGCAAGATCATGGACCAGGCGATGAAGGTCGGCGCGCCGGTCATCGGCCTCAACGATTCGGGCGGCGCCCGCATCCAGGAAGGCGTGGATTCGCTCGGCGGCTATGCCGATGTGTTCCAGAAGACCATCCTCGCCTCGGGCGTCGTGCCGCAGATTTCCGTCATCATGGGTCCCTGCGCCGGCGGCGCCGTCTATGCCCCGGCCATGACCGACTTCATCTTCATGGTGAAGGACACGTCCTACATGTTCGTCACCGGGCCCGATGTGGTGAAGACGGTGACGCATGAGGTGGTGACGCAGGAACAGCTCGGCGGCGCCACAACCCATTCCACCAGGTCCGGCGTCGCCGACCTCGCCTTCGAGAACGATGTCGAGACCCTGATGCAGGTGCGCCGCCTGTTCGACTTCCTGCCGCTGTCGAACCGCGAAGAGGTGCCGGTGCGGTTGAGCGAGGATTCGATCGAGCGCTTGGAACGCTCGCTCGATACGCTGGTACCGCGCGACGCGGCCAAGCCCTATGACATGAAGGAGCTGATCGAGAAGGTCGTCGACGAGGGCGATTTCTTCGAGATCCAGCCGGCCTATGCCCGCAACATCATCACCGGCTTCGCCCGCATGGGCGGCCGCACGGTCGGCATCGTCGCCAACCAGCCGATGGTGCTGGCGGGCTGCCTCGACATCGATTCTTCGCGCAAGGCCGCGCGCTTTGTTCGTTTTTGTGATTGTTTCCACATTCCCATCGTCACCTTCGTCGACGTGCCGGGCTTCCTGCCTGGCACCGACCAGGAATTCCGCGGCATCATCAAGCATGGCGCCAAGCTGCTCTTCGCCTATGGCGAGGCGACGGTGCCGAAGGTCACCGTCATTACCCGCAAGGCCTATGGCGGCGCCTATGACGTGATGAGCTCCAAGCACCTGCGCGGCGACATGAACTATGCCTGGCCGTCGGCGGAGATCGCGGTGATGGGGCCGAAGGGCGCGGTAGAGATCATCTTCCGCAGCGAGATGAACGACCCCGCCCGCATTGAGGCGCGCACGCAGGAATATCGCGAGCGCTTTGCCAACCCCTTCGTCGCCAGCCACCGCGGCTTCCTCGACGACGTCATCATGCCGCGCAACACCCGCTTCCGCATCTGCCGCGCGCTTGAGATGCTGTCGACCAAGGAGCTCGAAAACCCATGGAAGAAGCACGACAACATTCCGTTGTGATGGACGGGCGATGACCGAAGCCACCCACACCGGTCACTGCCTACGGCGCTATTCACCTTGAATTCTCGGGTCGGCCGCTCTTCGTCGCCCATTGCCACTGCAACGAGTGCCGCCGCAACACCGGCGCGGCGGTGGCGACCTTTGTTGGTGTGAAGGCCGCGCAGTTGCGCTGGCTGTCCGAGCCGCCTGCAGCCTTTGCTTCATCGCCCGGCGTGCGGCGCACCTTCTGCACGGCCTGCGGCGGTGCGCTCACCTATGAAGGCGACAAATATCCGGGCGAAGTGCATATCAACATCGGCGTGCTCGACCGGGCTGGCGACTTCGAGCCCAGGGCCCATGTCTGGGCCAGCCAGAAGCTCGGCTGGCTGCACATTCGCGACAGCGCCCCGCGCTTCCCGCGCATGGGCAGGGGCGAGGGGGATCCGAGTTTCGATCCGGAGGGATTGAGTTAACTAGTGCCCACGGCGCTTGCGCGTGGCCGCCGCCTTCTTTGCCGACGCTGAGCGTGCCGTCTTGGGCCGCGCGGCGGTGGCCTTGCCGCCTAGACGGCCGCCCTTGCGCGCCGACACCTTGGTGTCCTTCACCCCGCGCCCCGATCCGCTCTTGTTGCCGCCGCCGTCTTCCTTGTTGATGGTGGCCCAGGCGCGCGCCTCGGCGGTCTTCTTCGACGCTCCGCTTGCGCGATAGCCCGCCTCGATGTGCCGGGCCTTGCGCTTCTGCTTGTCGGTATAGGCCGACTTGTCGCCCTGCGGCATGACGCCCGCGCCGAATCTCAGAAGAAGATGAAGTAGAGGACGGCAAAGGAGATGACGATGCCGGCCAGCCCCCAGCCGAGCATGTAGCGCACGTTGTGCCCGGTTACGCCCTGTCGGACGCGGCTGCTCTGGGTGTCGTCGGGGCGCACCGTTGACGCCGGACGTTCGACAGAAGCCATGGAAATCTCCCTGATCACGGTCAGGCAGGGATCTGCCTTGTGCAGGGACAACGATGGGCCGGGAGCGGGGTTCGGGCCCAATGATAGGGGTGGGGCGCAAGATGTGAAGGCTGAGACAGGAATTTTCTCTTGAACCGACCCAATTGTTCCCCATACGTACCTGTGGACAGGTTAAACTATTGCGATGGGCCCGGATGCCGGTTGGACTGGCCTGCCGGGGCCGCTAGAGTCGCCCCGCGCCCTGCTTCTCCCGTGTTGCCTGTGTGCCGGTCATCGGCAGGGGCACATTGTTTTTGCAGCAAAAATTTGGGTTCGTTCCGTCATCTTCCATTGTTGCCGCCGCAGCATCCGCGAGTCGCATGTTCAAGAAAATCCTCATCGCCAACCGCGGCGAAATTGCCTGCCGCGTCATCCGCACCGCCAAGCGCATGGGAATCAGGACGGTTGCTGTCTATTCCGATGCCGACGCGAACGGTCTGCATGTCGAGATGGCGGATGAAGCGGTGCATATCGGCGGTGCCGCGGCGGCGCAGAGCTACCTGAACATGGACGCGGTGATCCGCGCCTGCCGCCAGACCGGCGCGGACGCGGTGCATCCCGGCTTCGGCTTCCTGTCGGAGAATTCCAACTTCGTCGCCGCGCTGGAGGCGGCCGGCATCGCCTTCATCGGCCCGACGCGCGAAGCCATCGGCGCCATGGGCGACAAGATCGAATCGAAGAAGCTGGCCGAGAAGGCGGGCGTCAGCACTGTGCCGGGCTTCCTGGGCGAAGTGTCCGATCCCGACCATGCGGTGAAGATCGCTCACCAGGTCGGTTTCCCCGTCATGATCAAGGCCTCCGCCGGGGGCGGCGGCAAGGGCATGCGCATCGCGCGCTCCGACAAGGAGGTGCGCGAAGGCTTCACCCGCGCCACCAGCGAGGCCAAGGCTTCGTTCGGCGACGACCGCGTCTTCATCGAACGCTATGTCGAGACGCCGCGCCATATCGAGATCCAGGTGCTGGCCGACGCCCATGGCAACATCGTCTATCTCGGCGAGCGCGAATGCTCGATCCAGCGCCGCCACCAGAAGGTGATCGAGGAGGCGCCGAGCCCCTT
>CANJEJ010000171.1 GCA_947473325.1 Alphaproteobacteria bacterium | reverse complement strand
GGGGCGCGTGGTGCTGCGCGTCAGTGCCAATGCCGAAGAGGCCGAGATCGCGGTTGAAGACAACGGCCGCGGGTTCCCCGCCGAATTGCGCCATCGCCTGACCGAGCCCTATGTCACAACCCGCAGCAAGGGAACGGGTTTGGGCCTAGCCATCGTGAAGAAGATCATGGAAGAACATCGCGGCAGTCTCGTCCTGGAAGATCGGGACGGCGGCGGGGCGCGGGTCCGCCTGATATTCAGCCGGCTCCGGCCGTCGGCGGTTCCGCCGGCGCGAGCCGCCGAATAGTGCGCGGCAGAGGCAAAGGACCAATTCTTGGCGCATGACATTCTGATCGTTGATGACGAGGCCGACATTCGCGAGCTCGTCTCCGGCATTCTCGGCGACGAGGGCTATGAGCCGCGCACAGCCATCGACGCGCGCACCGCGCTGCTCGCCGTCGAGGCGCGCCTTCCGATGCTGGTCGTGCTCGACATATGGCTCGAGGGCAGCCATCTCGACGGGCTTGAACTTCTCAATGTGCTGAAGTCTGACCACCCGGACCTGCCGGTGCTGATCATCAGCGGCCATGGCAACATCGAGACCGCGGTCGCGGCCATCAAGCATGGCGCCTACGATTATCTTGAGAAGCCTTTCAAGGCCGACCGGTTGCTGCTCGCGGTGCGCCGCGCCCTGGAAGCAGCTCGGCTGCGCCGGGAGAACCAGGAACTGCGCGCACAGACCGGCCAGGACACCGGTCTGGTCGGCGAAGCGCCGGCGATGAATGCGTTGCGGCTTGCCATTTGAAAAGGTCGCCCCGACCGGCAGCCGCGTCCTCGTGTCCGGGCCGCCGGGCTCGGGCAAGGAAATGGCGGCGCGACTGCTGCACAGCCGCTCGAAGCGCGCCGAGGGCCCTTTTGTCGTTCTCAACGCGGCGCGCCTTGCACCCGAGCGCGTCGAGATCGAGCTGTTCGGGATGGAGGAGGGGCCGGACGCGCCTGAAGGCCGCCGCAAGGTTGGCACCTTTGAGCAGGCGCATGGCGGCACGCTCTTCATCGACGAAGTCGCCGACATGCCCATCGAGACTCAAGGGCGCATCCTGCGCGTGCTGCAGGAACAGACCTTCACCCGTATCGGCGGCGCTACCGAGGTGCGCGTCGATGTGCGCGTGGTCAGTGGCTCGAGCCGCGACCTGGCCGCCGAGATTTCGGCCGGCCGTTTCCGCGAGGACCTCTATCACCGTCTGGCCGTGGTGCCGGTGCGCGTGCCGTCGCTTGCCGAGCGTCGCGACGACATTCCGCGGCTTGCCCGCCACTTCATGGAACGCATGGCGCAGGTGATCGGACTGCCGCCGCGTGCCATCGCCGATGACGCCATGGCCGTGCTGCAAGCGCGCGACTGGCCGGGCAACGTGCGCGAGTTGCGCAACATGATCGAGCGGCTGCTGATCATGGCGCCGGGCGGACCCGGCACGCTGATCACCACCGAGACCATGCCGCCGGACATTGTCGCCACGACGCCAGTGCTGCTGCGCAGCTCCGGCAATGGCGAGATCATGGCGATGCCACTTCGCGAGGCGCGCGAGCAGTTTGAACGGGAATACCTGATGGCCCAGATCGGCCGCTTCGGCGGAAACATATCGCGCACCGCGTCTTTCGTCGGCATGGAACGCTCGGCCCTGCACCGAAAGCTGAAGGCGCTCGGCGTCGGCGGTCTCGTGCGCGGCCCGATCTGACCAGGCCGAAGACATGAAAGTCATCGTCTGCGGCGCCGGCCAGGTCGGCTCCAGCATTGCCCAGCAACTCGCCAGCGAGCACAACGACGTCACCGTCATTGACCGTTCGGCCGAGACGATCCATCGCATCAACGAGACGATGGATGTGCAGGCCTTGCAAGGCCATGCGGCCTTTCCCGACGTGCTGGAGCGTGCCGGCATCGCCGGGGCCGACATGATCATCGCCGTTACCCAGAACGACGAAGTGAACATGATCGCCTGCCAGGTGGCGCATTCGCTGTTCGGCGTACCTGTCAAGGTGGCGCGTGTGCGTAGCCAGAACTACCTCGACCCCGCCTGGGGAAATCTTTTCAGCCGCGACCACCTGCCGATCGACCTCATCATCTCGCCGGAAATGGAAGTGGCGCGCGCCGTCGTCCGCCGCCTGCACGTGCCCGGCGCGAGCGACATGATTTCCTTCGTCGATGACCGGGTGCGGGTTGTGGCGGTGGCGCTGGGCGAGGAATGTCCGCTGGTCGATACGCCGCTGCGCCAGCTCACCGCGCTGTTTCCCGACCTGCACATCCGCATCATGGCGATCCTGCGCGGCGAGACGCTGATGGTTCCGACGCCCGACGACCAGATGCTGATCGGCGACGAGGTCTATTTCGCCGTCGATACCCAGCACCTCGTGCGCTCGATGGACGCCTTTGGCCACAACGAGAACGAATCGCGCCGCGTCGTCATCATCGGCGGCGGCAATATCGGCCTGTTCCTCGCCCGGCTGATGCTGGCGGAGTTTTCCAGCCTCAACCTCAAGATCATCGAGCGGAGCAAGGAGCGCGCGGAGTACATCGCCGACCAGCTGACCGGCGTCGATGTCCTGCATGGCGATTCGCTGAACAGCGAAATCCTGGCTGAAGCCAATGTGCAGACCGCCGAGGCGGTCCTGTCCGTCACCAATGACGACCAGGTGAACGTGTTGAGCTCCCTGCTCGCCAAGCGCAAGGGCGCGAAGCATGCGATGCCGCTGATCAACAATGCGGGCTATGCGCCGCTCATGCGCTCGCTCGGTATTGACGCGGTGATCAACCCGCGCTCGATCACGGTGTCGCGCATCTTGCAGCAGGTGCGCAAGGGCCGCATCCGGGGTGTCCATTCACTCCGGGACGGCGCCGCCGAGATTGTCGAGGCCGAGGCGCTGGAAACCTCGCCACTGGTCGGTGTGCCGCTGCGCGATGTCGATCTGCCGCACGGCATCGTATTGGGCGCCATTGCGCGCAAGCACGAGATCATCATTCCGCGCGGCGACACGGTCATCGAGGCGGGCGACCGCATCGTCGCCATCACCCGGCGCGAGACCATCAAGAAGATGGAAAAGCTGTTCGCCGTCCGCATCGGCTTCTTCTGAGATTGCCGGCACCCATGTCCCGCATTGCCTATGTCAATGGCCGTTACGTTCCACACCGCTCGGCCCGGGTCCATGTCGAGGACCGGGGCTACCAGTTCGCCGATGGGGTTTATGAGGTGACGGCGGTGGTCGACGGCAAGCTCGTCGACAATGGTCCGCACATGGAACGACTGGACCGGTCCCTGCGCGAACTGGGCATTGCCTGGCCGATGACGCCCGCCGCCCTGAGCCGGGTGCAGGAGGAGGTCATCCGGCGGAACCGGGTGCGGCAGGGCATCGTCTATCTGCAGATAACGCGAGGCGTCGCGCGTCGCGATCATGCTTTCCCCGTTCGCACCGCACCGGCCCTTGTCGTCACCGCCCGTCATGCCGGCCCGCCCAAGGCAGCCCAGGTGGAGAAGGGAGTTAAGGTCATCCTGCAACCGGACATTCGCTGGGGCCGCTGCGACATCAAGTCGGTATCCCTCCTGCCCAACGTTCTCGCAAAGCAGGCGGCGCGGGAAGCCGAAGCCTTCGAGGCCTGGCTGGTGGATACCAGTGGTTTCATCACCGAAGGCAGTTCGACCAATGCATGGATCGTTGATAAGAAGGGCAACCTTGTCACCCGGCACCTCGAAAATGCGATCCTGAGCGGTGTGACGCGGCGGATTCTTGTCGAGCTGGCGGTGGCCGAAGGCCACCCGATCATCGAGCGGCCCTTCACCCCAGCCGAGGCCAAGGCCGCGCCGGAAGCCTTCCTTACCAGCACCACGAGTTTTGTCATGCCGGTGGTCCAGATCGACGCGACGCGCATCGGCTCCGGTGTGCCGGGACCGGTCACCCGGCGCCTGCGCGCGCTTTATGAGGCGCATGTCCAGCGCGGTTGAAACAATTTGTGGCAAATAACGTTGGTGGGCGGGAACGGCCGTACCTAACGTGGCTGTGACCGATTACACTTGCGTATGGCGCCGGGAAGCGCCATTTGACGCGAGCGACACCGCATGAACGTCCGCAAGAGGCGGCGTGCGACCATCGGGGACGGGGAACCAACAAGAAAACGAAAGGACGGTTGCCGCCATGTCGTCGAACAAATCCCAGAACGTCCAGGACGTGTTTTTGAACCACGTCCGCAAGAACAAGCTGCCGGTCACCGTCTTCCTGGTGAATGGTGTGAAGCTTCAGGGCGTCATTTCCTGGTTCGACAATTTCTGTGTTCTGCTGCGTCGTGACGGGCATGTCCAGCTCGTCTACAAGCACGCCATTTCGACAGTGATGCCGGCGGGTCCGGTCCAGCTATTCGATCCGGCTGAAGACGCGGGCGAAACAGCGTAAGGAGTTCGCGCGGCCCTTGACCGACACGACTCACCCCCCTCTCGCCGGCTCGGGCCGCGCCGGCGTCATCCACCCCGACCTGTTGCGCGGCGAGCGGACCGGCGCAGGCGCCCGTGCGCCCGGAGCCAGTCTTGCTGAGGCCGAGGGCCTCGCCGCGGCGATCGGGCTTGCCGTCGCCTACAGCGCGGTCGTCACTGTGCCGCATCCGCGGCCAGCCACCCTGCTGGGACAGGGCAAGGTGGAAGAGATCGGCGCCAAGGTCGCCGAGAATCAGATCGAGGTCGTCTTCGTCGATGCGCCGCTCACGCCCGTGCAGCAGCGCAACCTCGAGAAGGCCTGGGCGTGCAAGGTTGTGGACCGCACCGGCCTGATCCTGGAAATCTTCGCCGACCGCGCCCGCACCCGGGAAGGCCGGCTGCAAGTCGAACTTGCGCGCCTGTCCTACCAGCGCAGCCGCCTGGTGCGGACCTGGACCCACCTTGAGCGCCAGCGCGGCGGCCGCGGCTTCCTGGCCGGTCCCGGCGAGCGCCAGATTGAATCGGACCGCCGGCTGATCGCCGACCGTATCGCCAAGCTGAAGCGCGAGCTGGAAGAGGTGCGCCGCACCCGCACGCTGCACCGCGCCAGCCGCAAGCGCGTGCCGTATCCAGTCATCGCCCTTGTGGGCTACACCAACGCCGGCAAATCGACGCTGTTCAACCGGCTGACCGCCGCCGAGGTGATGGCCAAGGACATGCTGTTTGCCACGCTCGACCCCACCATGCGCCAGCTCCGCCTGCCGTCGGGGCGCAACGCGATCGTGTCCGACACGGTGGGCTTCATCTCGGACTTGCCGCACGACCTGGTCGCCGCCTTCTCGGCGACGCTGGAAGAGGTGCGCGAGGCCGATGTCATCGTCCATGTGCGCGACGCCTCGCATCCCGACGCGGCAGCACAGAAGCAGGACGTCGAGACGATCCTGCAGGAGGTCGGCGTCGATGCCGGCGCCACCGTGATCGAGGTGCTGAACAAGATCGATCTGCTGCCGGCCGAGGCGCAGATGACGCTGGCGGGCGGCGCCGAACGCACCGATGCGCTGCTCATTTCGGCGCTGGAAGGCAGCGGTCTCGATGCGCTGATGGCGCGCATCGAATCGGCGCTGTCGCGTAGCGACAACCTGCACGACTTCCACCTGCCTTTGTCGGATGGCGCTTCCATCGCCTGGCTCTACGCCCATGGCCGGGTGGTCGAGCGCGCGGACGCCGACGGCTTCGCCGACATGAAGGTCGGCCTCAGCGCCGCCGACGCGCAGCGCTTCCGCCACCGCCTGGAGCAGGCGCTGCCGCACGCGGCGGACTGACGGCATGGCCTTCGATGCCCTGCGCCAACGCGTCCGGCCCTTGCTGGATCGGCTCGGTGTGGACAAGCCGGCTCCTTCCAGCCGCATCGTCGAGATTGGCTGGCTGCTGAAGGACGAAGCCGGCGCCTTCCTCTGGGACGACCCGAAGCCGTTCCCGCGCGCGGTGCCGACTTCCGAACACGCGAAATCTGCCGCCTATTGCCCCGCCATCCTCGACTATGAAGCGCGCCTCATCGATGTGCCGTGCCCCTATGACCTGCGTCTCGGCCTGAAGCTGAAGGCGGGGGAGGAGCCGGCGCTCGTCAACCTCGACGGCGACAGGGCCGCCGTGCGCAGCAACCACATGGGCCGCATCGTCAAGTTGATGGCGCGTAAGGAATGGCGGCATCCCGAGCGGCCCGTGCTGCAGATTCCGACACCCTATGTGTTCCTGGCGGACGAGCCGGTCTGGCTCAACCAGATGCCGCCCTACGCCCATTTCCAGATGCGGCCCTGGCCGGGCCTGCTGATGGGCGGGCGTTTTCCCATCCATATCTGGCCGCGGCCGCTGATGTGGGCCTTCGAGTGGCACAACCTGGCAAAGCCGTTGGAGCTGCGCCGCGGCGACCCCTGGTTCAGCTTGCGCTTCGAGACCATGGACCCGTCGCGGCCCACGCGGCTGGTCGAGGCCGAAGCGACCCCGGAACTGAAGAGCTACATGGCCGGGGTGTCGGGCGTGACCAACATGGTCAAGCGCACCTTTTCGCTGTTCCCGATCGCCGAAAAACGGCGGCCCGCCCGGCTATTGCAGAAGCGAACCAACCGCTGAACGGTTGACAGGCGAAAGGGCCGCCTCTAAGTAGCTGGCACTCACTTTGGGTGAGTGCCACCCCTTTCATCCGCTCCGTTTGCAGCGAGGACAATCCATGAAGTTCCGTCCGCTCCACGACCGCGTTGTCGTGCGCCGTCTCGACCAGAACCAGAAGACTGCCGGGGGCATCATCATCCCCGACACCGCCCAGGAAAAGCCGATGGAAGGCGAAGTCATCGCCGCCGGCCCGGGCACGCGGGGCGAGGACGGCAAGCTCAAGGCGCTCGACGTCAAGAAGGGCGACAAGATCCTGTTCGGCAAGTGGTCCGGCACCGAGGTCAAGCTCGATGGCGAAGAACTCCTCATCATGAAGGAGTCCGACATCATGGGCATTATCGGCTGACCCTGAACGGGGCCGGCACTGCCGGCCCCGGTTGGATCAGTGCAGGGTCGTCATCTGCGTCACATGGCGAAACTCGGCCGGCGTGAGAATGCCGGCGGACGAGATCTTCACCGAGTGAATCTTCGCTTCGATATGTTCCTCCCAATAGGCGAGGAAGCGGGCGAGTTCCGGATAGCGCGGCGCCAGGTCATGGCGCTGCAGGACGAAACTCTGCAAGAGCCGGGGATAGTCCGGCAGGTGGTAAAGGATTTCCGCGGTCATCAGCCTGTAGCCCTTTAAAGCCAGATCGATGCTCGTCATGGCGTCCCCTGAAATAAGCACCCACTGAGAACGCAACGATTCTGGATACCGCAGGTGCCGAAAGTCAAATTCCCTGTGTTTTCAGATATTTGGCAGTCATTCTTGTCAACTGCTTTTTGCCGGGCTCCCGCTTGAATTTCGGGCGGGGCTGGCCTATATCCGCGCTGCGGCTTGGCACTCAAAACTAGCGAGTGCTAACGGCCCGACTATTACGGAGTTGATCGATGCCCTTCCGCCCGCTTCATGATCGCGTTCTGGTTCGCCGGATCGAGTCCGACAGCAAGACGGCCGGCGGCATCATCATTCCCGACACTGCCCAGGAAAAACCCATGGAGGGCGAGGTGCTGGCCGTTGGGCCGGGCGCCCGCACCGACAAGGGCGACGTGGTTGCCCCGAGCGTGAAGGTGGGCGACCGCGTGCTGTTCGCGAAATACGCGGGCACCGAAGTGAAGATGGATGGCGAAGATCGCGTCATCGTCAAGGAAAGCGACATTCTCGGCATCATTGACGGTGCCGCGAGCCAGAAGAAGGCCGCCTGACGGCCTGACCGACACTCAAACCAACACAACCGGAGCACAGCCCAATGGCAGCCAAAGACGTTAAGTTCGATTCCGATGCCCGCGACAAGATGCTGCGCGGCGTCAACATCCTCGCCAACGCCGTCAAGGTGACGCTCGGCCCCAAGGGCCGCAACGTCGT
>CANJEJ010000170.1 GCA_947473325.1 Alphaproteobacteria bacterium | reverse complement strand
CTGCATCGCCCGCGCCATTGCCACCAACCCGAAGCTGATCGTGCTGGACGAGCCGACGAGTTCGCTCGATCTCTCGGTGCGCGCCGGTATCCTCGCGCTGCTCGCCGATCTGCGCGCCGAGACCGGCGCGGCCATGCTGTTCATCTCGCACGACCTTGGCACCATTCGCCTCATCAGCGAGCGGATCCTCGTGCTCTATCTCGGCTTCATCGTGGAAGAGGGGCCAACGGCGGAGGTCTTCGCCCGGCCTGCACATCCCTACACACAAGCCTTGTTGTCCTCGCACCTGCCGCCCGATCCGCGCCAGCGCATCGCGCCGCAGCGGCTCAAAGGCGAGATTCCCAGCCCGATCAACCTGCCGCCAGGGTGCCCCTTCGCCAGCCGCTGTCCGTTGGTGATCGACGCCTGCCGCAGCGCCATGCCGCCCTTGCAGGTGGTGGGTGACGCGCACCGCGCCGCCTGCATCCGGCTGGACGAGGCGCGGGCCGCCCGCGGCTAGTCAGGTTTCGCGCACGCACAAAAAAGCCCGCCGGCAGTTTCCTGCCGGCGGGCTTTCGTTGTTCAGACCTTAGCGGCGCCAGACCGGCTTGCCTAGGTCGATCTGCTCCTTGTCGGTCAGGGCGCCCGTGGCGCCGCCAATCGCGCCGCCGATCAGCGCACCTTCAACCGGCGACCCGACGAGTGCACCGCCGAGCGCGCCCGCGCCGGCGCCGATACCTGCACCGCTCAGCGCGCGGTCGCTCGTGCTGGAACCGCAGGCGCCGAGCGCCAGGGTCGAAGCCAGCAGGGCGGTCGCGAGAATAATCTTCTTGGTCGTCATGGCTACCTCCATAGCGATTGTTGCCTTCGGCGGCTTTCGCGCCCGGCTCACCGTCCGTCGCCGCGGTCAGGGTGAGGGGTGCTTCCTTCGCCGCATCGGTGAAGGCGCCTTTCCACTGCACAAACGCGAGGCCTCTTCCATCGTTCACGCGTCCACGTTTGGTCACGGCTTTGACCCTCGGGTGACTTAACCGGGCGCCAAACTGGAAATTCTTGCTTGGATTCCCTGTCGTGGCGGCGGAAGCTATACCGCATGGGGGGGCATCCACCCTTCCCGTACCGTTCCAATCCACGAGGAGACATCGGTGGCCACAAAGAAGATGACGCGCGCTGACTATGTGAAGGTGATCGAGAAGAAATACTTCGCCAGCGTGATGAAGCAGAACTACGACGCCGTCCTCGCCAACTTCACCGAGGATGCGCGGGTCACGATCTACCACGGCGACAACCCTGTGCAGATCTTCTTCAAGAATCCCAAGGGCAAGCATCAGTCCTTCAAGGTGTTCTACGGCCACCTGTTCGACAACTATCTCGTCAATTTCGGCAAGTACAACACCGTGGTCGACGTGGCGAACAAGAAGGCCGCCGCCACCTTCACGCCGCACCTCAAGCCGAAGAAGGGCTCCGCCTACAAGAAGACGGGCGACCTGCACCTTAATAACTGCAACTTCTTCTGGTTCCGCGGCGACAAGATCGAAGACATGATCATCTATTACGCGAACCCGACGCTGGGTAAGAAGCTGGGCCTCGATCCGAAGATGCCCACCGCCTTCCCGAAGTAAGTCGCAATAACTCCCGCTCCGCCCTCCGGGGCGGGAGGCATCCCGCCGGGTGCCGCGATGGTCCGGCGCAAGACCCGGTGCTAGGCTCGACGCCACGCGACAAAGGTCTTTGGAGGGATCATGCGCCGCCTTCTTGCTGCCGTTGCCTTGCTGGCCGTGGGTGCGTTGCCCGCGCTGGCTCAGCCCACCCGCCTGACCGTCGGCCAGACCTTCATGGCCGCTTCTGCCGATCCGGCCGAGGGAAATGCCGGCTGGGCGCTGACGAGCCACGGAGTGGGCGAGACTCTGTTCACCGTCAATGCGGAAGGGCAGGTGACCGGCCAGCTCGCCGAAGCGATCCAGCGGGAAGGCGACGGCAGCTGGATCGTGACCCTGCGCAGTGGGCGCCGCTTCGCCGACGGGGCGCCGATGACGACCGCCGACGTGGCCGCGAGCCTGGGCCGCACGAGCGAGAAGAACGCGGCTGCCCGCGCGTCCGTCGGCCGGATGACCCTGGCAACGCTCGATGAGCGCAGGGTTCGCATCACGAGCGAGCGACCGACGCCGGTCATGGCTGCTGTGCTCGCGGAATGGCCCTTCGTCGTGTATCGCCTGGCGCCGAATCCGGTCTTCTCCGGACCCTACATGGTGGAAAACCTGCGCCCGGGCGATGGGCTCAGTTTGCAGCCCAATCCGCATTTCCCCGGTGCTGCGAACCGCGCCCCGGTGGCGCTGAAGCGCTTCCCCGATGCCCAGACGATGGCGGTGGCGCTGGAAGCGGGGGAGCTCGACCTTGCCTTCAACCTGCCCGCCGAGGCGTTGCCGCGCCTTAAGTCGCGCTCCGCGGTGACGGTCAAGTCCTTCCTCGTCGGTTACCAGTACATGATGGTGATGAACACGCGGCGCGATCACCTGGCTGATGCACGCGTGCGGCGGGCGATCGATCTTGGCATCAACCGTGCGCAGCTGGTCCAGGCGGTGCAGGGCGGCGAACCGGCGACGGGTGCCTTCGCGCGCGGCCTGCCCTTTGCGCTGGCGGAGGCGCGGCCCTTCGATGCCACTGCGGCCAACCGGCTGCTTGATGACGCGGGCTGGCGGCGTGGCACCGACGGACGGCGCAGCAAGGACGGCAAGGCGCTTGACCTCGTGCTGGTCGCCTACCCGCAGCGCGCCGATCTCGTGACTTTCCAGCCGGTGCTGCGGGCACAGCTCGCCGCGCTTGGCATCGGCATCCAGACGCGGGTGGTGGATAATGCCGGCGCAGTCGGCACGGCGGGCGATTTCGACCTGCTGCTCTGGGCCCAGCACACCGCGCCGGCAGGCGATCCCGGCTTCTTCCTCAACGCCATGTTCCGTACCGGTGGCGGCAACAACTATGCGGGCTTCTCCTCCGCCATCATCGACGCGCAGCTTGACCGCCTGGCCGAAACCGGCGACCTGGCCGCGCGCGCGGCGCTGGCCGCCGAGATCCAGCGCCAGGTCTTTGCGGCGGCGCCGGTTTCGTTCCTGATGACGCCAGCCTGGCATGTCGGCCTCGGCCCCCGGCTCGCGCAATATGAACCCTGGGGCTCCGACTACTACGTCGTGCGCGCCGACCTGCTGCCGCGCTAGGCATGAATCAGGCAGGTCCGTCGTTCACCCGCACGCTGGGACGCGGGCTGTTGCTGTTTGGCCTGCTGTCGCTGGCCGTCTTCCTGCTGCCGGCGCTGATGCCGGGCGACCCGGCGCTGACCACGCTGATCGAACGCAACCAGGAACCCACTGCCGGCAACATCGCGGCGTTGCAGGCCGAATGGGGACTTGATGACACCCTGCCGGTTCAGTACGGCCGCTGGGTCGGGCAGGTGCTGACGGGGGACTGGGGGGCGTCCCTGCGCAGTGGACGCCCCGTGGCGGACGAGATCGGCGCAAGACTGCCGTGGTCGGTCGCAATTGGCGGCGGCGGGCTGCTGCTTGCCGTGCTGCTGTGCCTGCCGGTCGGCTTCGCCGCCGCGCTGGGACAGGGTGGCTGGTTCGACCGCATCACCGGCCTTCTGTCCGTCGCGGTTCAGACGGCACCAGCCTTCCTGATCGCCGTGCTGCTCGCCTGGCTGCTGTCGGCAAAGCTGCGCTGGATCAGCGTCTATACCGGCCCGCCCGGAGAGCGCCTCGCGATACCTGTGCTGCTGGTGGCGATCTACACTTTCCCGCCGCTGGCGCGTGTGGCCCGCCACGCCTTTCTGACCGTCGCGGCCGAACCCTACTTCCTCACCGCACTCGCCAAGGGTCTGTCGCCGGCGCGGGCGCTGCTCACCCATGCCAGCCGACCGGTGGCGCTGGTTCTCATTGCCGCGATTACGCCGCAGATGGCCTGGACGATCGGCGGCACCGCGGTGGTGGAGGTGATCTTCGCCATTCCCGGCCTCAGCCAGTTCATCGTCGAAAGCGTGGTCGCGCGCGACCATGCAGTGCTGCGCGTCTTCATCCTGCTGGTCGCGCTCGGCATGATCGGCGTGCACCTGCTCGCCGCCTTCGCACGTGCTGGCATCGACCACCGCCGTCCCGCATGCGCCAGTTGACCGGCCTCGTCATCCTCGGCCTGATGGCGCTGCTGGTGACAGCGGGCGCGCTGCTGCCGCCCCAGGATATCCACGCCGTCGATCTGCTCAACCGGCATGGCGGCTCCGATCCGCTGCACTGGCTTGGCACCGATCATCTTGGCCGCGACCTCTTCTCGCGGCTGGCCTCGGGCGGCTGGCGGGCGATGCTGGCGACGGCATTCGCCGTCATGCTGGGCGTCAGCGGGGGACTGGTCCTCGGCCTCGGCGCCGCGGTGGCGCCCGCGGGCCTGCGCGCCGTGCTGCTGCGCGCCGCCGATATGCTGGCGCTGCTGCCCGAACTCGTGGTTGCCATCCTGGTGGTGGCGATCTTTGGCTTCTCGCCCTGGTCGGTGGCCCTCGGCATCGGCCTTGGGGCTGCCGGCACTTATGGTCTGATGGTGCATGGCCTGGCGGCTTCGACGCTGGGTCATCCCTTCGTGCTGGCGGCGCAGGCGCTGGGGGTTTCGCCCGTGGGCATTGCGCGGCGCCATGTGCTGCCGGCGGTGCTGCCGGCGCTGCGCAGCTATCTCGCGTCGCATGCCGGCCAGATCGTCATGCAATATGCGGCGCTTGCCTTCCTCGGCTTCGGGGCGGACAGCGGCGCGCCGGACTGGGGCGCCATGCTCTACGAGTATCGCTTCCACCTGTTCGACGACCCGGCGCTCGTGCTGTGGCCGGGTCTGGCCATCCTGTTCTTCGTGCTCGGCCTCTACCTGACGCTGGAGCCCGACGCCGCGCCACGCCGGGCGCCGCTGCGCCACCGGGCGCCTGTTCCGCTCGCCCCCCGGCTACCTGCCGAATAGGGGGAACCGCACCGCCCCCCCGCCGTTTTCTCTGCGGTAGGCCGCTATGGTGAATGACGTCTGGACATTGCTGCGCGAGACGGTCACGTCCTTCATCAAGGACGAGGCGCTGAGCCGTGGTGCCTCGATTGCCTTCTATGCCATGACCTCGCTGGCGCCGCTGCTCTTCATCGTCATTGCCATCGCTGGCCTTGCCTTTGGCCGCGATGCCGCCCAGGGCGCCATCGTCGCGCAACTCGGCGGCATGATGGGGAGGGAAAGCGCCGATCTGCTGCAGGACGTCATCAAGGGCGCATCCAGCGCCACCGCCGGCGTCTTTGCCGCGATCGCCGGTGTCGTGACCCTGATTCTCACCGCCTCGGGCGTGTTCGGCGAAATCCAGTCGGCGCTGAATGCCTTCTGGCGCGTCGAGGAGGAATCGCTCACCGAGCAGAAGGAAAACCTTGGCACCACCATTTCCAACCTGGTGCGCGCCCGGGCCGCCAGCATCGGGCTGGTGGCGGCGCTCGGCTTCCTGCTCATCGTGTCGCTCGCGGTCAGTGCCGGACTCACCGCGCTTGGCGACTACATCAACGCGCAGCTGCCGTTTGGCGAGACCATTCTTGGGACGCTCAACTTCGTCATTTCCTTCGCCCTGCTGACCGCGCTCTTCGCGGCGATCTACAAGGTGCTGCCCGACCGCCCTCTGGCCTGGGGCGATGTCATCGTCGGCGCCCTTGCCACGGCGCTCCTGTTCACCCTGGGCAAGACGCTCATCGGCCTCTACATCGGCAGCAGCGCCGTGGGATCGACCTATGGCGCTGCCGGCGCCCTCATCATTATCCTGCTGTGGGTCTACTACTCGGCACAGATATTCCTGCTCGGGGCCGAGTTCACCAAGGTCTACGCCCGCCACTTCGGCAGCATGCGCGCAAGAAAAAAGGAATCGGCCAAGCTGGCGCCGGAAACCAAGCCGGCCGACGCGCGAGCAGCGGTCTAGGCGTTCGCTGATGACATGGAATTGGCCTAGTCTGTTCCCTGCATGCATCCGGCGCCAGTCCTCCTGATCGTCGAGGACGAGTTTCTCGTCCGCCTCGGCATCGTCGATGTGCTGGAAGAGAAGGGTTTTACGGCCCTGGAGTCGTCGGGTGCGGCCGAAGCGCTTGGCCTCCTGCGGCACCGCCCTGACGTCGCATCCACGGTGGTCGATATCGGCCTGCCGGACCGCCGGGGCGATGACCTGGCGCATGAACTGCGCGCGACCTGGCCGGCCATGCCGGTGATCATCGCCAGCGGCCATGTAGCCACCGGCCTGCAGGACGCCTTTGCCGGCGATGACCGCGTCCGTTTCCTCGGCAAGCCGTATGACGCGGCCGACCTGATCGCCCTCCTGGGCAAGCTGGGCATCACGATCCCTTCGCCATAGAGCGCCTGCCGTCGGCGCCCGTTCGGTGCTAGCCTGCGCCCGCCGCCGCATGGGGCGGCCAGGAGGCCATGATGTCCGTCTCGCTCTATTCCGTGTCCGCGCCGATTTTCGTCCAGTTTCTCACCGGCCTGTCCGGTGTGATCGACAAGGCAAGCGCCTTTGCCGAGGCGAAGAAGGTCGATCCGTCGGTCCTCGTCAACCTGCGCCTCGCGCCCGACATGCACCCCTTCGCGCGCCAGATTCGCATGGCGACTGATCACGCCGCCGGCGGCGTGGGGCGCCTCGCCGGTGTCGATCTGCCGACCTTCAGCACCGAGGAAACGACCCTCGCCGAGCTGAAGGCGCGCATCGCCACGGTGACGGATTTCATCAAGGGCGTGAAGCCGTCGCAGGTCGATGGCCAGGAGGGCCGCGAGGTCGTACTGAAATTCCCGAGCGGCGAACGCCGTTTCACCGGCCAGGCCTATCTGCTGAATTTCGCGATACCGAACTTCTATTTCCACACCACGACGGCCTACGACATCATGCGCAACGCCGGCGTGGACGTCGGCAAGCGCGACTTCATGAGCGCGCCCGTCACGCTGTAGAGGCGGCTAGTCGTCTTCCTCTGCATCCTCGATGCAGGGCGGGGGCGGGTTCTCCTGGACCACCGGCAACAGCTTGCGCAGGTAGTGCCGCGTTTCGCTCGGCAACGGCCGCTTCGCCCGCAGATCGCGGGCGAGGCGCTCCGGACCGAGGTTGTAGGCAGCCAGGAAATTCGGCGCGCCGAACTGGTTGTAGAGTTCGCGCATATACGCTGCGCCGGCCAGGATGTTGTCGCGCGGGTGATAGGGGTTGCTGCCCAGCGCATGGCGGCGGCGCAGGCCGGCCCAGGTCTCGGGCATGATCTGCATCAGGCTCATTGCGCCCTTGGGCGAGGTCGACTTGTGATTGCCGGCGCTTTCACGCCGCATCACGGCCTCGATCCACATTTCGGGCACGCAAAAGCGCATGGCCGCCTCCTTGATGTAGATCGAGTGATCGGCGGGGCCGGCCGCCGACGGGTGGGTGTCGATCGTCAGACCCGCAACAACGGCCGCCGCCACCAGCAGGCGCCAAAGCGACTGGAATGACGGTACCCTGATAAAGGAGTCCTCTCCCACGCCGTGCATCCATCCCTGTCGAACCCATGGACTAACGGGAGGAGGGGGACGATGTTCCGCGCCGGTATCAAGGTAGTCAGCCCTTCCTGTTGCCGAGGACCTCGTCGATCAGCTGCTGGATGCCGGTGTCGAGCGGCCGGGGGCTGAGATCAACCGCGGTGCTGAGCCGCTTGGTCAGAACCTGGAAGGCGGCAATGCGGGAATACTGCTTATCGTTGGCCGGGATCAGGTGCCAGGGCGCACGCTTGGTCGATGTTTTCATCATCATGTCCGCGACGGCCTTATCGTAATCGTTCCAGCGCGCGCGATTGCGGAAGTCGTCGAAGGACAGCTTCCAGCGTTTCAGCGGATCGGTCACCCGGTCCAGCAGCCGCTGCAGTTGCTCGTCCGGCGTGATGTGCAGGAAGATCTTCACCACGCGGATGCCGTCGTCGACGAGTGTCCTTTCGAATTCGTTGAT
>CANJEJ010000169.1 GCA_947473325.1 Alphaproteobacteria bacterium | reverse complement strand
CGTCGCTGTCGATGGAGCCGGCGCGGGCGCGCGATCTTCTGGCCGCGCTGCAAAATATCGAAGAAATCGCGGACGTGAACAGCGTCGCGGCATTGTTATAGTCACCTTGAGTGCGGAATCTGAGGGAGGAAACCTGAAATGAAATATCGGCTTCAATCGGCCCTGACGGTGGCGGCGCTGGCCATCACCACAGCGGTCGTCGCTCCGGCGCAGGCGCAGAGCGATGCGGACACGCTGCGCGTCGGCATGTATTCGAAATCGGTGCCGCGCGGCAACGTCTATGCCATTCAGAACATCTGGCCCAGCATGTTCTGGTGGGAATCGGTGTTCGACTCCTTCGTGCGCGTCGATGAAAACGCCAAGACGATTCCCTTCGCCGCGGAGAAGTGGGAACTCGTCAACCCGACGACCTGGCGCCTGACCTTCCGCAAGGACCTGACCTTTTCCAGCGGGCGGACCAATGATGCGGCCAACATCGTCAAGGTGTTCGACTACCTGAGCACCGAGAAGGGCCTTATCACCAACATCATGCAGACCGTGAAGATCACGAGCTACAAGGCCGTCGATTCGCACACGGTTGAGTTCGTGACGGCTACACCCGATCCGCTGCTCATCCCGAAGTTCGCCCAGTTCTATGTCGGGGACATGCAGGCCTTCGCCGATCTGGGTCCGGAAGGCTTCGGCAGCAACCCGGTTGGCTCCGGCCCCTACAAGGTCACCTCCTGGAACGACCAGCAGATGATCGGCACGCCAAACGAGAAGAGCTGGCGTCCCGGCAAGGCGAAGAACATCCGCATCGTCGAACTGCCCGAGCCGGCGTCGCGTCTTGCCGCCCTCGAATCCGGCCAGGTCGACATGATCATCAACATGGGCCCGGACGACGTCCCGCGCATTCGCGCATCGGGCAACCAGGCCATCGTCGATCCGGCGCCGAACATCATCTCGATGGCGACGTTCACGGTCGATTTCGCCAACCGCTGGCCGGCCCTGAACGGCAAGACGCCCTTTGCCGACAAGCGCGTGCGCCAGGCGGTGAACTATGCGATCGACCGCCGGGCGATGACCGAGGACTTCTTCAAAGGCCTCGTCAAGCCGGCGAGCCAGCCGGCGTCGCCGCTCACCTTCGGCTACAACCCGGACGTGAAGCCGCATGCCTATGATCCGGCCAAGGCGAAGCAACTGATGGTGGAGGCCGGCTATCCGAATGGCTTCTCGCTGCTAATGGAACCCGTGCCAGCCAACTTCATCGGTGGCAACGAGATCCTGCAGATCATGGCGGCCGACCTCTCGAAGATCGGTATCAAGCTGGAGATCCTGCCGCAGCCGTTCGCCACCTGGTCGCAGCTCTACAATCAGCGCAAGTGGAACGGCGAGATGACCAACTTCTCGATGATTCTCGCTCCTGTCATGGACGCCTCCGTGCCGTTCCAGGCGACCTATGGCTGCAACCTGCAGCGCACCTTCACCTGCATCGAGGAGCTGAACCCCCTCATCGCGGCGCAGGCGGTCGAGATGGATCCGAAGAAGCGCGAAGCCCTGTTGAAGGAGCTGATGAAGAAAGCGGCCGAGGAAGAGCTCTCGATCATGCTCTTCGAAGGCATCGACATCACCGGCCTGTCGAAGCGCGTGAAAGGCTTCAAGCAGGTCAATCGCGTCATCCACTACGACGCTCTGACGATCAACTGATCGGGGACGGAGCGGTCCATGGCGGCCGCTCCGTCTTCTCTTCCGGGTTTATGGCGTCGTCCGGCGCGAAAGGTACTGCATGTCCGTTCTTCCCATCATTCATTCGACCGTCGATGCCCCGGCGCTGGAGCCCGAGATTGCCGCGCGCTATGCGCTGCCAAAGGCGCCCCATGTCGAACTGCTGGCGCGTGGCATGAATGATGTCTACGTCGTGCTGGCCGGGCCGGAACGCTATGCCGCCCGCCTGTGGCGCGCAGGGCGCCGCACCGGCAAGGAAGTTTCCTACGAACTCGACTATCTCGACTTCCTGCTCAAGGAAGGCATTTCCGTCATTCCCGCCATCGCGGGCAAGGATGGCGAGAAGTATTTCACTGTCACCGCACCGGATGGCGCGCGCCAGGTGGCCTTGTTCACCTGGGCGGAAGGCGAAGGCTTCAACGTCAACCCGACCGCGGCCATCGCCGACCAGATCGGCGGACTGATGGGCAAGCTTCATGTTGTATCGCGCCGCTTCGCGCGGGCCAGGGAGCGTCCGCTCAACGTGACCAAGCGCATTCGCGACCGCATGCCGGCCATCATGCGGCTCGCGTCCTATCGCGAAGATTACCAGCAGATGTTCCGCACAATCGGCGAGGCGCTGGTGAAGCGGCTGGACAGCCTGACCGATCCCGAGCTGATGGGCGCCACGCATGGCGACAGCACGCCGTCCAACTTCTTCATCAAGGACGGGGTCGTCACGATGCTCGATTTCGAAACCTGCGGCTACGGCTTCCTGTCGCACGAGCTGGCGAGCTTCTACTGGTCGTCGGACAAGAACAAGCTGCCGCCGGAAATCTCGCAGAGCTACAACGCTGCCTATGACCGTGCGCGGCCGCGCAGCAAGGAAGAGATGGACCTGTTCCCGCTTTTCGTCTGCAACAAGGTGTTCGACTTCCTCAGCGGCTATGCCTTCAGCGTCAATGCGCTGGGGCCTGGCGCCTTCCGCTATCCTGGCCTCGACTGGATGGCTAAGTCGGTGCACCAGCGGGCAACGGAAGCGAAGCTGATCTAGGCCCATGACGCTCAGGCGCGCCTATATTCCCACGCCGGTGCCGCAGGAGCAGATTCATGCGCGCTTTGCCGGCGACGCGGGGCCGTTCGTCTTCTTCCTGCATCCCTGGCCGCTCGGCAGCCTGCAATTCCAGCGCGTGATCCTGCCGCTCGCCGAACGGTACCGCGTCTATGGGCTGGATGCGCCGGGCTATGGCATGTCGCCCTCGACCCTGACCCTGCAGCCCTTTGAAGAATATGCGCGCCGCGTGCTCGACGCGATCGATGCCCTGCGGGCAGAGACATTCACCCTAGTAGGCGCCGAGATCGGTGTGGCCGTGGCGGCGGAGATCGCCCGGCGTGCCGGCCGTCGCGTGGAGCACATCCTTGCGCTGGCCGTGCCGCCCACCGATCCCGCCGGTCATGCGGCCTACATCGCCGAATTGGGTGAAGCCAGGCCGACGCAGGACGGCCGCCATGTCGAACGCGTTTGGCAGCAGATTGCCACGCGCCTGGGTCCCGATGCCGACCCTGCGCAGATGGAACAGGCATTCGCCGAGTTCATGAATGTCTACAACCGCTATCACTGGGGCATCAAAGGCTATGCGGCCTACGACCTGGCCGCCGCCCTGCGCGACATCGGCTGTCCGACGCTCTTCCTGTCGGCTGGTCGCGATCCGTTTTCTGTCCATGCGCCGGCCGCCGCAAAGCTGGTGAGGGGTGCCATGCATCGCGTGGTCGAAGGCGCGCGCCCCTTGCTCGCCTGGACCGACCCGCCAGCATTTCTTTCTGCCTTTGACGACTTCATGAAAGTGAGACCCGCCGCATGATCAAGCTCTATTCCGCCGCCACGCCGAACGGGCACAAGGTCCACATCATGCTGGAGGAACTGGGCCTGCCCTACGAGGCGAATCGGGTGCGCATCGGCCAGGGCGAGCAGTTCAAGCCGTCCTTCCTGAAGATCAGCCCGAACAACAAGATTCCTGCAATCATCGACACCGACGGTCCGGGCGGCAAGCCGATCTCGGTGTTCGAGACCGGTGCCATCCTGTTTTATCTTGGCGAGAAGACCGGCAAATTCCTGCCCAAGCGCACGCGCGAACGCATGGAGGTCATGCAGTGGCTGATGTTCCAGATGGGTGGCATCGGCCCCATGCTCGGGCAGGCGCACCACTTCCGCCATTACGCGCCGAAAAAGATCCCCTATGCGTTTGATCGCTATACTAACGAGGCGGCGCGGCTTTATGGCGTGATGGACCGCCAGCTCAAGAAGTCGAAATTCATCGCCAACGACAAGTATTCGATTGCCGACATGGCCTGCTATCCCTGGATCGCGATGCACGCGCGCCAGGGTCAGGACATGAAGGATTTCCGCCATGTGAAGCGCTGGCTTGAGACGGTCGGTGCCCGCCCGGCGGTAAAACGCGGCATGCAGGTTCTCGTCAGTGGTCCGGAGCCGGAGAAACCGAAGTTCAGCGCCACGGCGCGCGACGTGCTGTTCGGCAAGACCCAGTATCAGCGGCGCAAGTAGCGCCGCTGTCGCTTCACGCCACGCCGGCCGGATTGGGGCTGACGCGGACGATGCGCTTGCCGATATTGCCGCCGTTCAGCATGTCGATCATCGCGTCCGGGGCGTTTTCCAGCCCTTCGACAATGTCTTCGCGATAGCGGAGACGGCCGTCCTTGACCCAGGCCGAAAGCTGGGCGATGCCGGCATCGAATTCGCGGTGATAGTCGTGGATGATGAACTGCGACTGGCTCAGATGGCCAGGCCAGGTCCACGGCTTGCCACCGGCGACGGCGCTGTACTGCTCCGTGTAGCCGATGATGCTGACGCGCGCGCCTGGGTTGAGAAGGCTGGCCGCGGTCTCGGCTATCGTGCCACCGACATTGTCGTAGAACATATCGACGCCCCGGGGCGCCTCGCGCCGGATGGCGGCTGACAGGTCGGTCGCGGTGCGATAGTTGATGCAGGCGTCATAGCCGAACTCTTCCACGACGACGCGGCATTTCTCATCGGTGCTGGTGAGTCCGATGACGCGGCAGCCATGGATCTTGCCGATCTGTCCCGCGATGGAGCCGACATTGCCGGCAGCGGTGGAGACCAGCAGGGTCTCACCCGCCCGTGGTTTGAGGTCGTTCAGCACCGAGAAATAGGCGGTCAGTCCACCATTGCCGAGAACGCCGATGGCGGTGGAGATCGGCCCGAGTGCCGGCTTCACCTTGCGCGTGCCGTAGGGGTTGTTGACATAGTGCCCGCGGCCATCCGACAGGGCGTGGCTCTGCCAGCCGAGCAGGTCCTGCACGATGTCGCCGGGCTGGAAGTCCGGGTGGTTGGAGACCAGGACCTCGGCCACCGTGTTGCCGAACATGACGCCGAACAGAGGCACCTGCTCGGTGTTGCGCGGCGTGGCGTTCATCAGCAGGCGCTGCTTCGGATCCATCGACAGCCAGATGACGCGGGCGAGGTACTTGCCTGGCGGCGGCGCGGGAATCATATCCTCTACGAACTGGAAGTCCTCGCGCACCGCCGGGCCGACTGGCCGGCGGGCGAGCAACCAGCGCCGACACGATCCTTCGACCTCGAGCCGCGCCTGTTCGAATAAGACCTTGGTGACGTCTTTGTCCACGGAGGGGCCTTCGCAAAAAAAACGAGAGAACCCGATCCTACGCCGAGTGGCCGGCTTCCGCGATCACTTCGAAGGAGTGCAGGCGGGCGGTGTGTTCGTAGATGTCGGACACAATCATCAGCTCATCGGCGCCGGTCTCCGCCACCAGCGCCTGGATGCCGGCGCGCACCGTTTCCGGTCCGCCATGGATGCTGCGCGCCAGCATATGCATGGCATGCGCCTTTTCCGACGGGGACCAGTAGGTGTCGATGTCGTCGATCGGCGGGCGGCTCAGCCCGCGGGCACCGCGGAAAATGTTGGTAAAGGACATCAGCTGCGTGGTGGCGAGGCGCTTTGCCTCCTTGTCGGTGTCGGCGGCGACTATGTTGACGCCGACCATGGCATAGGGCTTGTCGAGCTGCTCCGACGGCTTGAAGCGGCTGCGGTAGATCTGCAGCGCCGGCAGCAGCATCTCGGGCGCGAAATGCGAGGCGAAGGCATAGGGCAGGCCGAGTTCCGCCGCGAGCTGGGCACCGAAGGTGCTGGAGCCCAGGATCCACAGCGGAACCTCGGTGCCCGCAGCCGGCACGGCCTGGATGCGCTGGTCGGGCTGGGCCGGGCGCAGAAAATACTGCAGCTCAAGCACGTCCTGCGGGAAGTTCTCGGCGGATTCGTTGGTCCGTCGCAACGCGCGAAGTGTCATCTGATCGGTGCCGGGAGCGCGGCCCAGGCCGAGATCGATGCGGCCGGGGTATAGCCGGGCCAACGTGCCGAACTGTTCGGCGATTACATACGGTGAATGATTCGGCAGCATGATACCGCCGGCGCCGACCCGGATTGTCTTCGAACCCGCCGCGATATGGGCGATGACCACCGAGGTGGCAGCGCTGGCGATTCCCGGCATGTTGTGATGTTCCGCCACCCACAGGCGCCGGTAGCCCCATTGCTCGGCATGAGCGGCAAGGTCGCGCGCGTTGTCGAGCGCCTGGCGCGCATCGCTGCCTTCGGTGACCCGAACCAGATCGAGAATGGACAAGGCGGGCATCGAAACTCCTGGGGAACCACGCGGTGGCAGGAGTCTTACCACGGGAACGCGTGGAATGAAGGGCGGCGCTGTGCCGCCGCCCTGGCGCGGTTATCCCCGTTCCGGGGGCCGTGGAGCCTTCAGCAGTTCGGCAATCTGCACGGCGTTCAACGCAGCACCCTTCAGCAGCTGGTCTCCGGCCGCGAACAGCGCAATGGAACGTCCTGTCGGATCGCTGCGGTCGGTGCGGATGCGTCCGACCAGCACCTCGTCGCGCCCCGACGCCTCGACCGGCATGGGGAAGTGGTTGCGTGCCGCATCGTCCACCAGCCGCACGCCCGGTGCCGCCGCTAGCAGGCGGCGCACGGCATCCGGCGTGATCGGGTCCTCGCATTCCAGGGTCAGGGCGACAGCGTGGGCGCGCATCACAGGCACCCGCACACAGGTGGCCGATACCCGCACGGCATCATCACCGAGGATCTTGGGGATCTCTCGCATCAGCTTGGTTTCCTCGTCGTTGTAGCCGGTCGCGGGGTCGATGGCGGTGTTGTGGCTGAACAGATTGAAGGCATAGGGGTGGGGCAAGACCTGGGGCGTGTAGATTTCGCCGGCAAGATGGGCGCGGGTCGATGCCTCGAGTTCCGCCATGGCGGCGGCGCCCGCGCCGGACGCAGCCTGGTAGGTGGCCAGCGTTATGCGGCGGATCCGGTTGATGCGGTGGACAGGCGCCGCCGCCATCAGCGCGACGACGGCGGCACAGTTCGGGTTGGCGATGACGCCGCGATGGTCAAGCAGCGCTTTCGCATTGATCTCGGGGATCACCAGCGGCACGTCCGGGTCCATGCGGAAGGCCGAGGAGTTGTCGATCACCACGGCGCCGGCCGCCACCGCCATCGGGGCGTAACGCCGCGAGATGTCGCCGCCGGCCGAGAAGAGTGCGATATCGACGCCCGCGAAACTGTCCTCGGCCAGTGTTTCCACGGTGATGCGGCTGTTGCCAAAGGGCAGGGCGGTGCCGGCCGATCGTGGCGAGGCAAGCAGGCGCAGGCGCGAGAGAGGGAAGCGGCGCGTGGCCAGGCAGTCGAGGAAGGCCTGGCCGACGGCACCGGTCGCGCCAATGATGGCAACGACAGGTGACGGGGCAATCGGATGGGTCTGGGGGACGGACAGGCTCATTGGGGGTCTCCGGTGAAGAATGCCGGCAGACGGGACCCAGACATGCAAAGACCCCGTCCTGGTGCGGCGGGGTCTGTCGGGAAGCGGCTTAACATCAGCGCGTGCGCACGTTTCCTCAACCACCCTCCGCGGGCGTTTTGGTCTTCATGCGCGTTTTGTTCCGATGCAGCATGGCCGCATCATAGCCCGTTTGATGCCGGGCGAAAAGTGGTCACCGGGTGTACGGGGCTGGACAGGGAATCGCGAATCCGTAAGCTGGCGGCGCTTGTGGTTCGTGTTCGCCGGTTTGCGCCATGTATGCGATTGACCTTTATGCCGAAGTCCGACACGCCGTGCTGGTCGAGAAGATCAGCATCCGGGCGGCAGCGCTTCGCTTCAAGCTCGATCGCAAGACCATCCGCAAGATCCTGCAGCACGATGCGCCGCCGGGCTATCAGCGCAACCGCGCACCGCTCCGCCCCAAGCTCGATCCGGTTCGGCCGGT
>CANJEJ010000168.1 GCA_947473325.1 Alphaproteobacteria bacterium | reverse complement strand
TCGCTCGCTGGTAGGCCCGCACCGCAGCGCCCCAATATGTGGGACGAATATGTGGGACGCGGCCTCAGCATTTGTCTTTATCCCCTTGTAAATCTTTGCTTATTGACGCCTTTCCCTCACGGGTCTAGGAATCCCTTGGCAGTTGGAGGGAAGGTTTATGGCGGGGAATACGGTCACGCGTGCCCAGCTCAGCGAAGCTGTGTATCAAGAGGTCGGGCTGTCCCGAAATGAATCAGCCGACCTCGTCGAATCGGTGCTGAAGGAAATCGAGGAGAGCCTCATCCGGGGCGAAACCGTCAAGATTTCCTCCTTCGGCAGCTTCTATGTGCGCGAGAAGGGTCGCCGCATCGGACGCAACCCCAAGACGGGCGAGGAAGTGCCGATCCTGCCGCGGCGCGTGCTCGTCTTCCGTCCATCCCATGTCCTGAAAGACCGCATCAACGGCGAGCTTTCCGCCAAGCAGCCGGAATAAGCCATGGTCGAAGTCTCCATCCAGGCGCTGGTCAGCCGCCGCAACAGCAAGTCCCCGGAAGCCTTCCGCACGATCAGCGAGGTGGCCGACGAACTTGATGTGCCGCAGCATGTGTTGCGCTTCTGGGAAAGCAAGTTCGCGCAGGTGAAGCCGCTCAAGCGCGGCGGTGGCCGGCGCTATTATCGCCCGGAGGACGTGGAGCTTTTGCGCCGCATCCGGGCGCTGCTCTACGAAGACGGCTACACCATCAAGGGCGTCCAGAAGTTGTTGCGCGAGAATGGCCGGCGGCTGCCCAACGAGGTCGCGCGCCCGTCGCCGCCGCCACGCATCCTGGCCGACCGGCCGGGCCTGTCGCGGCTCAAGGCGCAGGAAATCGAAACCGCGCTCAACGAGTTGAGCGGCCTCAAAGAAATGCTGCGGAAACGCTCCCGGTAGCGTTGAAGCCCCGGAGGGCGGCGGTTATAGTCCGCGCGCCCTGAACGAGCCTGACTCGAACGGGGCATCGGTCGGAGCGTGGCGCAGCCTGGTTAGCGCACCAGACTGGGGGTCTGGGGGTCGGTGGTTCGAATCCACTCGCTCCGACCATTTTCCCCCTTCCCAAGAACATGAAATGCCGGCCGGAATCGCCCCGAGCGTGGGAAATTCGTGCCCGAAACGGCCAATCTCGCCCCAAAGGCGCTTGACATTCTGAAGCTATTGGTTGAACAGGACCGTCACTACACCCGCGATGGGCGAAAGGGCCTATTCGTCTTCGACCATCATCGTGTTGCCGCGAATGATCACGCGATCGCCCTTGGCGATGGTGATCACGCCGATGTCCTCGATCGACACCTCGCAGGCCTCGCAGAGGTCGCGCACTGTCTGGCCGGGGCGCACGGTGACCTCGCGCGTGCCGCGGTCGGACGAGACGAGCAGGACATAGGGCGTCTTGTCCTCGTTGACGACGCTGGCCGCGGCGGCCGGACCGACGGCGAAGCCGGCGGCCAGACCGCCCAGAGCAAGGCTCGCCATCCATACTGAACGCATCGTGACACCCGGACTGATTACGGTTTGCATCCTTGCGGCCCCGGCGCGGGAGTCAAGCTTGAAAACGGCCCTGTGACAGGCTGTCCGGCCTGTGATGTTCAGGGGTGAAGCGGGACCTGAATTGGGTTATTAAGTGTTGGCCGGCCAGTCAGTTAACGAAATGGGGCGGGCGTACGGGCAGGGACGGCAGGGGACGGCCGGAACCGCGATCCGTGGGGGTTTTTCGGGGCAATGAGCGAGCATTACAAGATTGCCATTATCGGCTCAGGGCCGTGCGGCATGAGCGCGGCCGGACGGGCGGCCGAGCACGGCATTTCGCACATTCTGCTCGAGCGCACCGACCATCTGTCGGACACCATCTACAAGTACCAGAAGGGCAAGCACGTCATGGCGACGCCGGACGTGCTGCCACTGCGCAGTTCCTACACCTTCGAGGCCGGCCGCCGCGAGGCGATCCTCAAGACCTGGGACGACCAGACCGCGAAGCACAAGGTCAACGTCCGCTTCAAGTCGGAAGTGACGGCGATCAAGGGCGAGAAGGGCGCGTTCGAGATTTCCGTCAAGGGCGGCGGCAAGATCACGGCCGAGAACATCGTGCTGGGCATCGGCCTGCAGGGCAACCCGCGCCGGCTTGGCTGCCCTGGCGGCGACTGGGAGGGCGTGCAGTACCAGCTCGACGACCCCGACGAGTACCAGGGCGAGAACATCGTCGTGGTCGGCGCCGGCGACGCGGCGATCGAGAACGCGGTCGCGCTGGCAAAACAGAACAACGTCTACATCGTCAACCGCCGCGACGAGTTCGCGCGCGCCAAGGACGGCAACCAGAAGCTGATCGAAGAAGCGATCGGCAGCGGCGCCATCACCTGCTTCTACAACGCCGACCCGAAGTCGCTGACGCCCGGCAAGCTGGTGCTGACGGTGGCCGATGGCGAGGCGGTGGTCGATTGCGACCGCATCATCGCCCGCCTGGGCGCCATGCCGCCGCGCAAGTTCGTCGAATCCTGCGGCATCAAGTTCCCCAGCGAGGACCCGAACGCGCTGCCGGAACTGAGCCCGCAGTATGAATCGAACGTGCCGGGCCTTTACATCCTGGGCGCGCTGGCCGGCTTCCCGCTGATCAAGCAGGCGATGAACCAGGGCTACGAAGTGGTCGAGTTCATCCTTGGCAACAAGATCAAGCCTGCCGACGAGCCGCTGCTGGAAGAGAAGTTTGGCCAGTTGCTGAGCCTCGGCCGTACGGTCGACGACATCATTGCCCAGATCAAGGGCACCGTGCCGATCCTGAACGGCCTGACCGCGCTGCAGCTTCGCGAGTTCCTGATCGACGCCAATATCCACTTCCCCAAGAAGGGCGACGTGGTGTTCGAGCGCAACGACTACACCAACTCGTTCTACATGATCGTCGAAGGCGGCGTGGAAATCCTCGTCGACCCCGATGACCCGTCGATCCGCGTCAACCTGGGGCCGGGCGAGTTCTTCGGCGAGATCGGCCTGATGGCTGGCCGCCGCCGCAGCGCCACCATCTTCGCCAACGGGCCGAGCTTCCTGCTCGAATCGCCGCGGCGCTCGATGATCAAGCTCATCAACTCGGTCGAGTCGGTGGAACGCGGCATGAAGTCGGTGGCGATGGTGCGCCAGCTGCGCACCTACCTGTCGCCGCACCTGACCAACGAAGTGCTGCAACCGGTGCTCGAGACGGCGCAGATCCGCCAGTACAAGTCCGGCCAGACGCTGTTCCGCGAGGGCGACAAGGAAGACGGCGTCTACCTGATTCAGAAGGGCTCGGTCACCGTCTCGCGCGAGATCGGCGGCCGCGACGTCGTCATAGCCTATGTCGCGGCCGGCAACTACATCGGCGAAATGGCGTTCCTGAACAAGCAGCCGCGCAACGCCACCATCCGCGCCGCGATCAACACCGAGACGATCTGGATGGAGAGCGAGAAGTTCCGCTCGCTGCTGGAATCCGCCGAGGACCTGCGCCGCGACGTCGAACGCCGCCTGCTCGGGCGCCTCGTCGAAAGCGAGACGATGAAGGCGCGGCCCGAGGCGGGCAACATCATCCAGTTCCTTGTCGAACAGGGCGTGGGCGAGGCGACCGACATCCTGCTGATCGACGAGACGCTGTGCATTGCCTGCGACAACTGTGAAAAGGCCTGCGCCGAAACGCATAACGGCATCTCGCGGCTGAACCGCGAGGCCGGCCCGACCTATGAAGCGGTGCACGTGCCGACGTCCTGCCGCCATTGCGAGCATCCACACTGCATGGCCGACTGCCCGCCCGATGCGATCCACCGCGCCGTGAACGGCGAGGTCTTCATCGACAGCAAGTGCATCGGCTGCGGCAACTGCGAGCGCAACTGCCCCTATGGCGTGATCCACATGGCCTCGACCGAGCCGGCTAAGCCCGGCCTGCTGTCGTGGATGATGTTCGGCATGGGCCCCGGACCTGGCCAGGACAAGAAGCGCAAGAAGGACAAGAAGAAGGGCGGCGATGACCGCAAGGTCGCGGTCAAGTGCGACATGTGCAAGGACGTGGGCGGTGGCCCTTCCTGCGTGCGCGCCTGTCCGACCGGCGCGGCGATTCGTGTCAGCCCGGAAGAGTTCTTCTCCTTCGCCGAGTTGACGCGTTAGGCCGCCGGTTTTTCGGCATCGAACAAGGACGGGAAAAACCGCTAGGCCACGATGCACGTCTCCATCCTCTTCTTCCGCAACTTCCTCTACCTGAAGATCGCTGCCGCGCTCGCAGTGGTGGCGTTGCTCGCCTATACAATCGACGAGCCGCTCGGCAAGCCGAATGGCGGCACCTGGCTTGGCTATACGCTGGGCACGATCGGTGCGCTGCTGATCCTGTGGCTCACCTGGTTCGGCATCCGCAAGCGGCGCTACGGCAAGGGCAAACTGCTGCTCGAAGACTGGATGTCAGGCCACGTCTATCTTGGCGTCGCTCTGCTGGTCGTCGCGACGCTGCATTCGGGCATGCAGTTCGGCTGGAACGTCCATACGCTCGCCTATGGCCTCATGACCTTCGTCATCCTGAGTGGCCTGTTCGGGCTTTATGCCTATATCCGGCTGCCGCGCCTGCGCACGGAAAACCGAGCGGGCATGACGCTCGACGATGTCATGGGCATGATCGCCGGCATCAGCAAGGAATGCTACGACGTCGCCGCCCGGCTTGACGACGAGGTCGGCCAGCTCGTGCAGAAGGCCGACGCCGACACGCGTGTGGGCGGCAGTTTCTGGCGCCAGCTGTCCGGCCGCGACCCGAATTGCGCGACCACCCACGCACTCGACCGCGTGCGCGAACTGGCCGAAGGCTTTACCGGCACCGATGCCGACGCCGGCCGCCAGCTCATCACCCTGCTGGCGCGCAAGGTCGAGCTGTTGCGCCGCGCGCGGCGCGATGTGCAGTTGAAGGCCCTGCTCGATGTCTGGCTCTACGTGCACATTCCAATGACGATTGCGCTGCTCGCAGCGCTGTTCGTTCATATCGTCACTGTATTCCTCTACTGGTAGGCAGGCCGTGGACGCCCTTGTCAGCTTCCTCACTCGCCGCCGCGACGGCGCCATCGCCTCGCGCGATCTCGATATCACGACCGAGGCGCTGAATTTTGGCCGTGGCACCGGCAACGAGGTCGAGCTTCCCGGCCCTGGCGTCATGCTCAAGGAAGGCGTGCTCCACAAGCGTCCGGGCGGCCTGTTCTTCGAATCGGCCAAGCAAGGCAGCGTCATCGTCGACGGCAAGGTGGTCCGCTCTGCCCCGGTGGGTATCGGTACCCGCATCCAGCTTGGCGGCTATGACGTCATCATCCTCAACCCGCCACCGGGCAAGGACGTCGCGGTCAGCGTCGAGCTGACGCGCCCGCTCGACGACACGCTGGAGACGCTGAAGGCACGCAGCGTGACCTCGCTGCAGGATATCGGCGTCAGCAAGCGGCGCTGGGCCTGGATTTCCGCGCTTGTCGTGCTGCTGCTGTTCTTCGCCTGGCCGCTGGTCGATACCTATCTGCTCGAACCCGAGATTCGCTACGACAACCCGATGGAAGTGGCGACGGAGCGCGCGCCCTGGCCGGTCGCCGCCGACGTCGCCTGGGTCAGCGGGGAGATTTCCGGGCCCCACAAGTTCGTCGCCAAGCATTGCAACGTCTGCCACGAAACGCCCTTCGTGCAGGTGCGCGATGCGGTCTGCCTGTCGTGCCATGAAGCCACCGGGCACCATGTCGATCCGGTCAAGATGCCGGTCAGCGGCATCACCGACGTCGGCTGCCAGACCTGTCACAAGGAACACCAGGGCGTGCAGCACATCGTGCGCAATGACCAGGCCTTCTGCGCCGGCTGCCACGACAATCTGAAGCAGTGGGCGCCGCAGACGACGCTCGCCAATGTCGCTCACTTCGGCAACGATCACCCGCAGTTCAGTCCCGCGGTCGTCGTCGATCCGGCGGCGCGGCGCACAGAAAGGCTCGTGCTCGAGAAGGCGACCTGGCCGAAGGAAAATTCGGCGCTGACCTTCCCGCACAAGAAACACCTGGTGGCCGAGGGAATCATCGTGCCGGGCCAGAAGGATCGCAAGGTGCTGGACTGCGGCAATTGCCACCTGCCGGAACCGGGTGGCGTGGGCTTTGCCCCCATCAGCATGCAGCGCGACTGCATGGGCTGCCACCTGCTCAATTTCGAGCCGACGGCGCCGGCACGGACGCTGCCGCACGGCCAGCCGGCGGAAGCACAACTCATCCTGAAGGAGTTCTACAGCGACCTCGCGCTGCGCGGTGGCGCCGAGATGGAAGAAGCGCCCGCCATCGTGCGCCGCCGTCCCGGCACCCAGCTTACCGAGAGCGAGCGTCTCGAGGCACTCGCCTGGGCCGACCGGAAAAGCGCCGAGGCGGGTGAGCGCATCTTCAGCAAATCGGTCTGCGGCGCGTGCCATGCCGTGACCAAGGCCGAGGTGGTCGGCCGGCCGCATTGGGACATCGTCCCCGTCGTTCTGGCCGACCGCTGGATGCCCAAGGGCCGTTTCGACCATGTGCGCCATGTGGCGCAGGATTGCGGCGCCTGCCATGCGGCACGAGCATCGGAGACAGCCTCCGACGTACTGCTGCCGCAGATACAGACCTGCCAGAACTGCCATGGCGGCGAGCGGGCGGAGCAGAAGGTGCCCTCTACCTGCATTACCTGCCACGACTTCCATTTCGGCAACCAGCCGCGCATGACGGCGCCGGGCCAGCGCCCGCCGCACCGGGCCGCCCAGCGCGCCGCCACACCCTGACGTGCGCGTGAACATGGCGCTTCTCAGGGCGAAAGCGGTTACGCGGATCGCGTGCCGTTGGTATAATTCGGCGCGCGCGGCGGCCGGATGGACAGAGCCCGGTCCGGCTGTGCCCGTGTTGTTTGGTGGGATGCCGCCCGCTCTGCGGCGGCCAAAGGGGGGCATGGAGTTGTCTAGCTTCCCACGGCAGGGGAATGCCGCGGTCCTGAAGCGCACGCTCGGCTTCGTGCTCACGGTCGTCTGCGGCCTTGGGCTTGCGCCTGCTTTCGCCGCCGATGGCCCCTTCAAGCTCTCCGAGAATGGCGAATCGCTGGGCTCCGTCACTTCGTCGGGGCCGTCGGGCGACCTGCGTGTGCGCGTCGATCTCGCGGGCGACACGCCACAGGCGACCTATGTCTGGGCCGTGATCGGCGGCGCCCATCTGCGGCAGCGCACCAATGACGGCTTCTGGATAGACTGGTCGGGCCGCACCGACGACCTGATCGACAATCGTTTCCCGGTCGAGAATGGCGGTGTCACCTTCAAGTTGCTCGACGAGCATCTCGGATCCGACAACCAGGGTATCAGCCTATGGGTAGGCTACCGCGTCGGCGACGTGGTGAAGCGCGGCTATCTCGGCATCACGCCGGGGAGTGGTTCGTGATGGCAAGGGTGCTGATGCGGGGGCTGGCGGCGGCAGCGCTGTGCGTGCTGGCCGCGCTGCCGGCGCGGGCGCAGCCGGTGCAGGCGAGCCTGACCGTGGCCGAAGTCCAGCGGGTGATTGCCGCCGTCGTGCAGGAAGCCCAGGCGCGCAATGCCAATGCCACAATCGCCGTCACCGACCGTGTCGGCAATGTGCTCGGCGTCTTCCAGATGAACGGTGCCCCGGCGCGCGTGCGCGTCTCGACCGGCAAGGGCATCGCGCGGACCAACGGGCTGGAGGAAGTGCAGAACACCTTCGCGAACCTGGGAGCCAACAACACGCCGTCTACCCGCGTGGCCGCCATCGCCAAGGCGGTGACCGGTTCCTACCTGTCGTCAGGTGGCAATGCCTTCACCACCCGGACGGCCAGCCAGATCGTCCAGGAGCATTTCAACGTCGGAGAGAAATTTGCGCCGAGCGGCCCATTGTTCGGCGTGCAGTTCAGCCAGTTGCCCTGTTCCGACCTGTCCACGCGCTTCGCGGCGCCGGGCGCTGCCATGCCGGGCCTGGTCAGCGCCACGGTGGGGCCGAAGCGTTCGCCGCTCGGCCTGTCGGCCGATCCGGGCGGC
>CANJEJ010000167.1 GCA_947473325.1 Alphaproteobacteria bacterium | reverse complement strand
GGCGACCTCGGCGTCGGTGAGGCCGAGCAGGTCCTGGAAGATCTCGCCGACATGCGCGGCGAGCGGTGGGCCAAGCCAGGCGATTTCGCCCGGTGTTTCGGTGAGGCGCGGCACGACGCCCGGCATCGACACCGTGCCGATGCGGCTGTCGCTCACCCGCGCGATGTTGCCGCGCGCCGCGTAGTGCGGGTCCTCGACGATCTCGTCGATGGCATAGACCGGCCCGCAGGGCACCTGGCCTTCGCCACACCGTGCCAGGATGTCGTCGCGCGTCAGCGACGTGGTCCAGTGCGTCACCATCGCATCGACCTCGGCGCGCGCCGCTTCGCGCTGCGCCAGCGTGCCGAAGCGGCCAGTGCCTGCCACGTCCGCCTGTCCCATCACCTCGGCAAGTCGCGCGAAAATCCTGTCGTTGGTGCAGGCAATGGCGATCCAGCGGCCATCCTTCGTCGGGTAGTGGCTGTGCGGTACGGCGTTGACGGTTCCAGGCCCCATGCGCTGGCGGACCTTGCCGGTGCGCTCGAAGGCCGGCAGTAGCTCGTCGAGGATCCGGAAGATGCCTTCGTAGAGGCCAAGGTCGACCACCTGTCCCTTGCCGTCGCGATCGCGCGCGCGCAGCGCGATGAGCGTGCCGATGGCGCCGTAGAGGCCCGACAGATAGTCGGCGAGCGTCGCCGTCCCCGGCGTCACGGGCGGCCGGTCGGGATAGCCGGCGAGAAAGGAGATGCCGCCAAAGGCGTTGGCGATGCGGCCAAAGCCGGGACGGTCGCGATAGGGGCCGGTCTGGCCATAGGCCGAGATGCGCAGCATCACGAGCCGCGGGTTGAGCGCCGACAGCACGTCCCAGCCAAGCCCCCAGCCTTCCATCGTGCCGGGCTGGAAATTTTCGCACAGCACGTCGGCGGTGGCGGCGAGGCGCTTGAGCAGTGCGGCGCCGTCAGGCTTGCGCAGGTCGATGGTGACCGACTTCTTGTTGCGGCCTTCCGACAGCCAGACGAGTGAATCGCCACACTCGGTGGGCGTGCCGAACTTGCGCACCGGGTCGCCGGTGCCGGGCAGCTCCACCTTGATCACCTCGGCGCCGAATTCGGCGAGCAGCGTGGCGGCATAGGGTGCGGCGATGAAGGTGGCGCAGTCGAGCACGCGAATGCCGGCGAGCGGTGCGGCGCGCTTTGTCATGGCGTTTTCCCCCTGATTCTAGCGCGTAGCCCCTGCAGCACCTGTGCCTTCACGGTGGCGTAGCCGCGCAGGGCGGCGCGCTCGGCGGCGAGGTCGCGGGCCCGAGTCAGCAGTTCGGGGCCGGGCACCGTGCGGTCGATCAGGCCAAGCTGCACGGCCTCGGCATTGCCGACAAGGCGGGCGGACAAGGCTAGGTCGCGCAGCACGGCGGCGGTCAGGTTTTCCTGGACCAGCGCCAGTGCGACCTTGGGAAAGGCAATGTCACGCGCCACCTCTGGCAGGCCGAAGCGGGCAGGCGCAGTCGTGCCAAGGCGCAGGTCGCAGGCCAGCGCCAGGACAAGGCCGCCGCCGATCGCGTGCCCGTTGATCGCAGCGACGGTCGGCACCGGCAGCAGCGCCAGGGTGGCGAAGACGCGGTCGGCCAGAACGCCGATCTCGGCCCAGTCCGCAGCGGTGTAATGCGGCGCGGCCTTGAGGTCGGCGCCGGCGCAGAAGGCGCGCCCCTCGCCGGTCAGCACCAGACCACGCGGCGGCGGGGCGGCGGCCAGATCGGCGACCACGGCGTCAAGATCGCGCAGCAGTGTCAGGCCCATGGCGTTCACGGGCGGCAGGGCCAGGCGCAGGATAGCCTGGTCGTCCCGTCGCTCGAGATTCAAGCTCGTCATGGCTGCGGCCCCTTCCCTATGATCCGTCCAACGATCCGTCCACCGGACATCCGCACCGTAGGGAGCCATCATGCACGTCATCAACAAGGACATTCGCCGCCCCGACGCCGCGCTGATCGCGGAGGCGCGCAAGACCTGGGCCTGCCTCGCCGGCGGCGTGGCCGGGCGCCGCTTCGTCATGGACGCCGGGCTGCGGCCGCTGAAGCGCGGCTGGCGCATCGCCGGTCCGGCGGTGACCGTTTGCGCGGAGAATCCGGCGGACAACCTGGCGAGCCATCTTGCCGCCACCTATTGCCAGCCCGGCGACGTGCTGGTGGTCGACGCCGGTGGCAAGACCGATCTGGCGGCCTGGGGCGCGACGATGACCTGGGGCTGCAAGGTAAACGGGGTCGAAGGGGTCGTCATCGATGGGGCGGTGCTGACCACCGAACTGCTGATCGACTACGAAGACGTCCCCATCTTCTGCCGCGGCTCGGTGCCGCGTTCGCTCAATGGCGGCCTTGGCCCGGCCTCGATCAACGTGCCGGTGGTCTGCGGCGGCGTCATCGTCAATCCGGGCGACGTCATCCTCGGCGACGAGGATGGCATCGTCGTGCTGCCGCTCGACCATGCCGCCGCGATCCTTGCCCAGTCGGGCAAGCGGTCGGGTTCGCACCCTCCTTCCAGCCGCGCGACCAAACCCTTCAACGAGCGCGGCTTCGAGGCCAAGCTGAAGGCCATTCCGGGCATCGAGTGGCGCTGATGGCAAAGTATCTTGGCCACGGCTTTCGGGCGCGATAGGGTCGGGCGACAGTCAAGGGAGACGGCGATGGGACAGGGCGTGCACGCGATGCTGGCGCAACCGAATCATGATGAACTGGCGCGCCAGGAATTCATGCTTCAGATGCGCAAGGAATCGATCCAGGTGGCGCGTCACGGCAGCCGCACGGTCTATGAGCAGCGCGTGGAACCCGCATTCCGCCGCGCCCAGGGCCGCCCGCCGCGCGACCGCCACGAGCTGCGCAAGGCCATGGAGCGCGACTTCTATGGTCAGTTCTCCGGTGCGTTGCGCCTGACCCAGCAGGAAATGATGTGGGATTCGGTCGGCAGCAGCGTCGAGCGCCAGATCGACGACCTGATGGTAACGGCGGCCCGTATCAACAAGGGCCGCAAGCGCGGCAGCCTGCGCCTCGACCCCACGCTGGAAATTCCCCGCTACATCGGCGCGGTCGACATTCATTTCATGCCGGGCAACTACGACACCGATCTCCAGCCGGATGACGTGTTCGCCGGCGCGCTCTACGACCGCGGCGCCTATCTGCGCGGCATGGGGGGCGGCGGGCCGCTGCTCGACAATGCCGGCCGGTCCCTCGGCCAGTGGCTGAAGCAGGAATACCCCCACTTCAAGCCGCGCCGCATCCTCGATGTCGGCTGCTCGGTTGGCCATTCGGCCATGGGCCTGCTCGCGGAGTTTCCCAAGGCGGAACTCTATTGCATCGACACCGGCGCGCCGATGCTCCGCTACGCCCATGCGCGGGCGGAGGCGCTTGGCGTTCCCGTCCACTTCTCGCAGCAGAATGCGGAGAAGACCGATTTCGTCGACGGCTACTTCGACCTGATCGTCGGCTTCGCGATGATCCACGAGACGTCGACCAAGGCAACCCATGCGATCTTCCGCGAGGCGCGCCGGCTGCTCGCACCTGGCGGGCTTGTCCTGCATTACGACGGCCCGCCCTGGAACCGCATGAGCGATTTCGACGCTGCCGTGCATGACTGGGACACGCATTACAACGCCGAGCCCTTCATCGGCAAAGTGCATGACCTTGATCCGGCGCGGATCGTCGCCGATGCCGGATTCGCCAAGGCGAAATATGTCGACGTCTATATCCCGAGCGCGTTGCAAAGCGGCGGGCCGCGCGGCACCACGGGCTCGAAGCCCGGCATGTTCTGGTTCTTCGGCGGCTGGCGCTAGCCGGCTCTGCTTTGGGCTCGTCGCAGGTATTGGTCCTGCCGGTGCCCGCGCCCGCTAGGGCTAGTGGCCGCCAAGAAAAGCTATCGACGGATACCGCACTCTCACCCAGAATGTTCCCGGGTCGGCGGGAGAGGCCGACCCGCAGGGTCGCCGGGGTGCGGCTGTGCCTGGCTTCATGCCCGGACGGTTCGCCCGTTTCGTCCCCAAGAAGACTTAGGTGACGGCCCTTCTGGCGGTCACTTTTTGCAGCGTGGCCGGGAGGGCAGCACGATGGCGGTCGGTAATGTGAAGTGGTTCAATGCCACCAAGGGCTACGGCTTTGTCCAGCCGGAAGACGGTTCGGCAGACGTGTTCATCCACATCTCCGCGGTCCAGAAGGCGGGTCTCAAGACGCTGCTGGAAGGCCAGCGTGTCGAGTATGAACTGGTGAAGGGCCGCAACGGCAAGGCCGCGGCGGACAATATCGCCGTTCGCGACTGACCGGGCCCCGCCGCTGATTCAGCAGGCGGGCGTGGCGTTCACCAGACCAAAGCCGAAAATCTTGTCGCGGCCCGGCGGGCCGAGGTCGATGGCCTTTGCGCCATAGCGACCGATCACAGCCTTTTCCTCGATGCTCTGGCCCTTGGCGGCGTCGAGCGCGATCAGCGCGGTGATGAAGGGCGCCGCGAAGGAGGTACCCGTCTGGTATTTGCCGCCGCCCGGCACCGCAGTCCAAACGCGCACGCCCGGGGCCGCGAGATCGACATAGTCACCGCGGTTGGCCTTGTCATAGATCAGGCGCTGGTCGCTGACGGCGGTGACGCTGACGACGCCCTCGAACGCCGCGGGGAAGGCGGGTTCGTCACTGTTGTCGTTGCCCACCGACGCCACCAGGGCCATGCCCGTGCGGCGTGCCTTTTCGATGCCAAGCTTCAGCAGCGTGTTGTCGGCGCCGGCGATGCTCAGGTTCACCACCGGGATTTTCTCCGTGGCAAGCCAGTCGAGCGCCTTCACCATGGCGAGGGCGCTGCCCGCGGTCTTGCCGCTGCCGTCCTCCTCGAACATGTTGGCGGCATACAGCTTGGCGCCCGGCAGGATCCCACCGAAGCCCTTGTCGGCCGGTGCACCGATGAACAGGGCGGCGACAGCGGTGCCATGCGAGGCCGCGCCGGGCTGCTTCTTCGGGTCGTGGAAAGACTTGTATTCGATCTGCCGGCCAGCGAAGGCCGGGTGCGTGGTGTCGACGGCGCCATCGATCATGCCGAGGCGGACGCCACGGCCGCAGGTGGCCGGCACCTGTTCCCAGCCCACCATGGCGCGGGCGAGGCTGCCGTTGCGCAGGTCCGCCGGCGCGGCGGCGGAGGCCGCCCCTTGCGACGGTTCATAGAGGTGGTTGGCGTCGGCGACGATACCGGGGAAGCGGGTCCGCAGCGACGCACGCGCCTCTTCCACCGTGCTGCGCGCGGGAATGCTGAGGCGAAGAATCTCGAGACCCAGATTGGCCAGACGCACGCGTTCCAGCACGCGGAAACCCATCTGCGCGGCCGCCGCCTCGAAACCGGCCGGGGCATTGGTGACAACAACCTCGCCATCGGCATAGCGCGAGGCCGGGCCGCGCGGCGCGGGCACGGCGGGCGCGGTGCCACGGGCGGCGGGGGCCGCGTTCGGGCCTGCCGGCGTTGCCGCCGTGCCGGGCCGCTGCTCGTTGGTGATCGCTCCCTTTGGCCGGCCATCCTTGTCATATTCGATGATGGTGGTGCGCGACTGCGCCATGGCAGGGCTGCCCGCCATCGCAATCATGCCGGCTGCTGCCAGGCAAAGAATTATCCGCTGCTGAAAAAGATGGCGCGTCATGGCCCCGGGCCCCATGGAAGCTCCGGACATCGTAGCATGTGGCTCCGACCATGGGAGCCCTTCCTGGCCGCCGCCAATCAGCGCTTCTTCCGGGCGGCAGCACCCATGCTAAGCTGCGCCATCTGTTGGGCGGCAGGGCTGCCTGGACCATCGATCACAGAGGAGTGTGACCGTGAAACTTCCGATTCAGAAGCTGATGCTTGCAACAGGTGCGGCCGCTTTGCTTGCCACCACCATGGCCGCCGCGCCCGCCGCGGCGCAGACGCAGGACCGGACCCTGCGGATCGGGAGCTGGGGCCTTCCGCCCGCGCGCGGTAACCCCTACAACGGCCTCGGCACGCCCAGCGTGTTCACCTGGTCGGCCATGTACGACATGCTGACTCTGGTGGACGAAAAGGGCACGGCCCAGCCCATGCTGGCTACGCAATGGAAGAACACCAGCCCGACGACCTGGGAGTTCACCCTTCGCCCGGCCAAGTTCCACAACGGCGAAACGGTCACGGCTGAGGGCGTCAACGCGATCTGGCAGTGGCTGCAGAGCGACGAGGGCAAGGCCAAGGGGCCTTCGATCAGCGTGCGCACGCGCGGCATCGCCTCGATGCGGGCGGTCGGCCCGACGACGCTGGAAATCACCACCGCCAAGCCCAACCCGATCCTGCCGAACGAAATGTCGGTCATGATGATCGCGGCGCCGCAGGCGCTGAAGGACATGGGCATCGACCAGTTCGCGCAGACGCCGGTCGGCACCGGGTCCTACAAGATCGCAGCCTGGTCGGACACGAAGGCGACCCTGGTGGCGGCGCCCGATGCCTGGAGCCCCGCCAAGGTGAAGAATCTCGATGTCCTCGCACTGGCGGAACGTCCGGCCCGCCTCCAGGCCTTCGTCTCGAACCAGCTTGACGTGATGCTGGGGCTGACCGCCGATGTCATCGACCAGGTGAAGGCGGCCGGGAAGGTGATCGACGTGCAGCCCGGCCAGCAGACGCTGACCTTCGCGATCACCCAGAACAACGCGAAGGATGGCGTGGATATCACCCCCTTCAAGGACAAGCGGGTGCGTCAGGCGCTCAACCACGCCGTCAACGCACAGGGCATGGCGGATGGCCTGCTAGGCGGCATCGCCGGCGTCGCGACCGGTCAGGGCGTGGCGCCGTCGGCTTTCGGCTACAACCCCAACGTCAAGCCCTATGCCCACGATCCTGCGAAGGCGCGGGCGCTGCTCGCCGCGGCGGGCTATGCCTCGGGCCTCAAGTTCGTGGTCGACGTGGTGCCGGGCGCGTTCCCGGCCGACAGCGAAATCTTCCAGCAGTCCTTCGCCGACATGCAGAAGGTCGGGGTGGCAGCGGAAGGGCGAATCATTCCCTTCGCCGACTGGCTGCAGAAGTTCAACAACGTGGCGTGGGACAGCGCGCTCTGGCAGAACTCGTGGAATGCGGCGCCGGTGATGGATGCCTCGACGTCGATCCTCAACCAGACCTGCCTGAAGTCGAAGCCCTACCTGTGCGATCCCAAGCAGCAGGCGCTGGTGGATGCCGCCAGCACCGAGTTCGATGTCGAGAAGCGGCGCAAGATTCTCCACGACCTGATCGCGTTGCAGCATGAGGAAGCGATCAATGTCTTCCTTGTGGCCTACAACAACATTCACGCCCATGGCGCGAATGTTCAGGGCTTCCGCAACATCAACAACACGATCACCTACGCGGCGATGTCTTTCAAATAAGGCACGTCCGGTCTTTCAGGCGGGCGGCTTTCCGAGGCCGCCCGCCTTTTCTTTTTCTGGAGAGATTTGCATGACCACCCCCGTCCATCGCCGCGTTGTGCTGAAGAATCGGCCGGCGGGGAATCCTTCCGCCTCCGATTTCGCCATTGAGACGGCCGCCGTGCCGGAGCCTGGCGATGGCCAGGTGGTGCTGGAAACGCTGTTCCTGTCGCTTGATCCCTACATGGGGTCGGCGATCAAGGGCCGTCACATGTCCGGCGCGGTCGGCGTGGGCGACATGATGCCCGGCGACACCGTGGGCCGCATCGTGAAGTCTCGTCACCCCGGTTTGCGCGAAGGCGACCTCGTCTCGTCGCGCACCGGCTGGCAGAGCCACGCGCTGGCAAACGGATCGGAGCCGGCGGGCAGCGGCATGGCGGTCGCGCTGGCCCCTGTCGCGCGGCGGATCGATACAGCCCCCGGGGTTTCGCCCTCGCTTTTCCTGGGCGTGCTTGGCATGCCCGGGCTCACCGCCTACGCCGGCACGGTCGACATGCTGGAGCCGAAACCGGGCCAGACCCTGGCCGTGTCCGCCGCGTCGGGCGCGGTCGGCTCGACGGTCGGCCAGATCGCGCGCAACATGGGCGCGCGCGTCGTCGGCATCGCCGGATCGGACGACAAGTGCCGTTTCGTCGTC
>CANJEJ010000166.1 GCA_947473325.1 Alphaproteobacteria bacterium | reverse complement strand
AGGCGGGGGAAGACAATCGCAACGTCGCGCGCATGGCGCTGCTGCTCGCCGGCCTGCCGGACAGCGTGGCGGGCGCCACGGTGAACCGCCTGTGCGGTTCGGGGCTGGAGGCGGCAGCCTCGGTCGCCCGCGCTATCGCCGCGGGCGAAACGCACTTCGCCATCGCCGGCGGCGTCGAGAGCATGTCGCGCGCGCCCTTCGTCATGCCCAAGGCGACGGCCGCCTTCTCGCGCGACGCCCGGGTGGAGGACACCACCATCGGCTGGCGCTTCGTCAACCCGGCGATGAAGGCGAAATACGGCGTCGATGCGATGGGCGAGACGGCCGAGAATGTCGCCGCCGAACACCAGGTCAGCCGCGCCGACCAGGATGCCTTCGCTTTGAGGAGCCAGCAGCGCGCCGGCCGCGCCATGGCGTCCGGCGTGCTGGCGGCCGAGATCACGCCCGTCACCCTGCCGGGCCCGAAGGGCAGCACCCGGGTGGTGGCAGAGGACGAACATCCGCGGCCCGACACCACGGCCGAGCAGCTCGCGAAGCTTGCGCCCGCGTTCCGTGCGGGCGGCAGCGTGACCGCCGGCAATTCCTCGGGCGTCAACGACGGCGCGGTGGCGATGCTGATCGCGAACGAGGCGGCGGCGAAGGCGAACGGCCTCACCCCGCGCGCGCGCATCGTCGGCGCCGCGGTGGCGGGCGTGGCGCCGCGCGTCATGGGCATCGGCCCGGTGCCGGCGACGCGCAAGCTGCTCGCCCGCCTCGGCCTCTCGATCCGCGACATGGACGTGGTCGAGCTGAACGAGGCCTTCGCGGCACAGGGGCTCGCCGTGCTGCGCGAACTCGGCCTGCCCGACGACGCCGATCATGTGAACCCGAACGGCGGCGCCATCGCGCTCGGCCATCCGCTCGGCGCGAGCGGCGGCCGCATGATGCTCGCCGCCGTCAACGAGCTGCACCGCCGTCAGGGCCGCTATGCGCTCTGCACCATGTGCATCGGCGTGGGGCAGGGCATCGCGCTGGTGCTGGAGCGGGTCTAGGCTACGCGGGTGCAGCGGGCCGGACTCTCAATCACGGGTTGCATTCGCGGTGGCCGATTCGGGGCGAAACGGGCGGCTTTCGGCGGCAAGTCGGGCGAATCCGGGGGAATCGGGCGCGGATTCCTGTCGTTTTTCCGGCCTGCGCCGGGCCATGATCGCGGCCGAAAGGACCCCATCCCATGCTCACCGTCCACCATCTCGGCCTGTCCCAGTCCGAGCGCATCGTCTGGCTGTGCGAGGAACTCGGCCTTGATTATGTGCTGAAGATCTACGATCGCGACCCGGTCACGCGCCTCGCGCCGCCCGAATACAAGAAGCTGCACCCGCTCGGCGCCGCCCCGGTCATCACCGACGGCCCGGTGCAGATCGCCGAATCCGCCGCCATCGTCGACTATATTATTCACATGCATGGACAGGGCCGCCTCGCCGTCGCGCCGGGGCAGCCGCATTACGCCGACTATCTCTACTGGTTCCACTTCGCCAACGGCAGCCTGCAGCCGGTGGTGGGGCGCATCATGATGATGCGGCGTCTCTATCCGCCGGCCGACAACCCGATCATTGTCGCCTCGGAAACGCGGCTGAAGCTCGCGCTGCAGATGATGGACGCCAGGCTTGGCCAAGTGCCCTGGCTCGCCGGCGCCGACTTCACCGCCGCCGAGATCATGACCGTCTTCACGCTGACGACGATGCGGCTCTTCGGCCCCTATGACATCGCGCCCTACGCCAACATCCTCGCCTGGCTGCAGCGCGTCGGCGCGCGTCCTGCCTATCAGCGCGCGATGCAGAAGGGCGATCCCGGCCTCACGCCGCTGCTCACCGCCGCCAATCCGGCCTGAGATCGGGCACGGGCGAGTCGTGTTGACTCGCCCGCAAGCCGCGGCTGATGCTCGGGCGTCCGGACAGGGAGGTCCATCGTGGGTGCCGAAAAAGCTGCGGGTTACGACATCGCGTCTCTCAAGGCGACCTATGATGCCGACGGCGTCGTCAAGGTGCCGGGCCTCGTCTCAAAGGAATGGGTGGCGCGTGTTACCACCGCCATCGCCGAGTTCCGCAAGCGCGACCCGGGCGATGTGCGCTCGACCTATTTCGGCCACGGGCCGGGCCGCACCACGATCCGCTGGATGTGGCGCGAGGTTGACGAACTCCTGCAATTTGCGAAGCAGCCCGGCATCGGCGCGGTGATCGGCGGCATCATCGGCTCGTCCACCCTGCGCTTCTGGTACGACAACACCTTCATCCAGGAGGCGGGCTTCGGCCGCTTCACCAAGTCGGCCGGCTATGATCGCGAGTATCTTGCCGGCACGCCCTGGCACCACGACGTCACGGCCTTTCCCTTCACCGGCGAGCAGAACCCGAGCGTCTGGGTCGCACTGACGCCGGTCAACGAAGACAGCGCGCCGCTCATGTGCCTCAAGGGCAGCCATCGCACCGGCAAGCTGTTCCGCCCCGCCGTCTACACCGACCAGCAGGCGCAGGTGTCCGACGGCTTCAACGCGCCGCCCGACTGGGACGCGGCGATCGCGCGCGGCGAGTGGGAGAAGATCTGGTACCCGATGGAACCGGGCGACACGCTTCTCATCCATCCGAACACGATCCACGGCGCGCCGCCGGCGAAGGACGGTTCGCACACGCGCATCGGGTTCTCCACCCGCTGGGCGGGCGACGACATCCGCTGGTGGCCGCACGCCTATGCGATGAAGTTCCTCGGCGTCGACTACAAGGACATCACCGTCGGCAGCGCCCCCAACGGCGAGTATTTCCCGCTCGTGTGGCAGGCGGGCGCCAGTAGCTGACGCAGGGCTGCGCGGGGACTCGCCGCAAACAGGGCAGGCGTCCTGACGGACCATCGATTCTGGCCGGTGCCTGACCAGGGCGGGATGGTAGACTGTGCGGCGTTACAGCGCAGGCGAATCACGGGACAGCCGGCGCCACATTTCGGAAGCGGGCGGCGCTGCACGGCCAGCCGGGCAGGCTTCCTTTCCGGGAAGGGAGACCAGCATGACGGTGAAAGACAACTCGCGCGACGGCAATGTCTTCGGCAGCTTTCCAGCCATGTCGCTGCTGATGACCCACGCGATGTCAGACTATGCGCAGACTTGCGCCCGGCAGATGCGGGAGGCGCAGGGCGAGGTTTGGCGCTTTGTCACCCATCGCCTCGAGGCCGACGCCAGCACGCTGCAATCGGCGCTCGCCTGCCGCAGCATGACCGACCTCCTGCAGGTGCAGCAGGACTGGGCCCAGCAGGCCTCGACGGACTATGCCGGCGAAGCCGAACGCGTGCTCGACATCGCGGGTCGCCTGTCGGAAGCCACCACCGCGCCCCTCGGCACGATCCTGAAGGTGGTCAACGGCGAAGCGAAGCCTGTCCCCGACCTCGCCCGGAAGGGCTGAGCTGCCGGTTCAAAAGCCGTCCGACTTGCTCTAAGAACCACCGCAGGTTCCGGGAGCAAGAGGGGCGGTCATGAAGGTTGCGTTTGTCGGTCTGGGCGTCATGGGCTTCCCCATGGCCGGGCATCTCAAGGCCAGGGGCGGCCATGAGGTCGCGGTGTTCAACCGCACCGGCGCCAAGGCCGCCGCCTGGGTGCAGCAGCATGGCGGCCGTGCCGGCACCGCGCCGCGCGAAGCGGCTGAAGGCGCCGACATTGTCTTCCTCTGTGTCGGCAATGATGAAGACGTGCGCGGTGTCGTCTTCGGCGATGACGGTGTGCTGGCGGCGATGAAACCCGGCACGCTGCTCGTCGACCACACCACGACATCGGCGGGGCTCGCCCGCGAATTGTCGGAAGCCTGCGCCGGTCGCGGCGTGCAGTTCCTCGACGCGCCCGTTTCCGGCGGCCAGGCCGGCGCGGAGAATGGCCAGCTCACGGTGATGGTCGGTGGCGATCCAGCGGTATTCGACCGTGCCAAGCCGGTGATCGATTCCTATGCCAAGGCCTGCGTGCTGATCGGGCCGGTTGGTGCCGGGCAGCTCGCCAAGATGATGAACCAGATCTGCATCGCCGGCCTCGTTCAGGGCCTGTCGGAAGCGGTCAATTTCGGCGTGAAGGCGGGGCTCGACGTCGAGAAGGTCATCGCCGCCATCTCGAAGGGCGCCGCACAAAGCTGGCAGATGGAGAATCGCTGGAAGACGATGGTCGAGGACAAGTTCGACTTCGGCTTCGCCGTCGACTGGATGCGCAAGGACCTTGGCTACTGCATGGCCGAGGCGGAGAAGGTTGGCGCGAAGTTGCCCGTCACAAGGATCGTCGATGGCTTCTATGCCGAGGTGCAGAAGCGCGGCGGTGGCCGCTTCGACACCTCAAGTCTGATGTACCTGCTGCGCCACGGCTGAGCGCGCAGAAAGGAGAATGACCGCCTGAGGGCTCCTGCCGGGGAGAGAGGAGCGAGTCCCTCAGGCGGCTTCACCGCGGCCATACGGCGGCGGAGAGAGGCGATCGATTTCGGCGCGCAGCAGCGCGAAATGCTCGGTGGCCTGGCTGTCGAACAACGGGTCGCGATCCTTCAGGAAGGCGGCGTTGACTTCCAGCCAGTCGGCCGGGGTCAATGCGGCGGTGGCGCGTGGCAGCACGACCCTTTCCTCGGTCCGAACATGCTCGCGCTCGAAGGCGTGATACGCCTCGTAGCTCCCCATGAAAGCGGCCGCCGCATTCGGCCCGCCGCGCTTCCAGTCGGCGAGGTGCAGCCACAGGTCCTTCAGCATCCCCTTGCCGCGATGGTGGTCGCCGCGCAGGTCATTGAGCGTGTCGACCATGCCCGGCTCGCGCTGGCGCAGCAGGCGGAAGAGATACTCGTCTTCCTTCGGGTGGTGGTAGGTGTCGAGGAACTCGCCGATATAGGTGAGGATCTGCTCGATCAGGCGGAAGTTCGGCTTGCGGTGCATATGCGCCACCTCGCGCAACTCAGCCTGAAGGCAGGTCAGCACGCTGGCAAAGCTGTGGTGATCCATCTGGATGCAGGCGAGGGCGACGGTCATTTAAGGGCTCCCGAATGGCTGGCCCGGTGAGCCTCGCAGCGGCCGCCCCCGGGCCGCTTTGACAAAAATCAAACCCGGGTGACGGTGGCGCTCCGCAGCCGGACAAAACGGTCGGTCATGGGTTCCGTCAGCGTGTTCGCAGCGACGGGCAGCACGGGCGCCTGCTCGATCAGGGCAATGACCGGCGCGCGGCCATCGCGTTGGCGCGGCGCTTCATCCTGCACGCTGGCGAGCGTGCCCCTCGGGCTTTGATGGCCCTGCTGGATGCAGGCGAGGGCGACCGTCATGTGAAGCTCCGGAACCAGGCTGGCACCGGCGTGCTGATAGAGCGGTTGCTGTGTGCGTCACTTGACCGGGATCAACTGGCGCGAAAGATCATCCTTTCGGCGGCACCGCCTCGGGCGGAAACTGCATGACGATCACCACCGCGCCCTCGGCTCCGGCCACCGCATCGGCCCGGTCCTCGGCGATGTAGAGGCCGGAGGCCTTGCCAAGCGTCTCGCCCTTGGCCGTCAGCGAGCCGGCCATCACCATGGCATAGCGCCCGGCGCCGGCATGGGCCAGGGCAAGGTCGCTGGCGGCGTTGGGGCCGAGGGTGAAGCGCGACACGCCAAGGCCATCTGCTTCGCAGGCCAGCAATGCGTCCTGCGTCGCGCCCCTGGCGGTGCCCGGGTCGGGAATGTCGATGTCCTCCACCATGTGGAAGCGGCGCTTGACCGGCTGCAGCGTGGCGCGGCTCTGCGGCATCGACTTGCCGCCCGAATCCCAGCAATTGCGCAGCGTCAGGTAGATGACGCCTTCCTGGCCGCAGACGATCGGGCCATAGGGCGTGTGGCCGCTGGCGTAGTGCACCGAAATGGGGCCGATGTGCTGCTTGCCGAACACCGCCGCGCCGTCGAGGAACACCTGGTACTGGTTGGTGTCATGGTAGTGCGCCGGCACGACCGAATGGGCCGGCTGCTCGACGAGATAGGCCTGTGCCGCCAGCCGGTGCGTCTTGCTCGCGGGCTTGGCCGGATCGACGTTGTCGGGCAGCGCGCCGAGATAACGCGTGACATAGAAGCTGCCGTCGCCCGAGGTCGTCTCGGTGTATCCCGGTACCATCAGCATCTGGCGCTCCTGCAGCGCCACGCCGGCATCGATGACATCGACCATGCGTCGTCTCCCCAACGAATAGACGAGAATCATAGGCCAGCGCGGCCTTTTGGCCAACTGCCGCTGCTCTACTCAGGAACCGCGCCCGCGCGGCGGCGTTTCCTGCTCAGGCGCGAAAGGCGCGCCACCCAACAACCGGAGACCTTTCCATGAAAGCCCTTTCCTACGCCGCTGCGGGCTTCGCGCTGCTGACCGCCGCCGCCTGCGTCGACATGCCCCCCGAGCCGCCGCGTGTGAGCCAGACCGGCATCCGCCTGACCGCCGCCCAGGAAGTCCCGCCCACTGCCAGCGCGGGCTGGGGCAATGGTTCGGTCACCTATGATCGCATCAGCAACCAGCTCACCTGGTCGATTGCCTATGACGGCCTGACCGCGCCGCTGCAGAGCGCACATTTCCACGGCCCGGCCGCGAGCGGCACCAATGCCGGCGTGATGATCCCGATCAATGTCAGCTTCAGTCCGCTGCAGGGCACCGCCCTGCTGACAGAAGCCCAGGAAGCCGAGCTGATGGCCGGCCGCCTCTATGTGAACCTGCACACGCCGACCTATCCGAACGGCGAGATCCGCGGCCAGGTGATCCCCGGTACGCCGGTGGCCGCCAATCCGGCGCCGACGGGCCGTCCGATGGCCGTCGCACCCGCGCCGACGACCACGCAGACCGTTGTCGTTCCGGCCGCTTCCACCGCGCCTGGCACCAGCTCGACCACCACCATCATGCAGACGACGCCGGGCCAGCCCGGCACGGTGACGACCGTGACGCCGGGTCCTGGCGGCACCACCGTCACGACGACGCGTCCGATCCAGTAAGGCGCATCCATTTCGGCGTCGTCCGGGCTGGCCCTACCAGTCCGGACGGGGGACGGAAAGAAAGCCGGTCCGCAAGGACCGGCTTTATTGCCGCCGAGCCAGTACACAAATGGGCAAACGGGTCGCGATCGCGCCGATGCCTGTCGCGCGAACCAGGCGGATGATACCGTTTCTGCGGCCTGCGTCGTTTGCGCTGGGACCGGGGAGCACACAAGAAAAGGATGATGCCGATGCCTGTCTTCCTTGTTCCGGCATTCCGAAGGGGGCAGTGATGCGTACCGTTACGCGGCATTCCGAACGTCATCGTGTCGCACGCATCGGCTGGCTGCGTGCCGCTGTGCTGGGGGCCAATGACGGTATCGTCTCAACGGCCAGCCTCATCGTCGGTGTTGCTGCGGCATCCCCCGCGGGCTCGGAGGTGCTGGTCGCGGGCATCGCCGGCCTGGTTGCCGGGGCGATGTCGATGGCAGCCGGTGAATATGTTTCGGTCAGTTCGCAGGCCGATACGGAACGCGCCGACCTTGGCCGCGAGCGCGCGGAGCTGGCCAGCCAGCCTGCGCTGGAGCGCGCGGAGCTGGCGCAGATCTATGTGCGCCGTGGCCTCGACCCCGTGCTGGCCCGCACGGTTGCCGAGCAGTTGATGGCCCGCGACGCGCTCGGCGCCCATGCCCGGGATGAACTCGGCATTTCGGACATGACGACGGCGCGCCCGCTTCAGGCGGCGCTGACGTCTGCCGCCACCTTCTCACTCGGTGCGGCGCTGCCCCTGGCGATGGTTGTTGTGTCGCCCGCGGCGCTGCTGGTGCCAGTGGTGTCGGCCGCTTCGCTGGTCTTCCTCGCTGTGCTGGGCGCGGTGGGGGCGCAAACAGGAGGCGCGGCCGTCGCCCGCGCGGTCATTCGGGTCAGCTTCTGGGGTGCGCTGGCCATGGCGCTGACGGCCGGCATCGGCGCGCTGGTGGGCACGGCGGTCTAGTCAGGGGTAGAGAAACAGGAAACCCCACCCGCGTCGCCGCGGGTGGGGTTTTCAATGCGCGGTGTCGCGCCGGACTACATGTCCTTCTTCACATCGCGCGATGTGCCCGAGATGGCT
>CANJEJ010000165.1 GCA_947473325.1 Alphaproteobacteria bacterium | reverse complement strand
GGGGAAGAAGAGACGCATCCCTTCGCGCTCAAGTTCCGCCTGCTCGAAGCGGGCCGCCTGCCGCTCGGCATCGCCGGCACGACCTTCTCGGTGTTCTGACCGTGGCGAGGCTCCGCATTGCGACCTGGAATATCAATTCGGTGCGGCGCCGGATTCACCTGGTCGAACGCTTCCTGAAGCAGTGGCAGCCCGATGTGCTGTGCCTGCAGGAAACCAAGGTGGTGAACGAGCTGTTCCCGCGCGAGGCTTTCGATTCCCTCGGCTACACACATCACGCGATCCACGGCCAGAAGGGCTATCACGGCGTTGCCACGCTTTCGAAGCTGCCGCTGACCGAGATCAGCTCGCGGCGCTGGACCGATGCGGAGGCCGCGCGCCATGTCACCTCGCTGCTGCCCGGCAATATCGAGCTGCACAATTTCTATGTGCCGGCCGGCGGCGACATCGCCGACCCGGTGGCCAATCCGAAATTCGCCGACAAGCTCGCCTTCCTCAACGCCGTGATCAACTGGGGCGGCGGGCTGAAGCCCAAGGGCAAGCGCATCCTGGTCGGCGACCTCAACATCGCGCCGCTCGAACATGACGTGTGGTCGCACAAACAACTTCTGAAGGTCGTCAGCCACACGCCGGTCGAGGTCGACCTGATGACCCAGGCGATGAAGGCGCATGACTGGGTCGATGCGGCGCGGCATTTCGTGCCCGCCGACCAGAAGCTCTATTCGTGGTGGAGCTATCGCGCTGCTGACTGGAACGCGGCGGACAAGGGCCGCCGTCTCGACCATGTCTGGGTCACGCCGGCGCTGAAGCCCGCACTCGCCGGGCATGAAACCGTGCGCGAGGCGCGCGGCTGGGAAGACGCCTCCGACCACGTCCCCGTGGTCATCGACTTCAAGCTGTAGAAGCGCCGGACCTTCAGCCCGCGCGGCCGAGCGCGCGGGAGAGTTGCGAGGTGGTGCGCTCGAGGCGCTGGGCGAGCTCGCGCATGATGACGACCGCCATCGAGGGGAATTCGCGGATCAGGCGGAAGAACAGATCCTTCGAGATGCGCAGCGCCGTCACCTCGCTCGAGGCGCGCACGGTGGCGGTACGCGGAACGTCGCACAGGATGGCGATTTCGCCGACGATGTCGTGCTTGCCCACCTTGGCGACGGCGGTGTCCTTGTTGTCGATGTGGACGATGACGTCGGCGCTGCCTTCCATGATGATGAAAGCGGCGTCGCCCATGTCACCCTGCACGCAGAGGTTCTGCCCGGCGCGGAAGGTCAGCCGTTCGCTGGTGAAGGCGAGCAGCTTGATCTTCGACGGCTCCAGATTCGCAAACAGGGGAATGTTGCGCAGGAGCTCGACCTCATCATTCAAACTCATCGCTTCCCCCTTGAACCTGTGCCTGCCGCCGCGATCGGGCGGTGAAATAACCATGGTGCCGCCGGAGCGTTCCGCCCCGGCACGATCAGCCGACCGTACTGGCCTGGAGAGTCGCGCGGAACTGGTGCTGCCCCGGCCGGTGACGACGAACTGCGTGCCACCCGACCGTGTCCGCGCGCCCGGACGGGGGGGATCATAGCGCTTCGTCCCCCGAAGTGAACATCGCAGACCTGTCCTGCGCCATTTGGCCCCGCATCCTCGGGCGGCTCGCCCCGTGGGCCGACACGCCGCAGGACTCGCCGAACCGCTTTTGCGTATAACGGACGCCTGTGGACCTAGGCCTGCCCGGCGCGGCTGGCCATATGTGGTGACCGTGATGAGCTGCCTTCCCAAGACCCTGTCCGCCCTGTTGCTGGCGGCCGCCCTGCTGCTTCCCGTCCTGCCCGCCCGGGCGCAGTCTCAAGCCGTGGTGAGCGAGGACTGGAGCCAGTACCTGGGCAATTTCCGCCCCGCCATCGCCGGTTGCCGGGCCCGCGCGCTGGAATGGGACACCGTCGTCACCAAGGGCACGCCGATGAACCAGGGCATGGTGGGGGTGCGGTTGCGTACGGCCGATGGCCGCCGTTTCGACTGTGTCGCCGACAGCGTGTCGGGGGCGGTCCAGCGCATCCAGCCGCTGGGATCGGACGCCGCCGACCTGCCCGACGAGGGAAAGCCGGTCTTCGTGCCGAACGACAGGCCGCAGCCGCGCGGTGCTTGCGTTCGCCAGGTGGCACAGACCGATGGCCAGATCATCGGCTGGCTGACCTACACCGCCTGTTAGCGAACGAAAGTCGAACGCCCGGGACAAGTGACGGCGGTCACGCCGCGGTATAAGCTGCTCACGGATTTGTGGGTGGGACCTGCCCGGCTGGAAGGATCGGCCCGGGCCCTGCAAATCCGTGGACCACACTAAGAATAATTCGCAGAGTGTCGCGCTAAATGACCGTCCTGCAAGAAAAAACACGCCTTCTGCGTATCGTGGCCCTGTGCCATAGTCCGGCCCCATGCTAGGGGAAATGATCGGCGAAGGCGGCCGCCAGTCCGCCGCGAACGGCCCGCGCGTGCTGATGTACAGCCACGACACGATGGGTCTTGGCCATCTGCGCCGCTGCCGCACCATTGCGCATTGGCTGGTCGAGCAGAACAAGGACCTGTCGGTCCTGATCCTCTCCGGCTCGCCCATCATTGGCAGCTTCGACTTCCGCGCCCGCGTCGACTTCGTGCGCGTGCCCGGCGTGATCAAGCTGCGCAACGGCGAGTACTCGACCCTGAACCTCGGTATCGACTTCGAGCAGACGCTGTCGATGCGCGCCTCGATCATCAAGCACACCGCCGACATCTTCGATCCCGACGTCTTCATCGTCGACAAGGAGCCGCTTGGCCTGCGCGGCGAGGTGACGGAGACGCTGGAGATGCTCAAGGCGCGCGGCTGCCGCCTGGTGCTGGGCCTGCGCGACGTGATGGATTCGCCCACCCTTCTCGCGCCGGAATGGCAGCGCAAGGGCGTGATGCCGGCGCTGCGCCGGCTGTATGACGACATCTGGGTCTATGGGCTGCCGCAGATCTGCGACCCGCTCGACCAGATCGCGCTGCCGAAGCTGGTGCGCGACAAGGTCACCTACACCGGCTACCTGCACCGTTCGGTTTCCGAAACGGCCCCGGCGACACGCCCCCCGGTCATCACCAACGACCCCTTCCTGCTGGTTACGCCCGGCGGCGGCGGCGACGGCGAGGAGATGGTCGAATGGGTGCTGCGCGCCTATGAAACCGACCCGCTGCTGCCCTATCCGGCGCTCTTCGTGCTCGGCCCCTTCATGCAGCCGGAACGCCAGGCGCAGTTCTCTGAGCGCGCCAAGCGTCTGAAGCGGGTGGAGATCATCACCTTCGACCCGAACATGGAAAGCCTGGAGTCGCGCGCCGCCGGCATTGTCGCGATGGGCGGCTACAACACCTTTTGCGAGATCCTGTCGCTCGACAAGCGCGCAATCATCGTGCCGCGCACCGAGCCGCGGCTCGAACAATACATCCGCGCCTCGCGCGCCGAGCAGGTCGGCCTTGTCCGCATGCTGGAGAACGACGGCAAGCTCGATCCGCAGGTGATGGCCGCAGCGCTGCGCCAGATGCCGCGCCAGCGTCATCCGTCCGAGGTGGTCGTGCCCGGCCTGCTGCAGGGCCTGGAGAACGTCAACCGCCTGATCCAGCCCTGCCTGCAGCGGCGGCGCAGCACCAGCCAGACGGACACCGTGCGCCAGCAGGCCTGAGGATGTCTTGACCGGCCCGGTCGCCTTCGTCCTCAAGGGTTATCCCCGGCTGTCGGAAACCTTCATCGCGCAGGAAATCCACGCGCTAGAGAGCCGCGGGCTCGACATCCTGATCGTCTCGCTGCGCTTTCCCACCGACCGCGACGTGCATCCCGTACATCGCGAGATCAAGGCGCGCGTTCTTTACCTGCCGGAATATCTCTACCAGGAACCGCGGCGTGTGTGGCGCGCCTGGCGCGCGGTGCGGCACACGCCGCGATACGCCGCCGTCAAGAAGATGTGGTTGCGCGACCTGTGGCGCGACCGCACGCCCAATCGCATCCGCCGCTTCGGCCAGGCGCTGGTGCTGGCGCATGAGCTGTCCGACTCGATTACCCGCCTGCACGCCCATTTCCTGCACACGCCGGCGTCGGTCACCCGCTATGCCGCGCATTTGCGCGGGCTGTCGTGGAGCGGTTCGGCGCATGCCAAGGACATCTGGACGATTCCCGACTGGGAGAAGCGCGAGAAGCTGGCGGACTGCGGCTGGCTCGTCACCTGCACCGCCGCCAATTGCGCCCATCTCGCCACGCTGGCCCCCGGCAACGATACCGTTGGACTTTGCTATCACGGACTCGACCTGCGCCGCTTTCCCGCCGTGGTGCCGGTGCGGCCGCCGCGCGACGGCAGCAATCCCGCCGACCCGGTGATCCTGCTGTCGGTCGGCCGCGCGGTGGCAAAGAAGGGCTATGGCGACCTGCTCGCAGCACTGGCGAAATTGCCGCCGGACCTGCACTGGCGCTTCGTCCATGTCGGCGGCGGCGCACTGCGCAAGACACTGAAGGAAGACGCGGTGCGCCTCGGCCTTGCCGGACGCATCACCTGGCTGGGCGCGAAGCCGCAGGACGACGTCATCGCGCAATATCGCGCGGCCGATCTTTTCGTGCTGGCGAGTCGCATCGCCGACGACGGCGACCGCGACGGGCTGCCCAACGTGCTGATGGAGGCGCAGGCCTGCGCCCTGGCCTGCCTGTCGACGCGCGTGTCGGCGATTCCCGAACTGATCGCCGACGGCGACACCGGCAGGCTGGTGCCGCCTGATGAACCGGCGGCGCTGGCCGGCGCGCTGGAGGGCCTGATCCGCCAGCCGGCGGAACGTGCACGCCTTGGCCTTGCCGGACAGGCGCGCGTTCGGCAGGCTTTCGGCATGGACACCGGGATCGACCAGCTGGCGAAGCGCTTCGGCCTCGATACATCGCGCGCCGCCAAATAGCCGTGCGCATCGCCTTCTACGCGCCCTTGAAGCCGCCGCATCACGCCGTGCCGTCGGGCGACCGGCAGATCGCGCGGCTGTATATCGCCGCGCTGGAACGCGCCGGACACAGGGTGGAGATCGTTTCCGAATTCCGCAGCCACACGAAGGAGCCCGCCGGGCAAGTCGCGCTGGCGGCGCAGGGCGAAGCCGAGGCGGCGCGCGTGCTGCAGCAACTGCATGCGCGGCCCGCCCGCGAACGACCGGCGCTGTGGTTCACCTATCACTGCTACTACAAGGCGCCGGACTGGCTGGGACCGGTGGTGAGCCGCGCGCTCGACATTCCCTATGTCATCGCCGAGGCATCGCATGCGCCGAAACGCGCCAAGGGCCCCTGGGCCGTTGGTCATGAAGCTGCCGCGACCGCCATCAGCGCCGCCGATGCGATCCTCGCACCGACGCAACTCGACATGGCCTGCGTGCTGCCGCTGCAGGCCTCGCCCGAGCGTGTCGTACAGGTACCGCCCTTCCTCGATGCGACCCCCTTCCTGGCGGCCGGCGCACAGCGTGGGAGCCATCGCGCGCGCCAGGCCGTGGCGCACGGGTTGGATCCGGCGCGACCCTGGCTGCTGGTCATGGCGATGATGCGCAATGGCGCGAAGCTCGATTCCTACCGGCTGCTCGCACAAACGCTGGCCCAGTTGCCGCGCCCGGACTGGCAACTGCTGGTGGTCGGCGACGGACCGGAACGCACCACGGTCGAAGCCGTGCTGGCGCCTTTTGCCGAACGGCTGCGCTATGCCGGGGCTGTCGCGCCGGACGAGACGGCAGCGTTCTATGCCGCGTGCGACATCTATGTCTGGCCGGCGATCCACGAGGCGTATGGCATGGCCTTCCTGGAGGCGCAGGCCTGCGGCTTGCCGGTGGTGGCCGGCCGTGTGCGCGGCGTGCCCGATGTGGTGGCAGAGAATCGCTCCGGTCTGCTGGCGCCGGAAGGCGATGCCACAGCCCTGGCCGCGCTGATCGCCCGCCTGCTCGACGATCCCGCCTTGCGCGCACGATTGGCCGCAGGTGCGCGCGCGCTGGGAATGGAACGCGACCTGCCGCGGGCCGCCGCCACGATCGATGCGATCCTGCAGGCGGCTGTCGCGCGGCACGCGGCATGACCTTGCTCGCCCTGATTCGGCACGGCCCCACCTCCTGGAACCGCGACAAGCGCAATCAGGGGCGCACCGACATTCCGCTCGACGCCGAGGGGCGCGCGGCGGTGACGCGCTGGCGCTTGCCCGCCGAGCTGGCCGGGGCGCGCGTGCTCGCCAGCCCCCTCGCCCGCGCGGTCGAGACGGCGTTGCTGCTTGCGGGACACCCGCCCGTGATCGAGCCACGGCTGATCGAAATGGACTGGGGCGCCTGGGAAGGCCGCACCACGGAAGAGCTGCGCGCCACGCTGGGACCGGCGATGCAGGCCAACGAGGATCGCGGACTCGACTTCCAGCCGCCGGACGGCGAAAGTCCGCGCGATGTGCAGAACCGCCTCAAGCCCTGGCTTGCCGAGATCGCCGCGCGCGGCGAACCCACCGTCGCCGTCGCCCACAATGGCGTCATTCGCGCCGTGACAGCGCTGGCCTGGAACTGGACCATGCTGGGCAAGCCGCCGGTCAGGCTGCGCCGCGCCGTGGCACATCTGTTCGACCTTGATGCCACGGGCCATCCTTCGGTGCGCGTGCTGAACGTACCGCTGGAGCCGCTGCCATGAGCCCGCGCCGCCTGTTGTTCTATGTCCAGCACCTGCTGGGCATCGGACACCTGAAGCGCGCGGCCACGCTGACGCGCACGCTGGTTGCCGCGGACTTCGACGTCACGGTCGTGTCGGGCGGCATGGAGGTACCGGGCGTCGACCTGGGCACGGCGCGTTTCGTGCAACTGGCGGCGACGCGGGCCACCGATGTCAGCTTCAAGACGCTGGTCGATGCCAACGACACGCCGATCGACGATGGCTGGCGGGCGCGCCGCCGCGATGCGCTGCTCGAGGTCTACAGATCCTTCAACCCGCACGTGCTGCTGTTCGAACTGTTTCCCTTCGGCCGCCGCCAGATGCGCTTTGAGGTGATGCCGGTGATCGAGGACGCGGCGAAACGGGCGCAACGCCCCGTCATTGTGTCATCGGTGCGCGACGTGCTGGTGGCGCAGGCCAAGGAGGAGCGCAACCGCGAGATGCTGGCGCTGGTGAACCAGCATTTCGACCATGTTCTCGTGCATGGCGATCCCGGCTTCATCCCGTTCGACCGCACCTTTCCGCTCGCGCGCGAGATTGCCGGCAAGCTGATCTACACCGGCTATGTCGTCGACCGCAGCGGGCGCTCCGCGATCAACACCGGACAGGGCAAGGACGAGGTCATTGTCTCAGCCGGCGGCGGCGCCGTCGGCATCGCCTTCCTGCGGGTCGCCATGCAGGCACGCGCGTTGACCGCGCTGAACGATCGTCCCTGGCGCATCCTGGTCGGCGTCAACGTGCCGGCCGACGACTTCGCCCGGCTGCAGGCGATCGCGCCGGACGGCTGCATCGTCGAACGCGGCCGCGCCGACTTCACCGCGCTGCTGACCAATTGCACGCTGTCGCTGAGCCAGGGCGGCTACAACACGGTGATGGAGGCGCTGGAGGCCGGCGCACGCACGGTGGTGGTGCCTTATGCCGGTGGACTGGAAACCGAGCAGACGTTGCGTGCGCGCGAGTTCGAGCGCCGCGGCGTTCTACATGTCGTCGACGAAACCGCGCTGTCACCCGATTCGCTGGCCGCCGCCGTGACGAAGGCGATGGCCGCACCGCCCGGCAACAACCGGAGCCTCGACACCAGCGGCGCCGAGACGTCCGCCCGCCTGCTGCGCGGCTGGGCCGACGCCGTGCCATGGTGACCGCCGGCGGCCCGGCGACCTGGGCCGATCTCGACCGCGAACTCGACGCCTGGCGGGACCTCGGCCGCAGCGTGCCGCTGTGGTGGCGCGATGACGATGCCGTCGCCGCAACACCGGCGCTGGCCCGACTGCAGCAGGTCAGCGGCGATGGCGGCGCACCGCTCTGCCTTGCCGTGATTCCCGCCGCCCTGGCCGCGGATCTCGCCCCTGCCCTTGCCGCGCACGTCATGGTCGTGCCCCATGGCTTTGCCCATCGCAACCACGCCGGTCCCAGAGCGAAGAAAGCCGAATTCGGCGCCGACCGGCCGCTGCCCGTGATGGCGGCCGAGGTGGCCGAAGGCTGGCAACGGATCCGTGAACGCTTTGCC
>CANJEJ010000164.1 GCA_947473325.1 Alphaproteobacteria bacterium | reverse complement strand
GCCTCGGGTGGGGACATGGCCGCGTCACCGCGAAAATAGGGTCAGGCCGGGCGGACGCCGTCCTTTGCGGATTCGCCCGGCTTCCCGGTGCGCATCTGCTACACTGTTCCGGCCGGGCGTTGATCCGCCCTTCCTTCGCCGCCCCCACCGCGCGCCCTTCCGTGATCCTCCATGACTGATCTTTCTCCGCCCGTTGATCCGCAACAACCTGTGTCGGCGCGCATCCGCGCCCGCATCGCCAAGGCGCGGCGGCGCTTCCATGCCAACGACAACATTTCCGATTTCATCGAACCGGGCGAGCTTGAAGCGTTGCTTGATGAGGTGGCCGAAAAGATGAAGGGCGTGCTGCACAGCCTCGTCATCGACACCGAAAGCGACCACAACACCCAGGACACGGCGCGCCGCGTCGCCAAGATGTACCTGACCGAGGTTTTCCGGGGCCGCTATGCGCCGGTGCCGCCGGTGACCGAGTTTCCCAACGCGGCGCGGCTCAACGAGCTGATGATCGTCGGGCCCATCACTGTGCGCAGCGCCTGCAGCCACCACTTTTGCCCGATCATCGGCCGGTTGTGGATCGGCCTCATGCCCAACGAGCATTCCAACCTGATCGGCCTGTCGAAATATTCGCGCCTCGCCGAATGGATCATGAGCCGGCCGCAGATCCAGGAAGAGGCGATCACGCAGATGGCCGAGCTGCTGATGGACAAGGTTTCGCCCGACGGGCTTGCCGTCGTCATGGAGGCGGACCATTTCTGCATGCACTGGCGCGGCGTCAAGGACGCCGACACCCGCATGATCAACAGCGTGATGCGCGGCTCGTTCCTGCGCGACTCTGCGCTACGGCGCGAATTTCTGTCTCTCATCAACCTGAAGGATTGAGGCGGCCATGCTTGTTCGATGCCTCTATGCCAGCCGCGCGGCAGGGTCGCTCACCGGGCCGACCATCGAATCGATCCTCGACCAGTCGCGCCGCAACAACCCGCGCCTCGGTATCACCGGCATGCTCTGCTATTTCGACGACATCTTCATCCAGGTCATCGAAGGCGGCCGTGACGAAGTGTGCGAACTCTTCAACGCGCTGGTGCGCGACGAACGCCACAAGGACGTGCGCATCCTGACCTATGACGAGATTGGCGAGCGGCGCTTCGGCGGCTGGACGATGGGCGCGGTCAACATGGCCCGGGTCAATCCCTCGATGCTGCTGAAATATTCCGAAAAGCCGGTGCTCAATCCCTTCGCCGCCTCGGGACGCGCCACCATGGCGCTGCTCGACGATCTGGTCGCCGCCGCCCTGGTGGTCAGCCAGGGCAGCGAAAAGGGACGCGGGTCAGCCGGGGATTGATCCGGCGCGCGACGCGCGGCACGAACCGCTCCGTCGGGCCAAGCCTTTGATTTTGGCCTCGTCCTCGGCTTTGCTTCGGCGCGAACAGCCTGTGGACAAGAGGCGTGCGAAAGCCGGGATTTTCGGGGATAAAGAAAAACCGGCCCCTGATCCTTCCCCACCGCGCAAGGGCGGGCAGGGTTGCCCAACGACACAACGGAGACAGGCGGTAAGGCCTAGCGACGCGATAGGGGAATCGCCCGTTGTGCCGGCAGGTGTGGGATCAGGGAGCCGGGGTCCCAGTACTCAGGACACAAAGCAAGTCAGGACACGAAGGCGCTCGGCACCGGGTTCTCGCCCAGCGCGCCGCGCAAGACGGCGAGGTGCTGCGATTCGGCACCGAGAATGCTGGCGGCCGCCCTGGCGATGTCCCGGTTCTGGAACTTCGGCACGGCGGCGAGATAGGCGGCGACCGCACCGCGCTCAAGGTCGGCGGCGAAGCGCAGCACATCGGTCTGCGTCTTCAGGGCGTTGACGGGAAAGTCGTAGGCGCTCTTTGTCGGCGCAGGCGTGCCGCCCAGCTTGCCGATCGTATCGCGCAGCGCCTTGGCGTGTTCGCCATGGTCGGCCTGGAAGTTTTGCGCGACGCTGTGAAAGCCAGGCGCCAGCAGACGCGAGTCGAGCGCCAGCTGATACGCCGCCATCGCCTGGTTCTCGGCGGCCAGCGCCGCGTTCAGGATGTCGAGATCGGACGACTTCGCCCCGCCGCCCTCCATCATCGCCATCGATTCGCAGCCGGCGAGCAGCGCGACGGCGGTGGCCGACAGCGTCGCGGTGCCGGCGGCGCGCACGAGCCCGCGGCGCGTCAGCGAAGACGAAAATGCAGAATAAATTTGTCCGGTCATGCAGGTGTTCCCAGGTTGCACGGTTGATCCGCGCGTCTTGTCGGGAATACCCGCTGATCGCAAGCCGGGATGCGTGACGGCTCCCTCAAAAATGAGGGGCGCGGTTCACGACGCTGTCAGCAGGGAAGAGAGAGGGGCTAGTTCTGCGCCGTGACGATGGCGCCGATGAACAGCACCGGGCCGGTCGGCGCGCCGCTCGGCGAACCGCCCTGCGGTTCGAGGCTGATTGCCGCGCCGGTGGCGCTTCGAACGCTCTCGGCCGCGAAGCGGTCGAGCGCGATGAGCTGCGGGCCGGTGCCCTGTACGAGGCCGAGCGACAGCGGCGGCTGGTTGTTGGCGCGCAGCAGCCACAGTTCAAACGCCTTGCCGGCGGGCGCGGGGCCGCGGCGCAGTGGCTCGATCGACACTTCGGCGAGCGCGGCGTCGGCGCGGACGAGCAGCACCGGCTGCTTGGCGTCGTCGGCCAGAATGGCGACATGCGTCGGCTGGAACGGCAGCGGTGTTGGGGCCGGCCACACCATAACGGCAACCAGCGCCGTGGCAGCGGCTGCGGCTGCCAGCCCGAAGCCGCGCCAGAAGCCCAGGTTCTGCCACAGGCCGGGCCGCCGTGCCGGAAGGGCGGCCGGCACAGGCGCCGGGCGGGGTGGTGCGATAAGGCGTTCGACAGCAAGCCACACGCGGGCGGGCGGCTCGACCGGCTTCACCGCACCGGCGAGCGGGGCAAAGCGGGCGTGCCAGCCCTCAACCTCGGCGCGCAACGCCGCGTCGGTCTCGAGCAGGCGCTCGACACGCGTCCGCGCCGGGCCGCGCAGCGTGCCCAGGGCGTATTCGGCAGCCAGCTGGCTGCGGGATTCGGCGTCAAGCGCTCGCACGGTCCAAACATCCCTTCAGGCGGATCAGGCCCCGACGGATCCAGCTTTTCACGGTTCCGATCGGCTTGTTGAGGCGATCGGCCACTTCCTTCTGTGTCAGCCCCTCATAGTAGACGAGGAGGATCGAACTCTTCTGGTCGCCATCCAGTTCGTCGAGGCAGCCGGAAATCTGGCGCGCGTCGCTGAGCTGCATGGAGCGTTGCATGGGGTCGGAATCGCCGCTCGGCATCTGCGCCATGTCGTCCGCGTTGCCGGCGAATTCATCGCGCGGCCGCCGCATCAGCGTCGACAGGGCCGTGTTGCGGGCAATCGTCACCACCCAGCTGATACCCGTGCCCTTGGCCGCATCATAGCGGTGGGCGGAGCGCCAGATCCGGGTGTAGGCATCCTGCAGGGCCTCCTCCGCCCAGTCGCGTCGCTTCAATATACCCAGCGCCAGACCAAAGAGTTGCGGGGCGGTCTGGTCGTAGAGGCGGGCAAAGGCCCGGCGGTCGCCGCCGGCCGTCGCCTGCAGCAGCGCACCCAGGGTATCTGACCCCATCTTTGCGCCAGCCTGACCGTTCATCGAAGCGTCCCTGACCACGGAAACCCCCGGCAAAGAGCATATCCCGGGCGCTTGGGCAAGCGGCGGCGGGTTCCAACGCGGTGCCTCCGGGGCAAAGAAAAGGGGCGCCGGAACCCTCCGGCGCCCCCAAGGCTCACGTCCAGGAACGCGTCAGTTGGTCAGCGACGGCTGCTCCGCGCGGGCGAAGGCATAGCCGGCGGTCACATCGCCCGTCACCTCGTCCGCCGACGTCACGTTGGCATAGAAGGAGATGATGTGGGTGGCGTGGACATGGGCGTCGGCCTCGTTGGCCGCCGGCGTCGCACGGGCGAGCGAGGCGTCCTTGACGAAGGTCAGCTCGTGGCCGCGGTGATAGCCCTCGATGATGGTCGACAGGCAGCACATCAGGGAGTTGTAGCCGATGATGTAGACCTGCTCCGGCCGCGAATGCTCCATGAACCGGGCAAAGCCGGTGTTGGAATAGGCCGAGAAGTTGTTCTTGGTGAACAGGTACTCGTGGGGCAGAGGCTCGAATCCCTTCACGAACTGGGTCGCCGCGTGGTTCTCGTTGAACAGCGGGCCCGGCTGGACATGGCGTACATGAGCGATCTGCCAGCGCCGCGCCCGCGCATGGGCGAGAATCTCGCGGCAGTTCTCCAGACTTTCGTCCACACCGTTCAGGCAGTAGGGCCGGCCCGGCGTGATGTATTCGCGCTGGATGTCGATGGCGATGAGGAGCGGCGTCTCCAGCATCAGGCTGCGTTCACGAAGATCGATGGCTCCCATCACACAGCTCCCAGCGGGTTGGTCGGGGCACGTTGCTGCGAAAAATCCAGAATACCCGGTTGATCCCATTTGCCTTCCGGCCGCACCAGCATCAGCGGATCGCTATCGATGTTGAGCGCATCGTCGAGGCGGTCGAAATTCGCGACGATCGTCACGTATTCATGGTCGGAGAAGTGGAACATCTCGCCCTCCGGCCGGAAGCCAAAGCGGCCCCACAGGTTCACGAGACGCTTCTGCGCATGGGCGTGCATCTTCGTGTAGCCCTTCTGACGGCACAGATCGATCGAGAAGTGGGCGAGCGCGTTGATGATCGGCATGCTGCGATATTCGCGGCGCACGGCGAAGCGCTCGAGCTTCGCGAAGTCGCCGAAATAGCGGATGCGCATGCAGGCGGCTGGCTCCTCGCCCTGGTAGGCGACGATGTGCGTTGCCGTGAAATCGTTGCCGTCGAACTCCTCGGCATAGGGGCAATTCTGGTCGGCCATGAACACGGCGGAACGAATTGCAAAGGCCTGCATCATTTCTTCGATGGACGCCGCGACCTTGACGGTCACGTCGTTCCGCGGCGGACTACGCCGGTAGGAGGACGCCTTGCTCATTTCGGAACTTCCTTTCATTGACGGTGATGTTCGTGGTGCCCGACTGGAGTTGGGCAAGTGCTGCAGTGATGGACGCTGGGGTCATGCCCTGGGCCCCGGCGCGAATGGCGGTCGCTGAGACATTGTCGCGGCGAAGGATTGCCATTGGGTAAATCCAGCCGCATTCGTCGAGGATGGCGCGCACCATCATCCCGCCGGTGTCGCTGCCATGCAGGCCGTGCACGGGGCGGCCGGGATAGCGGCGGCGCACTTCGCGCAGCACGCCGTGGAAGCCATGGCGGTCATAGATCTCGGGCCAGAAGGCGATCTCGACCTTGTCGGCCAGGCCCGCTTCCTCGATGGCAAGCCGCATCAGGTGTGCGCGCGTCTCGGGCGCGAAGAAGCGGCGGCCGGTCGGGAAATAGTCGACATAGGGATCGGCGCGTTCGGTCTTCTCGTAGACCTGCATGCCGTTCTCGATCCGGTCGACGACAATCTCGCCGCGATCGAGCGCGCGGCGGTGGCCCTTCGGCACCAGGGTCGGGTGAATGATGACGCGTTCGACGCCGCGTTCCGCCAGCGCGCGGCGCACCAGCGCGAGATGCGTCTTGTGGAATGGGTTGAAGGTGCCGAAGAAGACGGCGATGCCCCGGCGCGGGTAGAAACGGCCGCGCAGGTCCGACAACAGCCCGCCGCCGAACACGAACAGGGCGAGCGCGATGCCGCCGACGATGAAGACCTCGCGCACCCCCTCAAGCCCCATCAGGGCAAGCGCGGTGACGACAATGTTGAGCGACAGCGCCAGCAGCACATTGCGGTTGATGTCGCCGATGTTTCGGTTGAACAGCGCGATGGCGATGTACTGCGCGCCCTGCGAGGCGGCCGTGGTCAGGGCCGCGGCCCCGAGGATGCCGCCGACGCCGCCCAGGTCGCCGGGCCCGAACACGCCGCCCCACTGGATGATCAGGAAAGCGGCCAGGTTGAACAGGAACTGGGGGGCGAAACGGGCCAGCCGGCCCACCGTGACCAGCGCAAAAGCATGGTTCGCCTTCTGCTCGATCCGGTTGCTCCAGCGCGAGTAGCTGGGTAGCGCCAAGCCGATAAATGCGGTGACGGCAACAAGTGCCGGGTTGTCCCACGCATCGAAGCCTGCCGCGTAGGAGGCATACATGAGGAGGCCCATGGTCAGGGCTAAGTGCGTGGAAGTACTACGAAAATAAGCCTTCCAAGGCGAACGGGCGCGATGCGGCAACGAGGTCCCCTCTCCTCAATTGATGCCGTTTGAACGGGCAACATGCGCTAAGATGCAAAAACCGTACTCAGGCGCCGGGTCGTTGCGAACTCGGAAAAAACGCGTGCAGATCATGCAAAAAAGCAGACCAGGCGAGCTGCGGGACTGGGGTGACGTCCAGTTCTTCCTTGCCGTTGCCCGCTCCGGGAGTTTTTCGGAGGCCGGTCGTCTGCTCGGCACCAACCAGTCGACGGTGGGGCGCCGCATCCAGGAGTTCGAGCGCCGCCTGGGCGCCAAACTGTTCGACCGCCACAGCCGCGGCATGCGCCTGTCGCCGGCCGGCAAACTCATCTTCAGCCAGGCGGCCGACATGGAAGCCTCGGCCGCTGGTATTGAAAGACAACTCGCGGGCGCCGACTCCGAGATGCACGGCGTCGTGCGAATCTCGCTGACGGAAGGTCTCGCCACCCTGTGGCTGCCACCCAAGCTGGTCGAATTCCAGCGCGAGCATCCGCACATCATGATCGAGACGCTGGTGAAGGACCGCGTCGTCGACCTCGGCATGCGCGAGGCGGACATCGCCATTCGCTTTGCCCGCCCGACCGAACCCAAGCTGGTCGCGCGCAAGGTTGGCACGATGGAACTGCATCTGTTCGCGACCGAGCAATACCTCCGGGTTTTCGGGTCTCCCGAATCGATCGACGACCTCTACCGGCACCGTCTGGTTGATCACACCGCCCTGCACCTCAACCCGGCCTGGGCGCCGTGGAGTGATCTCGTGGCGCGCCACAACGCCATCGTCTACCGCTCGAACTCGTCGGCCTCGGTGGTGTCGGCCGTCCAGATCGGCATGGGCATTGGCCTGCTGCCACTCTATGTCGAGGAACTCGACGCCCGCTTCGTGCGCCTGCCCGTCGATCCCAAATGCAATGCCGACATCTGGCTCGTCTCGCATGAGGAGACGAACAGGGGCGCGCGCATTCGCGCCGTCATCGATCACATCGCCCTGCTGTTCGAGCAGGACCGCGCGCGCTGGTTCTCGCGCAAGCCGGGCGCCAACCGGCCGGGCGCCCTGCCGCTCGATGTCCGCCGCATGGCCTGACGTGTCCTTCGTCATCTATCAGGGACGGCTCGACATCGTGTTGCCGGACGGCAGCCGGCACGACTACGAACGCTTCATCATCACATGCAACCCGGATGGCAGCCGCACCATGCGGACGCTGACCCAATCGCCCAAGGGCGACCTGCTGCGCGACGTGCACCAGACCGTCGCCGCAGACTGGCGCCCGGTGGAGGCGATGGGGCGTCTTTTCTTCAAGGGCGAGGCGCAGGGCACGGTGCTGCGCCGCGTCATCGGTGACAAGCTCCAGTCACAGGTCTGGCTGCCGGGTGGCGATATCGATCGCGCCGAATTCGATGCACCGGCGCACATGACTGTCGGCTTCCATCCACTGATGCACGAGTCCTGGAAGATGTGCTTCCTCGACCGCACGCATCACGCCGCCCAGCCGATCCTGGTCCACACGGTGTCCAACACGTGGAACGGGCGCTCGCTGAGCCATGGCCAACGGACGCAGAGCACAGCCGAGTACGAGGGCGAAGAGACGATCAGCACGACGGCGGGCCGCTTTCCCTGCGCGCGCTTCCTCTGGCACACGTCGTTCGGCCACAACCTGCGCATCTGGTGCACGGGACCCGACATGATCCTCGTGCGGTGCGACGTGGCCAGCGGCGACCGGCTGGGCACGTTCTACGAGCTCGCGGTGTTTAGCGAGACGCGCGTCGCAACAGCCTGAAGCCGGGAGGTACGCAATGAAGCCTGCTGTTCCGTGCCGAAAGGCAGTGGCACAAAGGCTTCGCGCTTCCGCGTGGCCGCCTGGCGCGGTACAAAGTCCTATAGAATAATGAGCGGACCGCCACAGGCGGCAGACGAGGGAGGACCAAGTTGCTCGCTGAGCAGATCGT
>CANJEJ010000163.1 GCA_947473325.1 Alphaproteobacteria bacterium | reverse complement strand
GGATTTGGCATGGCTGCACCGCGCGCCCAATGGAAGGGCTTTCTCAAGCTTGCCCTGCTGATCTGTTCGGTGGCGCTCTACACTGCCACCTCGCAGTCCGACCGCATCTCGTTGCACATGCTCAACCGCAAGACGGGCAACCGCCTGCGCCGTGACTTTGTCGATGACGCCACCGGCAAGCCGGTCGCCAAGGAAGAGCAGGTAAAGGGCTTCGAGGTCGACAGCGGCGACTATGTGACCGTCACGCAGGAAGAGATCGACGTGGCCATCCCGCACAGCAACAAGACCATCTCCATCGAGTCCTTTGTCCCCGCCGACGATGTGGACAACGTCTACATAGATTCACCCTATTACCTCGCGCCGGTCAGCGCGGCGGATGCGGAAGTCTTCCAGCTGATTCAGGACGCCATGCAGGCGGAGAAGGTCGTGGGCCTGGCCCGTACCGTGTTGTTCCGCCGCGACCGCGTGCTGCTGCTGCGGCCCGAGGGTAAGGGGATGATCGCCTCCACCCTTCACTACGACTATGAGGTGCGCAGCGCCGAAGAAGCCTTTGCCGAGATTCCCAAGGCGCGCACCAAGGGCGAAATGCTGAAACTCGCCGAGCACATCATCGAGACCAAGAAGGGAAAGATGACGTTCGGCGATTTCGAAGACCGTTACGAAAGCGCGCTTGTCGACCTGATCAAGGCGAAGCAACAGGGCAAGAAAATCCCGATTCCGGCGAGGCCGACGGCCGGCAACGTCATCAACCTGCTTGACGCGTTGCGCGAAAGTGCTGGCAAGAAGGCAGCGGCAAAGAAGACCGCCACGCGGAAGAAAGCCGCGGCAGCCCGCACGGCGAAGACATCTGTCAGCACCAAGGCGCCGAAACGCAAGGCAAGCTGAACGTCACTTCTTCCGGCTCTTGCCTTCGCGCTCGATGCTGCGCTTCAGGGCATCCATGATGTTGACGACTTTGCCGTCGTCGGGCGCGGCATCGGCCTTGACCTTGCGCGGCTTTACGCCTTTCCGTTTGGCCCGGATCATGTCGGCAAGGTTCTTCTGCACCGGATCGTCGAGCAGCGACGGATCCCATTCGATGGTGCGTTCCGCAATGACCGATTTCGCCAGCTTCAGCGCGTGCTTCGCCGGCTCGACCTCCCTGATGCCACTAAAATAGGTCTTGGCATCGCGGATCTCGCCCTTCTGCCGCATCGTCCACAGGACGATGCCGGGATGGCGCGCCTCCAGCAGCACGGCGCGTTCGCGGCGATAGAGCACCACGCGAGACAGTCCGACCATCTTCATCGATTCCATCGCATCGCGGATGACGCTGAAGGCTTCCTCACCCACCTCGCCATTCGGCGCCAGGTAGTGGGCGGATTCGAGCCAGATGGTCTCGACCGAATCGCGCGGCACGAACTTCTCGATGTCGATGGTGTGGGTGGTGTCGAGAGCGACGGCGTCGAGTTCCTCATCCTCCAGAATCACATGCTTGTCGTCGGCTACCTCATAGCCCATCACCTGCTCGTCCTCGTCCACCACCTTGGCGGTGACGGCATCGGCATAGCGGCTGCGCACGCGGTTGCCGGTGCTGGCATTGAGCGTGTGGAAACGGATGCGTTCGGACTGGCTCACCGCGGGCGTCAGCGCCACGGGACAGGTGACCAGCGAAAGCTTGAGATAGCCTTTCCAGAACGGACGGGGCATGGAGTGTCTCCTCAGTCCTTGGCGCCAAGCTTGCGGATGGCCGGCTTCAGCGGCCGCGCGGAATCGTCATAGTCGGCCCAGGCCGGGCTGCGGCCGAGCAGGCCTGGCACCGAGCGCAGGGTGAAACGCTGCGGATCCAACCCCTTCTTGACCTGGGCCCAGGCGACCGGCATCGACACCGGCGCGCCGTCGCGGGCGCGCGGCGAAAGCGGGGCCACGGCGGTGGCGGTGCGGTCGTTGCGCAGGTAGTCGAGGAAGATGCGGCCCTTGCGCTTCGCCTTGGACATCGTGATCAGGTATTTGCCGGGACTGTCGGACGCCATCTGCTGGCACACGGCGCGGGTGAAGGCCTTGGCCTCATCCCAGGACACGGGCGACTTCTCCGTCGCCAGCGGGGTCACCACATGCAGACCCTTGCCGCCGGTGGTCTTGCAGAAGGCGACGAGTCCCAATGCCTCCAGCCGCTGCCTGAATTCCTGCGCCGCTTCGATCACGCGGGCGAAATCGACGTCCGGCGCCGGATCGATATCGAAGACGAAGCGCCCCGGCACGTCTGGCTTGAACGGCAGGCAGTTCCAGGGGTGGAGTTCCACCGCGCCGAGCTGGGCCACCGCAATCAGACCCTCGATCCGGTCGATCTGCAGATAGGGCTTCTTGCCCCCGCTTACGGTCGCAAGCGTCAGCAGGTTCGACGATCCGGGCATGGCATGGCGCTGGAAAAAGCGTTCCTTGCCGCCGATGCCCTCGGGCGTTCGCGCGATGGAGCAGGGCCGGCCCTTCAGATGCGGCATCATCCACGCGCCGACCGCCTCGAAATAGCGCGCGACGTCTTCCTTGGTGACGGGCCCCTTCTCCGATGTCGGCCACAGCGCCTTGTCGGGATGGGAGATTGGCACGCCCATCACGGTGATACGGCCGCCGCGTGCCAGGCTGCTGCGGGTCGCGGTGTCCTCGGCCGGCTCTACGCCCGCCGTCGCCCCGGCAACCCGCTCGTCCCTCACCGCCGTGGCGGGCTTGTCCTCGCGCAGGCCCTTGAAGGCGGCATGGCGAACGTTGCCGTCGCCGGTCCAGCCGGCAAATTCGATTTCGGCCACCAGGACGGGCTTCACCCAGTGAACCTTGTCGCCGCCACGCCTCGGAACCTTGGTGTCGAAGGGACTCTCGCTCGCCTTCGCGGCGCGCAGGCGCGGCATCAGGGTCTTGAGCTTCGACCCGCCATAGCCGGTGCCGACACGCCCGACATAGACGAACTTGCCGTCGCGATGGACCCCGACCAGCAGCGAGCGGACCTTGCCCGCCGTCTCGGCCCAGCCGCCGACCACGACCTCCTGGCCACCGCGGCATTTCGCCTTGGTCCAGGTGCCGGTACGTCCCGCTTCATAGGGCAGGTCGAGGCGCTTGGAGACGATGCCTTCAAGCGAGAGCTGGCAGGCTGAGCGGAGCACCGCGTCGCCTGAAGTTTCGAAATGATCGACAAAGCGCAACCGTTCGTCCTTTGCCTTCCGGGAGGCGAGCAGCTTTTGCAACCGCGCCTTGCGTTCGCGCAGCGGCAGCGGCCGCAGGTCTTCACCACCCAGGTTCAGGAGGTCGAAGGCAAAGAAGACAAGATGGTCCGGCTTGCCCGCCGACAAGGCCGCCTGCAGCCCGGCAAAGTCCGGCGCACCGTGCGAATCAAGTGCGCAAATCTCGCCATCGAGCAGGCAGTCGCCCAGCGCGGCACATGCCTTGGCAATCTGCGGGAATTTTGCCGTCCAGTGCTTGTCGCCGCGTGTGTGCACGCTGCCTTCGCCCGCTGCCACGCGAACCTGGACGCGATAACCGTCGAGCTTGATCTCATGTCCCCACCTCTCGCCTTCCGGCGGCCGGTCGACCGGCTTGCAACGCTGGACAGGATAGGGACCCCTGGCTGCGGCCCCCTGCTTGCGCGATGCCGGTCGCCCGGATTTCGCGGCAGGCGGCTTCCGCGCCGGTGCTGCCGGAGCATCGAGCGATTTTGCCAGCATCCGCGGCGACACTTTTGCCGCCTTGGCGCGCGAGCCGCCGCGCGCCTTGCTCTGCCACACGGCATCGGCGCCGGCGTGCGGGCTGTCTTCGACCAGGAAGGGGGCCGGAGCCGGCCCAGTCCCTTCCCTGATCGCCTTCATCTTGCGGCCCGAGGCGATAGAGCGGTCGTCGGCATCCGGATTGGCACCGCCGCCCGCCTTGGCCGCACGATCGCGATGCTTGATGAGAAGCCAGTTGCTGCGGCCCGGCTTTCCGCCCTTGGCGTTGCGGTCATGCTTCATGCGCACGAGCACCCAACTGCCACCGAGCCGCTTGCCCTTCAGCGTGAAATTGATCTCGCCCGTCTTCAGGCCCTGGGCGATGTCGTTTTCCGGAATCCAGGTGCCGCGGTCCCAGATCTGCACCGTGCCGCCGCCATACTGGCCCTTGGGGATCGTGCCTTCGAAATCGCCATAATCGAGCGGGTGGTCCTCGACCTCGACCGCCAGGCGCCTGTCCGCCGGATCGAGGCTCGGGCCCCGCGTCACGGCCCAGGACTTGAAGACGCCGTTCCATTCCAGCCGGAAGTCATAGTGCAGCCGCGTCGCCGCGTGCTTCTGGATGACGAAGCGCAGGTCGGGCGAGGGCTTGATCGCGCCTCGTCCACTCGGTTCCGGCGTGCGCGTGAATTCGCGTTTGGCACGGTAGTCGCGAAGGGAGGCGTCGGGCACGTCAGTTTTCCGGGCGATTTTGAAGGGTCCTTCCTACAAACTCGTGGGGCGAAGACGGGTTCCCCCCGGGCGCATGACATCCGCCGCTCCAACACACGCCCCAGCCATCGATTCCGCCCTGTCAGACTGGACGGAAGGGCAACTCTGCCACCTTCGAAGCGGACTCGTGGTGCCGCGGCCGCCGAGGCGGAGGCGGGCGGGCGCGAAGCAGCCCTGTCGCTGGTCCGGCGCAGAGACGGCCGCTAGACCCTGCGCCAATGAGGGCGCTAGGATGCCGCGCCACGCCCCTTTCACGTCAGCAGTTCCCATGCCCATCCGCGACGACGACGATCTCGAATACAGCATCTTTGCCAAGAACACGGAAATCTTCCGCGAAGGCGCGGCGGCCGACAACGCCTACCTGATCAAGTCAGGCCAGGTGCAGATCGTCGTCGGCCAGGGCGCTGACGAATCGATCATCGACACAGTCGGGCCGGGCGACATCTTCGGCGAGATGGCGCTGGTGGACGACGCGCCGCGCTCGGCCACCGCGCGCACCACCGACGACACGATCTGTGCCGTGGTGTCGAAGGACGCGCTCAACATCAAGCTCGCGCGCTCGGACCTGTTCACGCTCGGCCTGGTGCGCCTGCTGATCAAGCGCCTGCGCAAGACGACCGAACTCGCCCGCTAGTCATTTCTGGACCGCGGCTCCAGCGGGCGGTCGAGCAGGCGGAAGACCGCCGAGCAGCGCGCGATGGCGTGCTTGCCACAGAAGATCTCGCCCTCGCCGAACACCAGCGTGCGCGTCTGCCGCACAACGCGCGAGCGGCCTTCGATCCAGTCGCCGATGCGCGCCGGCCCGACATAGTCGATGAGCAGCCGCACGGTCACCGTCATCTGGCCGAAGTCGCGCTTTTCGAACTGGCCAAGGATCGTGTCGGAAAAGGTGGCGATCATGCCGCCATGCACGATGCCGCCGAGATTGCCGTGCTGCGGCCCGGCGCGGAAGCCGAAGGTGCGCAGGCCCTGTTCGTCAATGCGCTCATAGACGGGGCCGGCATGGCCGGTGAACGGCGCCAGGCGCTTCAGCAGCGTGAAGCCGGGCGGAATGACGGGCTCGGCGGCTGCACCGCCCGCCGCGGCATCCTGATCCATCAGCGCAGGTTGCCGAGCAGCGCGTGGCGCACCTGGGCGCCGGCGGTGATGCCGAGCCGTTCCGCCGTGCCGCCGTTGAGTTCCAGTACATAGCGCACGGGCTTGCCCGCCGTGACCGTGGCGCGCGATTCCGGCACTGTCCGCGCGGCGACATGCGCCACCTTGCCGTCGGCGCCGATGAACAGCATGTCGAGCGGGATATAAGTGTTGGCCATCCACATCGACACCGGCTGCTCGTAGCCGAAGTCGAAGATCATGCCGGCATCTGCTGCCATCTCGCGCCGGTACATCAATCCGCGCTGGCGGTCGGCGTCATTGGCCGCCACCTCGACCCGGAACTTGTGTGTCTTGCCGCCCGACTCGATGGCGAGCTCGGTAAAGGTTGCCGCGGCAGCCGCGGCCGGTGGGCGCGTCTGGGCGGCCGAAGGCTGCGGCGGCAGCGCGGCGAGCAGGCCGAGCAGCAGCACGGCCAAGGGAATGAAGCGACGGATCATGCCGATTCCTTAGTCCAGAAAGGCCGCGCCCGCAAAGGGGCGCAACCGTCGCGGACGTCATCCGAATAGAAATTGCGGAAATGTGACAGACGGTCCTATAGTCGCCGCAATCATCGGGGGGAGCCCAGTGTGGGCTGAGAGGTTCCGTTTCGGAACGACCCCTCGAACCTGATCCGGCTAATACCGGCGAAGGGACGGATGATTATGGTCGCCGCCGCTTCGGCACAGCACTCCCCTTCCCCGGCTCCTGTCGGCATCGTCGTTCATCGCGCGCTGCTCGCCTATGACGGCATGCGCCTGTTCGACAACCTCAGCTTCGAGGTCGTGCCCGGTCATGTCGCCTGTCTGCTCGGCCCGAGCGGCGTGGGCAAGTCGAGCCTGCTGCGTCTGATCGCCGGGCTGACCGGCGCCGCCTCCGGCGTGGTGCGCGGCAGCGATGGCGCACCGCTTACCGGCCGCGTCGCCTATATGGACCAGCGCGACCTGCTGCTGCCCTGGGCCAGCGCACTCGACAACGTGCTGCTCGGCAGCCGGCTGCGCGGCGAGACGCCGGACCGGGTGCGCGCCCGCGACCTTCTCGCCGCCGTCGGCCTCGCCGACCGCATGGACGCGCGCCCCAAGGCGCTGTCCGGCGGGCAGCGCCAGCGCGTGGCACTCGCCCGCACGCTGGCCGAGGACCGCCCCGTCATCCTGATGGACGAGCCCTTCTCCTCGCTTGACGCGCTGACTCGCAGCCGGCTGCAGGAGCTCGCGGCGCGCTTGCTTGTCGGCAAGACCGTCCTGCTGGTGACACATGATCCGCTCGAGGCGCTGCGCCTCGGCGATGCCATCCATGTCATGGCCGGGCGCCCGGTCGAGCTTGGCCCGGCAATGGCGCCGCCCGGCCTGACACCGCGCGACCCAACCGAACCACATCTCGTGCAACTGCACCGCCGCATCCTGTCGACCTTGCGCGCGGCCGATGCCGCCACCGGAAGCCAGCCATGATCGGCGGCCTGTTCCGCCTGCTGCTGGTCAGCCTCGGCCTTGTTGTGCTGTGGCAGGTGGTGGTGTGGGTGGCGGCGCCGCCGCCCTTCATCCTGCCTGGCCCGCTTGCGACAGCCAGCGCATTCATCAACCGCTTCGATCTGCTGATGCAGAACGCCGCGGTAACGCTGGCGGAAATCCTGCTCGGGCTCGTCTTCGGCACGCTGCTCGGCGCTGCTGGCGCGCTCGCCGTCATCGCCTTTGGCCCCGCGCGGCGCTGGCTGCTACCACTGCTGATCGCCAGCCAGGCGGTGCCTGTCTTCGCCATCGCCCCGCTGCTGGTGCTGTGGCTTGGCTATGGCATGGCCTCAAAAGTGGCAATGGCGACGCTGATCATCTTCTTCCCGGTCACGGCGAGCTTCCTCGACGGCCTGCGCCGTACCGAGGGCAGCTGGCTCGACCTGGCCCAGACCATGGCCGGCACCAGCACGTCGGCGCGGCTCGCAACCATGCGCCACATCCGTATTCCCGCTGCGCTGCCCGCGCTTGCGTCCGGCCTGCGCGTGGCTGCGGCGGTGGCGCCGATCGGCGCCGTGGTCGGCGAATGGGTCGGCTCCGGCGCGGGCCTTGGCTACCTGATGCTGCAGGCCAATGCGCGCATGCAGGTCGACCTGATGTTCGCCGCGCTCTTCATCCTGGCCCTTATCGCGCTTGCACTGTTCTACGCGGTCGATGCCGCCTCGCGCGCCCTCATCCCCTGGCAGGACGATTCTCTGCCCGTTCCCAAGGAGTAGACCGATGTTCCGTTCCCTTAAGCTCGCCGCGCTCGCCGCCGCCGTCGCGCTCGGCCTCGGATCCCCCGCCAGCGCCGCCGACAAGCTCACCGTCATGCTCGACTGGTTCATCAACCCGGACCACGCGCCGCTTTACGTGGCGCTGGAACGCGGCTATTTCCGCGACCAGAATCTCGACGTCGAATTCATCGCGCCCGCCGATCCGAACGACCCGCCGAAGCTGGTCGCCGCCGGCCGCGCCGACATCGCCATCTCCTATCAGCCGCAACTTCACTTGCAGGTGGCCGAGGGCCTGCCGCTGCGCCGCATCGGCACGCTGGTCGGCACGCCACTCAATTCCCTGGTCGTGCTGCGCGATGGGCCCATCAAGTCGATCGCCGACCTCAAGGGCAAGAAGGTGGGCTTCTCCGTCGGCGGCTTCGAAGACGCGCTGCTGCGCCAGATGCTCGGCAAGCATG
>CANJEJ010000162.1 GCA_947473325.1 Alphaproteobacteria bacterium | reverse complement strand
GCCAGTGCGGCCACCTCCGATGCATCAAAGACCCCGCGTACGACCGCATAGCCGTGCTGGCGGAACTTCGAAACATGCTCCGGGATATCCAAGGGACGCCTCAAGGCTGCGGCAGGGACGAAACACCAACGCGGGCTTCCGTGCAGGGACCGGAGATACGAACAGTCCGGCCCGTATCGCTAACGTGCCAAGGATACCCCCGTTCCAGACGGCCCCGCGACTCAGCTTTCGGGGCCGGGCAGGCGTGGCGTCTCCGTCGCATCGTCGGCGCGCTCGGCATCGATCTCGCTGCCATCGTCCATGGACACGACACGGAAGTTGGCCAGGTTGCCAGAGAGCGGCGCGTTGCCCCCGGGTCGCACGCCCAGTTCCATCAGGCGGCGCGCCCGCGGCAGGAAGCGGCTGTTCAGGGAACTGACGAGGGAGCTGTAGTCGTTCGACGCCTTCGCCAGCCCGCGCCCGACGCCCTGGATCTTGCTCAGGACGGTGACGGTGCTTTCGAGCAACTGCTGCATCGACTTCTCGATCACTTCCTGGTTCTCGGCGCGCAGGCCAAGGTCGACCTGCCAGCGCGACAGGCCGATCAGCGCGCGCAGGCCCATCGGGCCGCAGACCAGGATGTCGAACTGCTGCGCGGCATCCTCGAAGGTCGGGTCGACACCGGCAAGCTTCTCGAGTGCCGCTTCGGTCGGCAGGCACATGACGCTGACGATGCGCTGGGTGTTGCCCGACCGTCCGGCGCGCTTGTGCGCCGCCTTGACGGCGGCCTGGTAGTCCTTGCCGGCGAGCGAGCGCAGCTGCGTGCGCATGGTCTGGGCGAAATTCTTCAGCGCGGCGATTTCCTGTTCCTCGCCCTCGGCGCGCGCGGCGTCGAGCAGGAACTTGGACGATTTCGAATCGATCACCAGCACGGTTTCACCGGGCAGGAAGACCAGCGCGTCCGGGCGCAGCATGCGGCCGGCCTCGTCATCGCGCATCGACTGCTGCATGGCGAAGTCGCGGCCGGGCACCAGGCCGAAGGTCTTCAGCGTGTTCTCCAGCCCGACCTCGCCGAACTGGCCGGCGCCGCCGGGGGTGGACAGCGCTCGCATGATGGTGTCGGCCTGGCCCCGCGTCTCGGCGACCTGGTTGCCGAGCACCGACACGCTCTTCGCCACATTCTCGAAATGCTGGCGCAGCGCGTCGGTGGTTTCCTTCACCGTCTTGTCGCTGGTTTCCTTGGTCGCGGCAGCTTCCTGCTTGTACTGCGTCAGGAGATGGCTGGAGATATCCAGGGTTGCAGCCTTGGCGGCCTCGACGCTCTGTGCCTGTGCTTTCTCCCAGTCAGCCATGCGGATACGGATCGCCTCTTCGCGTTCCCGCGCGGCTAGCGCGTCCTTCTCCGCCGCCTCGCGGGCACGGTTGGTGTCGGCATAGGTCTGCTGCAGGGCGGCTTGTTCGGTGCGCAGGCGCGTAACGTCCTGATCGGCGAGCGCTGCGCGGGTATTGGCGTTGTCGCGTTCGCGAAGCGCCGCGTTCAAGGCTTCATTCAGGCCCTGGCTCCCGGTCTGGGCCTGGGCCAGCAGCTCCCGGACCTGAGTCAGGTCCGCCCGGGCGCGGCTGCCGCGCCCCAGTGCCCACAGGAACAGGACGAGGAAAACCCCGGCCAGGGCCAGGGTGGCGAGCCAGATTTCCTGCGAAAGTGCGGTATCCATGCGGCAGGACCATAGCACAGCACGCCTGCGGCTTGACGCTTCCCGGCGGGGCCCTTACCTAAAGGCCGCAACCGATCGATTCGCGAATTCCTGAGCATTGCCATGGCCCTGCGGCCCATCGTCACCGCGCCCCACCCGCTCCTGAAACAGGTGTCGAAGCCTGTCGAGATGGTAAATGACGCGACGCGCGCGCTGGTCGACGACATGCTGGAGACGATGTATGCCGCGCCCGGCATCGGCCTTGCCGCGATCCAGGTCGGCATCCCGAAGCGCATCATCACCATGGACGTGTCAAAGGAGCCGGACCCGCCGTCGCCGCTCGTCCTGATCAATCCCGAGATCGTGTGGAGCAGCGACACCGAGCAGTCCTATGAAGAGGGCTGCCTGTCCTTCCCCGACCAGTATGCCGAGGTCGACCGCCCGGCCAGTATCGAGGTGAAGTATCTCGACCGCGACGGCAAGGCACAGGTGCTGAAGGCCGAAGGCCTGCTCGCCGTCTGCATCCAGCACGAGATGGACCATCTCGAGGGCGTGCTTTTCGTGGATCACTTGTCGACGCTCAAGCGCAGCATGATCCTGCGCCGCATGGGCAAAGCGAAGCGGCTCAACACCGCCGCGGAATAGGCCGCCCTTGCGGCTGATCTTCATGGGGACGCCGGATTTCGCCGTTCCCGCCCTGACCGCCCTGATCGCGGCGGGCCATGACATCGCCGCCGTCTACAGCCAGCCGCCGCGCCCCGCCGGGCGCGGGCAGAAGGAACGCCTGTCGCCGGTGCATGCGCTGGCCGCGGCGCGCGGTCTGACGGTCGAGACGCCGAAGTCGCTGCGCAACGCCGAGGCGCAGGCGCGCTTTGCGAGCTACAACGCCGATATCGCCGTGGTCGCCGCCTATGGCCTGATCCTGCCCAAGGCGGTGCTCGAGGCGCCGCGCTTCGGGTGCCTCAACATCCATGGCTCGCTGCTGCCGCGCTGGCGCGGTGCGGCGCCGATACAGCGCGCCATCATGGCGGGCGACCGCGAGACCGGCATCTGCATCATGCAGATGGACGAAGGCCTCGACACCGGTGGGGTGCTGTCGCGCGACAGCATCCCGATCGGCCCGAAGACCACGGCGGGCGACCTGCACGACACGCTGGCCGCGCTGGGCGCCGCGATGATCGTGCCGGCGGTGGAAGGCTGTGCCCGCGGCGCGATGACGGCGGTGCCGCAACCCGCCGAGGGCGTCACCTACGCCGCCAAGATCGACAAGGCGGAAACGCATATCGACTGGTCGCGCCCCGCGCTCGAACTCGACCGCCACATCCGTGCCCTGTCGCCGTTTCCCGGCGCCTGGACGCAGTTCGGGAAGGAGCGGATCAAGATCCTGGCGGTCGAGATCGTCACCGACCGCAGCGGCCCGCCGGGGCAGACGCTGGACGACGTGCTGCTCATCGGCTGCGGCACCTGGGCGTTGCGCGCCACGCTGATCCAGCGCGAGGGCAAGCGGCCCATGCCGGCGGACGAATCGCTGCGCGGCAACCTGGTGCCGCGCGGCAGCGTGCTCGGCTGATGCCGCGCTATCGCTTCACCGTGGAGTATGACGGCACCGCCCTGGTCGGCTGGCAGCGCCAGACCAACGGGCCTTCGGTACAGGCGGCGCTGGAAGATGCCGTCTTCGCCTTCTGCGGCGAACGCGTCACCATCAACGGTGCGGGCCGCACCGATTCCGGCGTCCATGCGCTGGGCCAGGTCTGCCATGTCGACCTGGCAAAGGATCACCCGGTGCGCACGGTGGTGAATGCGGTGAACTTCCACCTGAAGCCCGCGCCCATCGCGGTGACGGACGTGTCCGTCGCGGACGCAGATTTCCATGCGCGCTTCTCGGCCACCTCGCGCCACTACCTCTATCGCATCCTCAACCGTCCGGCGCCGCCGACGGTGGACCGCGACCGCGTCTGGGCCGTGGCGCCGCGGCTGAGCGCATCGGCGATGAACCGGGCGGCGCAATCCTTCGTCGGCCGGCACGACTTCACCACCTTCCGCGATGCGCAGTGCCAGGCGCTGTCGCCGGTGAAGACACTGGATGCGTTCAAGGTGGTGCGAGCCGGCGATGAAATCCGCTGCACCGTCAGCGCGCGCTCCTTCCTGCATCATCAGGTGCGCAGCATGGTGGGAACGCTGAAGTTGATCGGCGAAGGCAAGTGGCCGGAGACCGCGGTAGCCGAAGCGCTCATCGCCCGCGACCGCAGCCGTTGCGGCCCCACGGCGCCGGCGGCGGGGCTGTATCTCGTGCGCGTCGGCTATGAACCGCGCAGCGACACAGGCGACGCCGCGAGCGACGGCTAGACCAGCAGCCGATAGAGCTGATCGAACAGGCCGGTCAGCAACAGCCCCAGCACGACATCGAACGCGACCAGGACCAGCGCCGTGCCCAGCGTGGTTTCCAGTGCCACGCGCGCGACGAAATAGCGGAAGATGCAGCTTAAGGACAGCGCCAGCGTGAACAGGAAGGCGGCGCCATCGCCCTGCAGGCTGCCCGCCAGGGCCAGCAGGTTGAGCGGCAGGAACAGCACCAGCTGCAGCACCGACGTCCAGTTGACCGCGATGACGAAGGGGATGTAGCGCGGCATCAGGCGCAGGAAGCGCAGCACCGGAATCAAGGCGAGCGGAAAGGCGATCCAGGCGACGATGTAGTGGATCGCCTCGACCGTCAGGAACAGAGCGCCGTCGGCCGCGCGCTCAAGCTGTGGAACCAGCGCGAAGGCGTAGATCGGTAGCGCGACGACCGCCGCGAAGAAGGACCGCCAGAAGCCGCTGGCGCTGATGTTGAACGCCACCAGCCCCTTCGCGTCGAAACAGGCAAGCCGCCAGGCGGCGTGCAGCGATCGCAGCGTCTCGGCCAGCACCAGGTCAGCCGCGGAAATAGCGGTCGAGGATTGTTTCGTAGATGTCGGTCAGGGCGGCGATGTCGGCCACCGCCATGTGTTCGTCGACCTTGTGCATGGTCTGGCCGACGCCGCCGAATTCGGCGACGGGCGCGTAATCCTTGATGAAGCGTGCATCCGACGTGCCGCCGGTGGTGCTGAGCTCGGGCTCGACTCCCAGCCGCTCCTTCACCGCGCTGGCGATCAGCGCGCTGAGCGGGCCGGGCGGCGTCAGGAAGGCCTCGCCCGTGATCTCGAACTTGAGTTCATAGGTGCCGCCGACAGCGGCGCAGACCGTCTCGGCCCAGCCGATCAGCGACTTGGTGCTGTGCAGGTCGTTGAAGCGGATGTTGAAGGTGGCGCGCACCTCGGCCGGGATGACGTTCGACGCAGGGTTCCCGGCATCGATCGTGGTCACTTCGAGGTTCGACGGCTGGAAATGAGGCGTGCCGTCGTCGAGCTTGCGGCCGGTCAGCCCGTTCAGCATGCGCAGCAGGCGCGGGATCGGGTTGTCGGCAAGGTGCGGGTAGGCGACATGGCCCTGCGCGCCGATCACCCGCAGCCGGCCGGTAACCGAACCGCGCCGGCCGATCTTGATCATTTCACCGAGCTTCGTGGGATTGGTCGGCTCGCCCACCAGACAGGCATCGATCTTTTCGCCCTGCGCCGCCAGCCATTCCAGCATCTTGCGCGTGCCGTTGATCGACGGGCCTTCCTCGTCGCCGGTGATCAGCAGGCTGACGGAGCCGGGAAGGGTGCCGCGCGCCTTCAGGATGCGCGCGACGGCGCTGGTGAAGCAGGCGATGGCGCCCTTCATGTCCGACGCGCCGCGGCCATAGAGCTGGCCGTTCGCGATCACCGCGCCGAAGGGGTCGACGCTCCAGCCCTCGCGGTTGCCCACCGGCACCACGTCGGTGTGGCCGGCGAAGCAGAAATGCGGCGCGGCGGTGCCGAGGCGGGCGTAGAGATTGTCGATGTCGGGCGTGCCCACTTCGCTGAAGGGCAGGCGCGTGCAGCGGAAGCCGAGGCCTTCCAAGGCCGCCTGCAGCCGGTCCAGTGTGCCGCCGTCCTTTGGCGTCACGCTGTCGCAGCGGATCAGGTCCCGCGCCAGTTCCAGCGCATCGATGGCGGGGACGGCAGCCATGCTCAGTCGCGCAGCAGCTCGTTGATCGCGGTCTTGGCGCGGGTCCCCGCATCGACCTTCTTCACGATCACTGCGCAATAGAGCGACGGGCCCGGCTGGCCATTGGCCAGCGGCTTGCCGGGCAGGGCGCCGGGCACGACCACCGAATAGGCCGGCACGCGGCCGTAATGCACATCACCGGTGGCGCGGTCGACGATCTTGGTCGAGGCGCCGAGGTAGACGCCCATCGACAGCACCGCGCCTTCCTCCACCACAACGCCTTCGGCCACTTCCGACCGCGCGCCGATGAAACAGTTGTCCTCGATGATGACCGGGTTGGCCTGCAGCGGCTCGAGCACGCCGCCGATGCCGGCGCCGCCCGAGATGTGGCAGTTGGCGCCGATCTGGGCGCAGGAGCCGACGGTGGCCCAGGTGTCGACCATCGTGTTCTTGCCGACATGGGCGCCGACATTGACGAAGCTCGGCATCAGCACCACGCCGGGCGCGATATAGGCCGAGCGGCGTACGAAGCTGCCGGGCACGGCCCGGAAGCCGGCCTCGGCAAAGCGGTTCGCGCCCCAGCCATCCCACTTCTGCGGGACCTTGTCCCACCAGGTCGTGTCCGAACCGGGCGAGCCGGCGATCGGCGCCATGTCGTTGAGGCGGAAGGACAGCAGCACGGCCTTCTTCAGCCACTGATGGACGACCCACTGGCCGCCGGTCTTCTCGGCGACACGCATCTTGCCGGAATCGAGTGCGTCCAGCGCCGTGTTCACGGCATCGCGGACGGGGCCCTTGGTCGATCCGTTGACCGAATCGCGACCACTCCAGGCGTCTTCAATGGCTTTTTCCAGGGCAGCGTCGGTCATGGGTCCTTCGCGATAGGCAGGGGTGTCGGACGCGCCGAAGATAGCGGCGGAAGCCCCCGAGTCAATCGGAGGCAGGGGGCGATGGCGGCGGGGCTTTGGTCAGGCCGGCGAGCCACAGGTCCAGGTCGTCGATGATGTGGTGGACGAATTCGTCGCCCGGCTGGGCGCGCTGCCAGTCCGGCCCGTCATGACGCAGCCAGACCGTCGTCATGCCCAGCGCCGCCGCGGGTTCGAGGTTGCGGGCGAGGTCTTCGACGAAGATGGCGCTCCGGGGGTCGATGCCATGCCGGTCGACCATGGCCGCGAAGGGGACCGGGTCAGGCTTGGGGCGGAAATCGCCATCCACGATGTCGAAGATGCCGCCGAAATGCCGGGTGACCCCCAGCTGGGCCAGCACCTTGCGGGCATGGTCGGTGGAACCATTGGTGTAGACCAGCTTGTCGCCCGGCAGGGCCGCCAGCAGGCCGTCGAGCCCCGGATTGGGCTCAAGGCGGCCATAGTCGATGTCATGGGCATAGGCGAGAAAGTCGTGCGGATCGACCCCGTGTTCCACCATCAGGCCCCGCATGGTGGTTCCATGCTCGCGAAACAGGGCCTTTTGCACGCGCCAGGCCGCGTCCGGCGCCAGATTCAGGTGGCGGGCGACATACTCCCCGATGCGCCGCTCGACCTGAGGGAACAGGTCCGATCGCTTGGGGTAGAGCGTGTTGTCGAGATCAAAAATCCAGGTCCGGATATGGGCGAAGGGCGCGGAAAGGGGCATAGTGGCCTTTGGGGGATGCCGGAGGCGCGAGAGTTTGCCGCCGGCCGTTTCATTTTAGGGGCCTCCGCCTGCGGGCGCAGCGTTTGCACGCCATTTTCCCATGAGCACGACCCAAATTCCGGACCTGCTTGAGCTGTCGCCGCGACAGATCATCGCCGGATTCCCGGCACCGGCGCTGCTGGTGGACAAGACCGGGGCCGTGCTCGCAGCCAATGCGCCCGCGGAAGGCCTGGTCCGGGCCATCCAGAAAGGCCTCGTCCCCCAGGTCCGCGAACTCACGCTGCGCCTGGTCGAGACCTTGCAGCCCCAGCTCGGCCGCGCCGAACTGTCGGGCGAGGACATGGAGACCGCCCTCGACATCACCGTGCTGCCGATCCTCACCAGCCGGAACCGGCTGCGCTATGGCCTCGTGCTGACGCGCGAATCGACGCTGGAGCGCAACTTCATCACGGCGCTCGTCTCGTCACGCCAGCTGTTCAAGGACCTGGTCGGCTGCTCATCAGACTTTGCCTGGGAAACGCGGCCCGACGGCACCTTTGCCTTCGTGTCGCGGCGCGGCGCTCTCGGCTACACCGCGCGCGAACTTTATGGCCGCGCGCCAGACAGCATGCTGCTGAACGCGATGAATTCGGCGACTCTCGAATCGCCCTTCCGCAGCCACACCGCGCGGGAAGACGTCGAGGTCTGGGTCGAAGATGCCCATGCGCGGCCTGCGTGCCTGCTTGTGTCCTGCGTTCCGGTGTTCGATGCGCAGGGCAACTGGACGGGCACCCGCGGGGTCTGCCGCGACGTCACCGAGGAGCGCGAACTCACCGCCGCCCTCGAAACCGCCCGCAACCGCGAACGACTGCTGGGTCAGGTGGTGGATTCGATCCGCACCGAGATCGAGCCCCCTGCGATGCTGGGTGCGGCGGCGCGCGCCGTCGCCAGTACGCTGCGCGCCAGCCACTGCTGGATCGTGCGCGCCCGCAACGGCCGTTTC
>CANJEJ010000161.1 GCA_947473325.1 Alphaproteobacteria bacterium | reverse complement strand
CTCGGGCAGCAGGGTCTCGCCCTGGGCCGCCAGGGCGATGGCGGCGGGCGCTGCCGTGGCGCCGCGCGACAGCGCAGCGAACAGCGTTGGCCGCAATCCCGGGGCGCTGGTGTGGGATGCCGCCTGCAGCGCGGCGCGGTGCACGGCGTCGTCCGGCGTGTCGAGCAGGTCGAGCAGCGGTTGCTGCAACGACGGCGAGGCGATCTCGGCGATGGCGCGCGCCGCCAGCTGCCGCTCGGCCGGGTTGGCGGCGCTCACCATGCTCTGAAGATAAGGGCCGGCAATGGCGATGCCGGCGCGGCCACGGTGGCGAATGAGGCCGATCAAGGCACCCAGGCGCTCCGCCTCGACCGGACCGTCAAGCACGCTCTCGAGGGCAGCGAGAACCTCGGGACCGCCACTGGCGGCGCGGGCCTGCTGCGCCATGCCGCGCACGCGCGGTTCCCATTCCCGCTCCAGCAGCGCGGCGATGGCGCGGGTCGAGTCGGGTTCGGGGTGGCGCTCGGCGAAGCGTAGTGCCTCCAGCCGCACATCGGGTTCGGCATGGCCGAGAAGGTCAGCGAGTTCGGCCTGCACTGTACCCGGATCATGGCGCTCCAGAAAACCGAGCGCGGTCACCACTTCGATCGGCCGGCTGCTCGCCAGCGCGCGACGCATCGCATGCAGGCTTTCCGGGGCGGCGAGCACCGAATCATCGACCGGCACGCGCCCGCGCGACAGGGCCAGAGTCAGCACGCCGCGATAATCGCGCGTCAGCAGGAGGGACAACACGATCCACACCGCCAGGATGCCGATCAGCACGGCCAGGATACCGACTGCACCGAAGGCAAAATAGGTGGTCAGACCCAGCAGCAGCAGGCCGCCAAGGCCTGCGGCGCCCTGTTCGAAATAGCTTTCGTTGATCGCCTGCGCCCGCGTGCGCAACATGGGCGGCAAAGGCTGGTAGACGACCAGGAAGGCGGCGTTGTAGACGCCGCTGCGCACCGCCTCGTCGATCAGCTTGGCAATGCAGACCAGCACGAAGATGCCCCCGAGCAGGCCGGCCGCTGCGGCGCCGACCACGGCCGCACTCGCCAGCGTGAGCAGTGCAGGCAATAGAAGCAGGCCAGTACGAAGGCCAAAACGCCGCATCACCGGACCGGTCACGGCCACGTTGGCCACCAGCGTCACGGCGCCCGACAGGGCGAAGAAGAAACCGATGAAGGACGCGAGTGCACCCTCGTCGGGGAACGCGGTCTCGGCGCGGTCATAAAAGGCGTTGTCGACAAAGAAATGCGCCGTCTCGGCCATCACCGCGACAGCGAAGGCGAGATAGACATATCGACGGTAGCGGCCGAAAGAAACGGGCGTGTCCTCGTCTTCCTCTTCCTCCTCATGCAGGTCCGCGCCATAGCGGCGTCGCACCAGCAGCAGAAGCAGCAGGCTTGCCGCCATGCTGATGGCTGACACGGTCAGCAGGTCTGCGGTGCCGATCAGCGCCACGAACAGCGGTATGGCGAAGCCGCCGGCGATGACCGCCGCAGGCTCTCCCGCGCCGATGCGGCCGAACAGGCTCTTCGCCTCGCGGATCGTGAACATGCGCTCGGACAGGCCCCAGAAAACGAGCCCGGCCAGCATCCATTCAACCTCGACCCAGATGGCCGTCGCCATCACCAGCGCGCGCCCGACCTCGCCGTCAAACTGCGCGAGGCCGGCACGCAGGGCGAGGATGATGCAGAGGTCGGTAAGCAGTGCCACCTGCAGCAACGCCCAGAACGACAATCGCCGCTGCAACTGGATGAACACCCAGCCGAGGGCGGGCGACGCGACGGCGGCGCCGATATAGGTGAGCGGCAGCCAGCGCGAATCGAAGGTCTGCAGGAACAGCGTAAAGGCCGCGGTGTTGGTCAGCACCCGCGGCAGGCCGAGGCAGAAGAAGGAGAGGACGACGAAGAGAAGAATCTTCCGCCGCTGCGCCGGCTCGATCAAGACGACGTTTCCGTCCGGGGTTCAAGGCGCAGCAGTACCAGCGACAGCAGGGCAAGCAGGCAGAACCCAACCATGCCAAGCGCCATATCGACCGGGGTGTCATGGCTCATCTGCGTGGCAGCGAGTGCGCCCGCAGCACCGAGCATCAACAGCACAAAGCCAAAACCGGCCGAGGCGGTTCCGGCAATGCGCGGCTGCACGCTGACAGCACCCGCCGCAGCGAGAGGGCTGAGCAGTCCGTTGCCCAGGCCGAGCAGCGCGAGCGGCGCCACCACAGATGAAACGGTGGTTTCCCCGAACAGTCCGACGTACAGGATGATCATGGCGCCGGACAGTGCGACCAGAACGCCCAGCGGCATCATCAGTCTGGCCCTGGGCCGCGCGGCGTAGCGCGAACTGATCCAGGCGCCGGTCAGCGAGCCGCCGATGGCGACCATCATGATAAAGCCGAAGCGGTCCGGCGACAGGCCCAGCCGGTCGATCAGCAGGAAGGGCGCGGCCGAGAAGAACGTGAAATACATCGCGTTCAGGAAGCCGGTCGACAGGCAGTTGCCCAGATAGCCAGGCGAGCGCAGCAGCGTGCCAAAATCCTTCATCATGCTGAAGAAGCCGGTCCGCGTGCCGCGATAGCGATTGGTTTCCGGCAGCAGGCGGAAGGCGAGCACCAGTTGCACGCCGGCAAAAAGGGAGAGGAACCAGAATCCTGCGGTCCAGTCGAACCAGGCGGCGATGAAGCTCCCAATGATCGGGGCTGACGCTGCACCCAGCACCTGAGCGATCTGCAGCTTGCCCATCAAGCTCGCCATCTCGCCGCGATCCCAAACGTCGCGCACGATGGCACGCCCCAGCACGCCGCCGGTGCTCGCGCCCAACGCCTGCACCGCCCGAGCGGCGATCAGCCATTCGATCGTCGGGGCCAACGCGCAAAGCACATTGGCGCCGACATAGAGGATCAGCCCCGCGATCACCAGCGGCCGGCGGCCAAAGCGGTCGGACAGCGGACCCAGGATGAGCTGGCTCAGCGCAAAGCTGAGCATGAAGACCATGATAGACAGCTGTACCTGGGCATCGGTGGCCCGCAGGTCGGCGGCAACGGCGGGAAGCACCGGCGTGTAGACATGAATGGCCACCACGCCAGTGACCGTCAGCGCAGCAAGCAGCCAGAAGGACGGACGGCGCGGTGCGGTGTCCGTCGGAGGTGCGGGGTCGCTCAAGGGATTCTACTGAGTTTCCGACCAGTCCTCGGGCGAAGCGACGCGCAGGCCGGCGGGCAGTTTGGTGGATTTGTCGCCATAGGCCTTGTTGAGCTGCGGCTGCGTCAGGCCGACGACTTCCTTGAAATCGGCGTTGCTCAGGTCGGCGCCCAGCAGGCTTGCCCGCGTCAGGTCGGTGCCGACGAGCTTCGCCTTGGAAAAGTTGGCGCCGGCGAGGTCGGCGGCGATCAGCTTGGCTCCGGTCAGGTCGGCCATCGACAGGTCGATATGGCGCAGCTGCGCATGGCTGAGATCGGCGCCGGCGAGCCGCGCCCCCGACAACCGTCCGCGGCGCATGTCGGCTGCCTCCATCTTCGCGCCGCTGCAATCGGTGTCGGACAGGTTGATGCCCTTCAGGTTGGCGCTGGAGAGATTGACGTTGCTCAGGTCCATGCCCGACAGGTCGGCACCTTCGAGCCGCGCCTTGAAGCCACGCTGGCCGCCGCTCTGCAGCCAGGTCAGGTGTTCTTCCAGCAGCTTCGGCACGTCGATGGCGGGCGGGCCTTCCTCGCGCATCTTCTCCTTGCGCTCGGGCGAGAGCGCTTCCTTCCAGTCGTCGAGGGTCGAGGCCGGTGCGGCGACAGGCGGCGGTGGGGGCGGTGGCGGTTCCGGCGCCTTGGGCGCGGGTTTTGCCTCGACCTTGGCGGGCGCCGGCGCAGGCTGCGCAGATTTCTTTGCCGCCAACTCGACGGGGGCGGCCTTGGCCGGCGCCTTCGGCGCGGCGACCTCTATCCTCTCGGGTGCCTTCGGTGCCGGGGCTATGTCTTCGTCGCCCCAGTCGCGCACCTTCGGGCGTTGCGGCGCGCCGCCGATGTCGCCCATGTCGATGGCGCCACCGCTCGGGCGGGGCCGGAACGCCGGGCGCGGGCCCGTTGGCGGCGTCACGCCGCGGGGCGATGGCGCGGCCATCTCCGCAGCGGCCGGCGCGGACCCGACCGATGACGGCGGCGGAGGCAGGCCGGCGGTGGCGGGGCGTTCGGCCTGGCGGCGGTCGCCGCCGACGAAGGATTCGTTCAACACCAGGCGCTCGGGCCCGGTCAGCGTCTTGGCGACGCGACCGATCAGCGCCTGTTCGGAAATCGGCTTCACGACGATGCCCTCGACACCCGCAAGGCTGGCGGCATAGATCGCCGGCTTGTCGGGCGACTTTGCCAGCAGAAGGATCGGGATCTGGCGCATGCGGCCGGGCTTCTTGCGCAGCCGGGTCACGAAGTCTGCCGCGGTCATGCCGCCGATCACGAGGTCGACCAGCACCATGGTCGGCGGTGTGCGGTCCACCATGTGCAGGGCGTCGAAACCGTCGGCGGTCGACAGCACATCGCCGACACCCTGGCGATAAAACAGCGTGCGCGCCCAGAAGCGGAACTGGTCGTCGAGATCCAGCAGCAGGAAGCGGTGGCTGCGCCAGTTGATTTTGGTCGGTTCCGCCATGGGCCCGGTCTCGGCGACCTGCCTGTGCCCCCGCGGGTCAGGTCAGCCGGTTGATGCCATCGAATGCCGCTGTCTTATAGCACTCTGCAAGCGTCGGATAGTTGAACACAGTCTCGACAAAATAGTCGATCGTGCCCTTGTGGGCGAGAACGGCCTGGCCGATGTGGATCAGTTCGCTCGCCCCTTCCCCCATTATGCTGACGCCCAGCAGCTCGCGCGACTCTTGATGGAACAGCAGCTTCAAAAGGCCGGTCTGGTCGCCGATGATCTGGCCGCGGGCGATTTCGCGATAGGCGGCCTTGCCGACTTCGTAGGGGATCCCGGCCTTTGTCAGCTCTTCCTCGTTCCGTCCGCACACGGAGATTTCCGGAATCGTGTAGATGCCGTAGGGGAACAGGGCCGGGACGCTGTGCGCCGGCGTCTGGAAGGCGTGGCAGGCGGCGAGGCGGCCCTGCTCCATGCTGGTCGAGGCGAGGCTCGGGAAGCCGATGACGTCGCCCACGGCATAGATATGCGGCACAGCAGTCTGGTGGTTCTCGTTCACCTTCAGCCGGCCGCGTTCGTCAGTGGCGAGGCCGGCGCTGGCCAGGTTCAGCGAGGCGGTGGCACCGACACGGCCCACCGAATAGAGCGCCTTTTCCGTCGTCACCACCTTGCCGCTCTTCAGGTGGACGTGGACGTGCTCGCCCAGCGCATCCTCGTAAAGGTCCAGCCGGTCGACCTCCTCGCCCAGCCGCAGCGTCATGCGGTTCTGGCGCATCTGGTGAACCAGCGCGTCGGTGATTTCCGAATCGATGAAGTCGAGCAGGCGGGTGCGCTTGTCGATCAGGGTCACGCGCACGCCCAGTGCGGCGAAAATGGTGGCGTATTCGCTGCCGATCACGCCGGCGCCGATGACGCACAGCCGCTTCGGCAGGTCCTTGAGCGTCAGGATGTCGTCGCTGGTGAAGATCCGCTGGCCATCAAAGGGGATGTTCTCGTCCTGGGTGGTCGTGGTGCCCACCGCAATCACGACATTGGCGGCGGTCACGTCGCGATAGCCCCCGGTCACCCAGTTCAGGCGCACCGTGTGGGCATCGACGAAGCTGCCATGGGCGGTGAACACCTCCACCCCGTTGCGTTGCAGCTGGTGGCGCGACACATCGATCTCGGTGCGGATCACGTGGTCGGCCCGGTGCAGCAGATCGGCCATGGTGATATGTTGCTTGACGGTGTAAGACGCGCCGTAAATGCTCCGCTCGCGATAGCCGGAGAGGTGCAGGCAGGCTTCCCGCAGGGTCTTGGACGGTATGGTTCCGGTGTTGATGCAGGCGCCGCCGATATTCGCCTTGTGCTCGGTCAGGCCGACGCGCTTGCCGAGCTTGGCGGCCTGGATGGCGGCACGGTGTCCGGCGGGTCCCGAGCCCAGCACGATGAGATCGAATTCATAGGCGGTCATATACGGGGCCCCCGGCGGCAACCGATTGTTAAGCACAAGAACAGAAACGCATTTTCGCCGCAATGGAGAGTCCACGCAATGAACATATCCACAGGCGCGGCGGAGTATAGAGGGTAGCGGTTACGACAATGAGTATGGTTTCGGGAATGGTCGCGGAGACGGCCACAACGGATCGGCCGGTGGTCGATCTCAAGAATATTGGGCCCATCACGGCCCGGCACCTGCACACGATCGGCGTCCTGTCGGAGGCCGAATTGCGCCGGCTGGGGCCGGTGGCGGTCTATCGCCGGATCAAGCATGTCGATCCGGAGAACACCACCATTGTCCTGTTGTATGCCCTTCAGGGGGCCTTGAGCGACACCCACTGGAACGACCTGCCCAAGCCGCTGAAGCAGGCGTTGCAGGAAGAGCTGCAGCGCAACCCCGCGCCGCTGGCCGGTTAATCCGGCGAGGATTGGCATGGCCCTTGTCGCACCGGTTTCCCGCACAACCATTTTCGTGCGCGACATGGCGCGCGCGAAAGCCTTCTACTGCGACCTGCTCGGCCTGACGGCAATGCTCGAGAACGTCATTCCGAACCCGGGCGCGAGCCAGATCCTGGGCCAGCCCTGCGAGGGGTTGCATATCTGCATCCTGCGTGCCGCGGACACGACGATCGGCAACATCGGGCTTGCCGCGGTGATCGGCGCGGACCCGCCGCTCGAGGAGCGGAAAATTCCCGACGGGGTGGCGTTGGGCGACGCCTGCCTCGTCATCCGCACCGACCATCTGCGCGAATTGCTGCCGAAGCTGCGGGTTTTTCCGGGCGTGCGCATCCTGAGCGAGCCAACGCATCTGGTGCTGCCGATCCCGGACGAGGTGTGGGAAATGTTCCTGCGCGATCCCGACGGGACGATGATCAACCTGTCCTATCACGGTGCCTACAACAGATAGGCGCAGGCGCTGCAGGATCGAAACGCAAAAGGGCCGGTGGAGTTTCCACCGGCCCTTTTTTGTCTGGGTCGCGGCTTACTTGTTCGGCTGCGGCGTATAGCGGAGATAGGGCTTCACAGTCTTGAAGCCCTTGGGGAACAGCTTCTTCGCCTCCTCGTCCGACACTGCCGGCACGATGATCGTGTCCTCGCCATCCTTCCAGTTTACCGGCGTCGCCACCTTGTGCTTGGCGGTCAGCTGCAGCGAATCGATCACGCGCAGGATCTCGTCGAAGTTGCGCCCGGTGCTGGCCGGATAGGTAATGCTGAGCTTCACCTTCTTGTCCGGACCGATGATGAAGACCGACCGCACCGTCAGCGTGTCGTTCGCGTTGGGGTGAATCATGCCATAGGCGTTCGACACCCTGCGGTCGGCATCGGCGAGCAGCGGGAAATTGAGCTTGGTGCCCTGGGTCTCCTCGATGTCCTTGGCCCAGGACTTGTGGTCGGGCAGGGGATCGACCGACAGGCCGACGACCTTGACGTTGCGCTTGTCGAATTCCGGCTTCAGCTTGGCCACGGCACCCAGTTCGGTGGTGCAGACCGGGGTGAAGTCCTTCGGGTGCGAGAACAGCACGCCCCAGCTGTCGCCGAGAAACTTGTGGAAACTGATCGGGCCTTCCGTCGAATCTTGCGTGAAGTCCGGGGCGGTATCGCCGAGCTGTAGTGCCATTGTCTTGCCTTCCTGCCGTTGACGGGATGGGTCTCCCCCGTCGATATGGGTGGTAATTCCAGGGCGTTCAAGTTGTTAATATTAATCAACAGGAGGGATGTGTTTTATGGCTGCCATCGACCCGGTCTCCCGCACCACCATCTACGTCCGCGATTTCGACCGCTCGCTCGCCTTCTACCGCGATCTGCTGGGCATGACGGTGCAGTTTGACGTGACGATTCCGAACCCGAGCGCCAGCCAGATCCTGAACGAGAAATGTGACGCCTTGCGCGTGATCGTCCTCAGCGCGGCGGACACACAGAGCGGGAACATCGGCCTCGCCCAGCCGATCGGCGCCAACCCGCCGCTGCCGCACCGGCCGATCCCGGAGCGCATCACGCTGGGCGAAACCTGCCTCGTCATCCGCACCCTGCATCTCAAGGCGCTGCTGCCAAAGCTGCGCAGCCATCCCGGCCTGCACATGGTCAGCGAGCCGACGCGCATCGCGCGGCGCGACGGCGGCGAATTGTGGGAAATCTTCCTGCGCGATCCTGACGGGGTGCTCGTCAACCTCTCGCACCTCGGACCGTGGGAATAGCTAGACTCCCTGCGTCAGAACGTT
>CANJEJ010000160.1 GCA_947473325.1 Alphaproteobacteria bacterium | reverse complement strand
TGATCAGCAAGGGCCGGTCGTTGGCGAGGAATTCGGCGAACAGGGTTATCAGGAAGATGGCGAAGAAGAGGACCGCCGACCAGTAGCCGCGCCGGTTGCGACGGAAATTGTGGATGCGGCGGCGGTTCAGCGGGCTGATGCGGAGGCCGAGAATCATGTCGCGCGGCGGCGGCGGCGGTGGCGCGGCGGCCGCGCCTGCGGTCGAGGCCAGGGGCGCAGTCTCGGTCTTCGCGGCCTCAGACATCGCGCTTCTCGAAATCGATGCGCGGATCGACCAGCACATACATCAGGTCGCCGACAATGCCCATGATCAGGCCCATCATCGAGAAGAAGTAGAGCGTGCCGAAGATCACGGGGTAGTCACGGTTGATCGCGGCCTCGAAGCCAAGGAGGCCGATGCCGTCGAGCGAAAAGATGATCTCGATCAGCAGCGATCCGGTGAACAGGATGCCGATGAAGGCGCCGGGGAAGCCCGCAATGACAATCAGCATCGCGTTGCGGAAGACATGGCCATAGAGCACGCGGCCTTCGGTCAGGCCCTTGGCGCGCGCGGTCACCACATACTGCTTGTTGATCTCCTCGAGGAAGGAGTTCTTGGTCAGCATGGTGAGGCCGGCAAAGCCGCTCAGCACCATGGCGAACAAGGGCAGGGCCAGATGCCAGAAATAGTCGGCGATCTTGCCAAGCAGCGACAGGTCCGACCAGTCGTCGGACACGAGCCCGCGCAAGGGGAACCAGCTCAGGAACGAGCCACCGGCAAACAGCACGATCAGCAGCACGGCGAACAGGAAGCCCGGGATCGCATAGCCGATCAGGATGGCGGCCGAGGTCCACAGGTCGAAGTTGCTGCCGTCCTGCACCGCCTTGCGGATGCCGAGCGGGATGGAGACGAGATAGATGATCAGGGTCGTCCACAGGCCGATGGAAATGGAGACCGGCATCTTCTCCAGCACCAGGTCGACAACCTTGCGGTCGCGGAAATAGCTGTCGCCGAAGTCGAAGCGCAGGTAGTTGCCCATCATCAGCAGGAAGCGTTCGACCGGCGGCTTATCGAAGCCGTAGAGCTTCTCGATCTCCTTGATGAACTCGGGATCGAGCCCCTGGGCCCCGCGATATTTGGAATCGGAGCCGCCGGCCCCGGTCATGCCCTGCGTTCGCGCGGTTTCGCCGCCGCCGCCGCTGACCCGCGCGGTGGCGTCCACCGCCGTGCCCGTGATCTGGGCAATCAGCTGTTCCACGGGCCCGCCGGGCGCGAACTGGATGACCGCGAAATTGACGATCATGATGCCGAGCAGCGTCGGCACGATCAGCAACAGGCGGCGGGTGATATAGGCAAGCATTACGGATGCATCATTGCGGGCTGCGGCCTGCGCGGGCAAGGGCCGTGACCTTGGCCGCGTCCACCCACCAGGTGTCAAGGAAGCCGAGGTCGAAGTCAGGCTTGGTCGCCGGCCGGCCAAAGATGTTCCAGTGCGCGATGGGGTGTTCGGTGCGGGTCCACTGGGTCACGACATACTGGTTGCCCATGACAACGCGGTCGAGCGCCCGGGCGGCGGCGGTCAGGCTCGGGCGGTCCTGGGCATTGGCGATGCGTTCCACCAGCATGTCCACCGCCGGGTCCATCACGCCCGGATAATTGACGCCGCCTGTGGCCCTGGCCGAGTCCGTGCCCCAGTAGTTGCGCTCGGCGATGCCGGGCGTCTGCCCGGTCGCCCAGGCGATGGTGATGATGTCGAAGTCGAAGCCCTGCAGCCGGTTCGCGTAGTTGGCCGCATCGATGGTGCGCATGCGGGCGTCGATGCCGAGCCGGCGCATGTTCTCCACGATCGGCGCGGCAATGCGCTCGAAGGTCGGGCTGTCTTCCAGGAACTCGATGTCGAGAATCTCGCCCTGTGCGTTGCGGCGCTTGCCGTCCTTGATGCGCCAGCCTGCCTCGTCCAGCAGGCGAGCGGCCTTCAATAACTGGGGGCGGTTGTTGCCGCTGCCGTCGCTCTTCGGCGGCGAATAGGCCTGGGTGAAGATTTCAGGCGGCAGTTTGTCCCGGAACGGGTTCAGCAGTTCAAGCTCCGCCGCGTCGGGCAGTGCCGTCGCCGCCATGGGCGTGTTGTGAAAGAGGCCGGTGGAGCGTTCATACAAGCCGTAGAACAGCGTGGTGTTGGTCCACTCGAAGTCGAACATCAGGTCGAAGGCCTGGCGCACGCGGCGGTCGGCGAATTTGGGTTTGCGCAGGTTCAGCACGAACCATTGCCGGTTGGCCGGGCTGCCGTCGGGCAGGATCTCCTTGACCACGCGCCCGTCCCGGATGGCGGGGAAGTCATAACCCGTCGCCCAGGTCTTCGACGTGAACTCCTCGCGGAAGTCATAGCCGCCGCCCTTGAAGGCCTCGAACTCCACGTCCCGGTCGCGGTAGAAGTCGAGGCGGATCTCGCCGAAGTTCCAGCGGCCGACATTCACCGGCAGGTTCCTGGCCCAGTGGTCCTCGACGCGGCGGAAGACGATGGAGCGGCCGGGATTGACCTCGGCCATGCGATAGGGTCCCGAGGCGAGCGGCGGCTCGAAGGTCGTGCGGTCGAATTCCGTCTTGCCGTAATACGCCCTGGACAGGATCGGCAGTGCGGCGACGATCAGCGGCAGGTCGCGCAGCGCCGCCTTGGGATCGAAGCGGTAGGTCACCTTGCGCGGGCCATCGACCTCGACACCGGTCACGTCACGCAGCGGCAGGCGATAGGCCGGCGCCCCCTTGGTCTTGAGCAGGTCGAAGGTGAAGGCGACGTCGTCCGCTGTGATCGGCGTGCCGTCATGCCAGCGCGCCTCGGCGCGCAGCGTGAAGGTGACCGACAGCCTGTCGGCGGCGACGTCGGCGCTTTCGGCGACAAGGCCATAGACGGCGTCAGGTTCGTCCTGCGCCGCGACCATCAGCGTCTCGAAGGGCAACTGCATCAGCAGGCCGCCCTGGCCGCGCAGGCGCACGCCTTTCAGGATGAACGGGTTGACGTTATCGAAGGAGCCTTCGCCATAGGCGAGACGCACCGTGCCGCCCTTGGGCGCGTCGGGATTGACGTAGCCGAAGCGCTTGAAGTCAGCGGGATACTTGAGATCGCCGAAGGGCGAGAGGCCGTGCCTTGGTTCGGCGCTGGCAGCGCCAGCAAGGCCGGCGAGCAAAAGTCCGGCGGCCAGCGCAGTGGACAGAACACGCATGGCTGGGACTGCGGTCACTGCGCCGGGGCCGCCTCGCGGCGATTCAAGCCTTCGGCCTTCTGCGGATCGACCCACCAGGCATCGAGTGCGAAGCCGTATTTCGGCGTCTTCTCCGGCCGGCCGAACTTGTCCCAATAGGCGACGCGGAAGGTCTGGCTATGCCATTGCGGCACCACGTAGTGGCTCCACAGCAGCACGCGGTCGAGCGCGCGCGTCGCGGCGACCAGCGATTCGCGGTCGGGCGCGGCAATGATGTCGTCGATCAGCGCATCGACGGCGGAATCCTTGATGCCGATCAGATTGCGGCTGCCACGCACGTCGGCGACCTTCGATCCCCAGAAGTCGCGCTGCTCGTTGCCGGGCGACAGCGACTGGGCAAAGGTGGTGACGATCACGTCATAGTCGAACTCGTCGAGCCGGTTCTGGTACTGCGCCGTGTCAACGGTGCGAATATTCGCTTTCACCCCCAGCCGCTCCAGGTTCTGGATATAAGGCTGCACGATGCGCTCGAAGGCCGGATCGGCGAGCAGGAACTCGATCGTCATCGTCTTGCCGGCCTTGCTGGTCAGCACGCCGTTCTTCACGTCCCAGCCCGCGGTCTTGAGCAGTTCGGTGGCGTTGCGCAGCAGGCGGCGGTCGCGGCCCGAGCCGTCGCTCTTCGGCGCCTCATAGGCCTTGGTGAAGACCTCGTCCGGCACCTTGCCCTTCAGCTTGTCGAGATACTTGAGCTCGGCCGGGCTCGGCAGGCCGGTGGACGCAAGTTCTGAATTGGAGAAGAAGGACTGTGTGCGTGCGTATTGTTTGTAGAACAGGTTGACGTTGGCCCATTCGAAGTCGAAGGCGTTGATCAGGGCCTCACGCACTCGCTTGTCCTGAAACTGTTCGCGCCGGATGTTTAAGGCAAAGGCCTGCATGCCCGACGGCATTTCGTGCTTGATCTCTTCCTTCTTCACCAATCCGCGTTGCATCGCGGGGAAGTCATAGCTGGTGGCCCAGATGCGCGCGGCGTTTTCCTGGCGGAAGTCGTACTGGTGGGCCTTGAACGCCTCCAGCGCTACCGTCGGGTCGCGATAGTAGTCGTAACGCATGCGATCGAAATTGTTGGTGCCGAGGTTCACGGGCAGCTTTTCGCCCCAATAGTCCTTCACACGCTCCATGGTGATAGAGCGGCCGGGATCGACCGACGCCACCTTGTAGGGCCCCGATCCCATCGGTGGCTCCAGCGTGGTCTGGTCGAAGGCGACGCGCGTGTAGTAGGCCTTCGAGAGCACCGGCAGCTGGCCGATGATCTGCGGCAGTTCGCGGTTCAGCCCGCCGGTGAAGTGGAACTTCACCTTGTGGTCGCCCAGCTTCTCGGCCCTGTCCACGTCGTGCCAGTACTGGCGGTAGAAGGGATTGCCCTTGGTCTTCAGCGTCTCGAAGCTGAAGACGACATCGTCGGCCGTCACCGGCGTGCCGTCGTGCCAGCGCGCTTCCTTGCGCAACGTGTAGGCGACCCAGGAGAAATCTTCCGGCACCTCGACGCTTTCGGCGATCAGGCCATATTCGCTCGAGGCTTCGTCCTGCGACGACGTCATCAGCGTTTCAAACACCTGGCTGACGCCCGCCGCCGCGCGGCCCTTGAGCAGAAAGGGGTTGAGGCTGTCGAAGCTGCCAATCGCCGACAGGATGATCTCGCCGCCCTTCGGCGCGTTCGGATTTACATAGTCGAAATGCTTGAAGTCGGGTCCGTATTTCAGGTCGCCGAACAGCGAGCTGCCATGCGACACGCGCGTGGTCTGGGCACCGGCGGGCGACGCCATCAGGGCGGCAGCGAGGGCCAGCCCCAGGACGGGGCGAAGGGCGTGGGTCAGCATGACTGGGGACCTCCCGTGATTCCGGGGCCGCATTCGAGGGCGGCGCTTCCGGCAATCATAGCGGATATACGGGCGAAACCGTGGCAGGGTGCCACCTCACACACGCTTTTGACGTTCTGCGGGATCAGCCGCCCGCCAGGACGCGGCAGGCCTCGGCATGGACCCGGGCATCGCCAGCCGCGAGGACATGGCCGCCGCTGCGCCGCGTGAGCGGCCTGCCCGTCCAGTCGGTGATGACGCCGCCGGCGCCCTCGACCACCGGGATCAGGGCGGCGAAGTCGTAAAGCTTGAGGCCCACCTCGGCGACGACGTCGACAAAGCCGGTGGCCAGCACGGCATAGGCGTAGCAATCGCTGCCCCAGCGCGTGCGCAGCGTTGCCGCAGCGAGGCGCTGGAAGGCCTCGCCGTCGGCCTTGGCAAACAGGCTGGGGCTGGTCGAATCGAGCCAGGCGGCCTTCAGGCTGGGGCAGGGGCGGGTGCGCACCGGCTTGTTGTTCAGGGTGGTGGCATGGCCGCGCGCACCGATCCAGCGCTCGCCGGTGATCGGCTGGTCAATCACGCCGAGGATCGGCACGTCGTCTTCCAGCAGCGCGATCAGGGTGCCGAAGACCGGTTTGCCGGTGGCGAAGGAGCCGGTACCGTCGATCGGGTCGAGCACCCAGACATGGCGGGCGTCTTCCCGTTCGTTGCCGAATTCCTCGCCGACGATGCCGTGGTCGGGGCGGGCCTGCTTGATCAGCGCGCGCAGGGCTTCCTCGGCCTCGCGATCGGCGATCGTGACCGGCGTCTGGTCGGCCTTCTCAACAATGTCGAAAGGGGTGCGAAAATGACGCCGGATCACGGCGCCCGATGCATCGGCGAGACGGTGCGCCAGGGCAATCAGATCCGGCGGGCAGGCCGCGGCCATGGTCCCGCCGGATGGGTCAGAGAACGGTCAGGGCGCCGGCAGCGGCGCCGGCGAATCCGACAGCGTGCGCAGATAGGCGAGCAGGTCGGCGCGTTCCGAATCCTTCTTGATGCCGGCAAACGCCATCTTCGTGCCGGGGACGCTGTCCTTCGGCGAGCGGATGAAGGTGTTCAGCTCCTCGAAGGTCCAGTTGCCGGGCGCGGCCTGCATGCCGCTCGAATAGGCGAAGCCGCTGGCGTGCGCCTTATCGGCGCCGATGATGCCGTAGAGGTTCGGGCCGATCTTGTTGGCGCCGCCCTTTTCGAAGGTGTGGCAGGAGACGCATTTCTTGGCGGCCTTTTCGCCTTCGGCGGGCTTCGCCGCGGCGAGCAGGACCGGCAGCGGCTGCGCCGGTTCGGCCGGGCCGCCCGCGGGCGCTGCCTCGGCCTCGACCCCGGCGATCTCGCCATAGACCTGCTTTCCCAGATGGTGCGGTTCCACCACGGTCTCGACGACCTTGTGGATCACGAAGACCACAAGCGCGGTGGCAAGGAAGGCGCCGAGAAACTTATTGATTTCGTAGCTGTCCATGGACGCATCCTGGGCTGGCCGGGCCGGGGAAATTCAGGCCGTTGGGCAGGAGTTAGCTGACGGGAAGACATAGCCAAAGCCGGTCGCCGCGACAAGGCAAAGACGCAAGGCCAACCGGGCCATTGTGCCACACCATGGCTTCCCTGCGCGTCAATTTGTCACGCCAGCGGGGTCACGGGCGCGCTACAACCCCGGCCATGAACCGGACCGTGATCCTGATCCCCGCCCGCATGGCCTCCACCCGCCTGCCGGGCAAGCCGCTGGCCGATATCGCCGGGGTGCCCATGATCGTCCAGGTCTGGCGCCGGGCGATGGAAGCGGGACTTGGGCCAGTCCATGTCGCCTGTGCCGAGGCCGAGATCGCGGCCGCCGTGCGGGCGGCCGGTGGCATGGCGGTCGAAACCGACCCCAACCACCCCTCGGGCTCCGACCGCATCGCCGAGGCGCTGGCCCGCATCGACCCCGACCGGCGGTTTGACGTGGTGGTCAACCTGCAGGGTGACCTGCCGACCATCGACGCCGCCATCGTCCGGGCGGTGGCCACACCCCTGGCAGATCCTGCCATCGACATTGCCACCCTGGTGACCGAGATCCATGACCCGGGCGAGGCGGCCAACCCCAACGTGGTGAAGGCCGTCGTCGCCTTTGCGCCGGGCGCCGACACCGGACTCGCGCTCTACTTCTCGCGCAACGCGGTGCCGGCGGGGCCTGGGCCGCTCTGGCACCATATCGGCATCTACGCCTATCGCCGCGACGCGCTGGCGCAATTCGTCGCGCTGCCGCCCGGCGTGCTGGAGCAGCGAGAAAAGCTTGAACAGCTGCGTGCACTGGAAGCCGGCATGCGCATCGCGGCGGTGCGCGTTGACACCCTTCCGCTCGGTGTCGATACTCCCGCCGACCTCGCGCGGGCGCGCGCCATCCTGGCGCCATCGTCCTGATCGCGTTGCCATTTTCCGCCCCATCCCATGACTGAAGCCCCTTCGGAAAACACCATCGCGTTCCAGGGCGTGCCCGGCGCCTATTCGCACCTTGCCTGCCGCAATGCCTTTCCCGGGATGACGGCGTTGCCCTGCCGCAGCTTCGAGGATGCGTTCGATGTGGTGACGCAGGGGCGGGCCAGGCTGGCGATGATCCCGATCGAGAATTCGATCGCGGGCCGCGTTGCCGACATTCACCACCTGCTGCCCGATTCCGGCCTCTACATCGTCGGCGAATACTTCCAGCGCGTGAACCATTGCCTGCTCGGCTTGAAGGGCGCGGCGCTGACGGATGTGAAGGAAGTGCACAGCCACCTGCAGGCGCTGTCGCAGTCGCGCAACTTCATCCGCAGCCTGGGCGCACAGCCGAAGACGCATGCCGATACCGCCGGCGCGGCGGAAGACGTCGCCCTATGGAAGGACAAGTCGAAGGCCGCGGTCGCCTCGGAACTGGCGGCGGAAATCTATGGCCTCGACATCCTGCGCCGCGACATCGAGGACGCGAGCCACAACACCACCCGCATGGTGGTGATGTCGCGCAATGCCGAACGGCCGCAACCGGGCGTCAGCAAGACCGTGACATCCGTGGTCTTCCAGGTGCGCAACGTGCCGGCGGCGCTCTACAAGGCGCTCGGCGGCTTCGCCACCAACGGCGTCAACATGGTGAAGCTGGAAAGCTACCAGCTTGGCGGCAGCTTCGCGGCGACGCAGTTCTATCTCGACGTCGAGGGCCATATCGACGACCGCAACGTGGCGCTGGCGATGGAAGAACTGCACTTCTTCACGTCCAAGCTGCGCGTGCTCGGCGTCTATCCGGCGAGCGCCTTCCGCGACGGAGCCGTCTAGTC
>CANJEJ010000159.1 GCA_947473325.1 Alphaproteobacteria bacterium | reverse complement strand
GGCACGCTGCTGTTCCCGGCGATCAACGTCAACGACTCGGTCACCAAGTCGAAGTTCGACAACCTCTATGGTTGCCGTGAAAGCCTGGTCGATGGCATCCGCCGCGGCACGGACGCGATGATGGCCGGCAAGGTCGCCATGATTGCGGGCTTTGGCGACGTGGGCAAAGGTTCGGCGGCGTCAATGCGCAATGCCGGTTGCCGCGTGCTGGTGTCGGAAGTCGATCCCATCTGCGCGCTGCAGGCATCGATGGAAGGCTACGAAGTGACGACGATGGAAGACGCTGCCTCGCGCGCCGACATCTTCGTCACCGCGACGGGCAACGTGGACGTCATCACGATCGAACACATGCGCAAGATGAAGGACCGCGCCATCGTCTGCAACATCGGCCATTTCGACAGTGAAATTCAGGTTGGCGCGCTGAAGAACCTGAAGTGGCACAACGTAAAGCCGCAGGTCGATGAGATCGAATTCCCTGACGGCAAGCGCATCATCCTGCTCTCGGAAGGGCGCCTGGTGAACCTCGGCAACGCCATGGGTCATCCCAGCTTCGTCATGTCGGCCAGCTTCACCAACCAGACGTTGGCGCAGATCGAGCTGTGGACCAACCCCGGCAAGTACGAAAAGCAGGTGTATGTGCTGCCGAAGCACCTCGATGAGAAGGTCGCCTCGCTGCATCTCGAGAAGATTGGCGTGAAGCTCACCAAGCTTACCCCGAAGCAGTCGACCTATATCGGCGTCGCCACCAGCGGCCCTTTCAAGCCGGATCACTACCGCTACTAGAGCGCGATTTGATCAAGCCCCTCCGGCCGGCATGGACGGCTGGCCGGAGGGCGCGTTACAAACCGGGATGGGTTCTTCTCCGCCGGTTCCCGTCCCTGCCTACCGTACCCTGATGCTGCCTGATTTGCAGGCCACGGCCCGTCTAGCGGCGGCGCTCGCGCGTGTCGCGCGCAAGGGCGATTGCATCACGCTGACGGGGGACCTCGGCGCCGGCAAGACCGCCTTTGCGCGCTTCTTCATCCATGCGGCAAGGGGCCGCCACGACGATGTCGCAAGCCCGACCTTCAACCTCGTCCTCGTCTACGCCTATCCTGCCATCACCATCTGGCATTTCGACCTCTATCGCCTGCGGACGCCAGAAGAGACCTTCGAGCTGGGCGTCGAAGATGCGCTGGCGGAGGGAATCGCGTTGATTGAATGGCCGGACCGGCTGGGACCCTACCTGCCCGACGACCGGCTCGACATCACGCTCGAAACGATGTCCGAGGACAGCCGTGCCGTGACGCTGCAGGCGGGGCCGTCCTGGCGTGACCGCCTTGGCCACCTGGATCTTGCATGACCGACCGCGCCCTTCTGCTCCAACAATTCGTCGACAAGCAGGGCTGGGGCGATGCGGAGGTTCGCAAGCTGGCCGGCGACGCCTCGTTCCGCCGCTACGTCCGGCTGGAGCGTGCGGCCGGGACAGCCGTGGTGATGGACGCGCCGCCGCCGAAGGAGAATGTGCGGCCCTTTCTCAATGTTGCCCGCGCTTTGACCGGTTTCGGCTACAGCGCTCCCCGTGTGATGGGCGCAGATGAGGAGCAGGGCTTTGTCCTGCTCGAGGATCTGGGCGACGACAGCTACAACCGTCTCCTCGCAGCAGGTGCCAGCGAAACCGAGCTCTATGGCGCTGCAGTCGATCTACTGGCCGATCTGGCGTTGCGCGACGTGCCGGCATCGCTGCCGACCTTCGACGACGCGCGCATCCTCCGCGAGGTCGAATTGCTGCTCGACTGGACCTGGCCTGCTCTGGCGCAAGAACCGGTGCCGGCCGGCATGCGCGAGGAGTTCCGTGGCCTGTGGCAGCGTGCCCTGCCGACGCTGCGACGCTCGAAGTCGGTGGTGGTGCATTTCGACTACCATGTCGACAACCTGATCTGGCTCTCCAACCGCCAGGGGCTAGCCCGCGTCGGTCTGCTTGATTTTCAGGATGCCGTGCGCGGTCCGGCCGCGCTCGATCTCGTCTCGCTGCTGGAAGATGCGCGCCGCGACGTGCCGGCGGAACTCACCGAGGCGATGATCCGACGCTATCTCGCAGCGACGGGCAATCCCGCCGCTGATTTCCGCGCCTCGTACGCGGCCGTCGGCGCTCAGCGCAACACGCGCATCCTCGGCGTTTTCGGCCGGCTCTGGCTACGCGACGGAAAGCCCGGCTACCTGAAATGGTTGCCACGCGTCTGGGGACTGGTAGAGCGCGACCTCGCCCATCCGGAACTTGCCGCGCTGCGCGGCTGGTTCGATCGGCATGTCCCCATCAAATGGCGCCGCATCGCTCCGTCGACCGAGACGTTCAAGCTTCCGGAAGGGGCAGCGTCACAATGACGCCCGCGCCGACCGTTGCCATGGTGCTGGCTGCCGGACGCGGCACGCGGCTCGGTGCGCTCGGTATGACAACGCCGAAACCCCTCGTGAAGATTGGCGGCAGGGCCCTGCTTGACCATGTGCTCGACGAAGTGGCGGCCACGGGCGTACAGACCGCCGTGGTCAACATCCATCATCTGCCTGACCAGGTGCGGGCCCATCTGGCTGCGCGCCGGGCCGCGCCACGCGTTGTCCTCTCCGATGAGTCGGACGAGCTGCTCGAAACCGGCGGCGGTGTGGTGAAGGCATTGCCACTGCTGCCGGGCGACGCCTTCTTCGTTCTCAATAGCGATGTCGTTCGGCCGGCGCCCGCCACGGGCCTTGTTCGTCTGGCTGGCGCGTGGCTGCCGGATCGCATGGACTTCCTGCTTCTCCTTCAGCCGTATGACCGCACGGTCGGCTTCGAAGGTGCCGGCGACTACCGGATGGCGGCGGATGGCCGCCTGCACTGGCGCGGTACGGCGCCGGTTGCGCCCTATGTTTATGCCGGCGCGCTGCTGTGCCGCCGTGCTGTCTTCGACGGCGCGCCATCGGGGGCGTTTTCCCTCAAGCGACTGTTCGACAAGGCGGAAGCCGCGGGCCGCCTGTTCGGCGTCGTCAATGACGGCCTCTGGCTGCATGTGGGCTCCCCCGAGGGCATCGCCGCCGCGGAAGCCGCGCTGACCATGCGATGACCGGCAACGCAGGCCCACGGCCACCGGCGGTCTTCACCATCGATGCGGGTTTTCCGTTCAGCGAGGCGCTGGCAAATGGTCTGCTGACGCGCCTTGGTACCGGGCCTGATCTCGCGCGTGTGACGCTGCTGGTTCCGACCCGGCGTGCGGCACGGGCGATGCGCGATGCCTTCCTGCGTCAGACGGATGGTGTGCCGATGCTGCTTCCCGTCATTCGTCCAATCGGCGACGTGGATGAAGACGACCTTGCAGCCACGGAAGCCGTCACCTTTGCTGCGAGCGACAGCGATGCCGCGCTGACGGATCTGCCGCCGGCGGTGCCGGGCCTCACCCGGCAGTTTCGTCTCGCGAAACTGATTGCCGCCTGGGGCAGCGGGACGGGCCAGCCGGAAATCGGCGCTGCGCAGGCGCTCGATCTTGCGGCTGAACTGGCGCGCTTCATTGACCAGATCCAGACCGAACAACTCGATCCCGCCGGCCTCGCCACGCTGGTGCCGGCGGAGTTTGCGGGCCACTGGCAGCACACGCTTGCCTTCCTGCGTCTCGTCACGGCCGAGTGGCCCCGTCTGCTGGCGGCCGACGGCATGGTGGATCCGGCAGCCCGCCGCAATGCGCTGCTGCTCGCGCTGGCCACGCAGTGGGAGACGCGCCCGCCGGCCGATCCCGTCATCGCCGCCGGATCGACGGGCACGATTCCCGCTTCCGCGACGCTTCTGCGCGTCGTGTCACGTTTGCCGAAGGGCGCCGTGGTGCTACCCGGCCTCGACCGCCATCTGGATGATGAATCCTGGGGGCTGCTCGATCAGACACACCCGCAGTTCGGCATGCGCCATCTGTTGGAACGGATCGGCATCGCTCGCAGCGAAGTCATGCCGTGGCCCAGCACCACACCCGTCCGTGCCCCACTTTCGCGCATCGCCCTGCTCAGCGAGGTGATGCGACCGGCGGCCACGTCCGAACGCTGGCGCGATGTAATCATCGCACCTGATGCATTGGAGGGCGTAACGCGCGTCACCAGCCCGACTCCACGCGAGGAAGCGGGCGTGATCGCGCTGGCGATGCGCAACGCGCTGGAAACACCGGGCAAGACCGTGGCGCTCGTGACGCCGGATCGGGCACTTGCCCACCGCGTCGCCGCTGCGCTGTTGCGCTGGGGCATCGTGGTCGATGATTCCGCCGGCACGCCGCTCATGGAAACCGTGCCGGGCGTTTTCCTGCGCCTCACCGCCACGATGATCGCCGTCGATCTCGCGCCCATCGCCTTGCTCGCCACCCTCAAGCATCCGCTCGCGGCGGGGGGCATGGCGCTTGCTGGCTTTCGCGAGATGGCGCGGCGGCTCGAACGCACGACATTGCGCGGGCTCAGGCCGGCACCGGGCTTTGCAGGATTGCGCCGGGCATTGCCGCCCGCCGCCGACGACCTGGCAGAATTTGTCGCGCGTCTCGAACAGATCGCGCAGCCCTTCGCGGGGCTGCGCGGCCGCGTGACCGGCATTGGCGATCTTGTCAGGGCCCATGCCGCCTTTGCTGAATCCCTCGCGGCGACCGATAGCGAGGCGGGGGCCGTGCGCCTGTGGCAGGGCGATGCGGGTGAAGCACTCGCCCTTCTGCTGCGTGGCGCGGTGGAGGGTGAGGCGCACCTGCCGCCGCTCACACTCGCGGCCTATCCCGGCGTGCTGGACACCTTGCTGCGCGGCCAGGTGGTACGGCCGCGCTATGGCGCCCATCCACGCGCGTCGATCTGGGGGCCGCTGGAAGCGCGGCTGCAACAGGCGGATTGCCTGATCCTCGGTGGCCTGAACGAAGGCGGGTGGCCGCCTGACCCGCAGCCTGATCCGTGGCTCAGCCGGCCCATGCGCGCGACCTTTGGTCTGCCGCAACCGGAACGGCGAATCGGCCTCGCCGCGCACGACTTCGCACAAGCCGCGGGCGCGGTCGAGCTGCTGCTCACACGGGCTGAAAAGGTGGACGGCACGCCCACGGTGCCCTCGCGCTGGCTCCTGCGCCTTGAAACCCTTGCCGGTCCACCGAGGGATGAAGAACGCGACCGGGCCGAGCGATATCGGGCCTGGCAGGCCCGCCTCGACGAAGTGGCGGAACGAACCCCGGCGATTGCGCCGCCGGCGCCGCGCCCGCCCCTTGCCGCCCGGCCGGATCGGCTGTCGGTCACGGAAATCGAAACGTTGCTGCGCAACCCCTATGGAGTCTATGCGCGCCGCGTTCTGGGCCTGCGCCGGCTGGACGACATCGATCAAAGTCCGGGCGCGGCCGACCGCGGCAACTTTCTGCATAAGGTGCTGCGGGATTTCGTGAAGCAGTTCCCCACCGATCTGCCGCCTGATGCCGCGGCACACTTGCGCATGATCGGGCAGAGGCATTTTGAGGTCTATGCCGATCGCCCCGGCGTCTGGGCCTTCTGGTGGCCCGCCTTCGAACGGATGAGCGACTGGTTCGTCGCGGTGGAACAGGCTCACCGACGGCAGGCGCGGCCGCTGGCGCAGGAAGCCACAGGCCACATCATCCTGACGGAGCTCGCGCGGCCGGTCACGCTTCATGCGCGCGCCGATCGCATCGACCAGGACGGCGAATCGCTGTGGATCATCGATTACAAAAGCGGTCAGGCAAGTGGCCAGACGAAGGTGGACTCTGGTCTGGCCCCCCAACTGCCGTTGGAGGCGCTGATCGCCGAAAACGGCGGCTTCGTTTCCTTCGGTGTTCCCGCTCATCCCGTTGTCGGGCTCGAATACTGGACGTTAGGCGGCGCGCGCTCTACCGGCGCGCGGAAATCAATCAAGCCGCCACCGGTCGATTACACGCGTGCGCAACTTCTCCGGCTTCTGCGGCATTTCGAACGGACCGAAAGCGCTTATCTCGCCCGGCCACGTCCACGTCACGCGCCTGAGTTCGACGACTACGCGCATCTCGCCCGCGTCGCTGAATGGAGCGTGGAGGGCGAGGAATGAGCCGCGCGCCCTTTCCCCGTAGCGATGAACAGTCCCGCGCGGCGGACCCGCAGGCACATGTCTGGGTCGGGGCCTCCGCCGGTTCGGGCAAGACGCTGGTGCTGGTCGATAGAATCCTGCGCCTGCTGCTGGGCGGTACCGCACCGGAACGGCTGCTCTGCATCACCTTTACCAAGGCAGCGGCGGCGGAAATGGCGAACCGCCTTCATGGCGAACTGGAAGGGTGGGTTGGCGCGGCCGATGTGCTGCTCGACGAACACCTGCGTGCGCTTGGGGCAGAACCCGCGCCGGACATGCGCAGGCGCGCGCGCCGCCTCTTCGCCCGCGTGCTCGACACGCCCGGGGGCCTGCGCATCCAGACCATCCATGCCTTCTGCGAATCGGTGCTCGGGCGCTTCCCGCTCGAAGCCGGCATCTCGCCGCAGTTCAGTGTGCTCGACGAACGCGACGCCACCGAACTTCTACGCCAGGCGCGCGACCAGGTGCTCGAGACCGCGCGCCGCGCGCCCGACAGCGTGCTTGCCCGGGCCGTCACCACCGTCAGCGGCCGCGTGGGCGAAGACGGATTTGCCGCCGTGCTCGACGCCCTGAACCGCGACCGCGCCCGCTTTCTCTCCATGCGCCGCAGCGGCGCAGATTCCGATGCCTTGGTGCGCGCCGCGCTCGGCGTCGCAGCCAACGAGACGCCGGAGACGATTCTGGAAGCGGCGTGCGCGGAACCGTCGTTTGAAGGCGCTGTGTTGCGCCGCATTGCGGCCGCCATGCTGCAAAGCTCAACCCGGGATCGCGAGCGGGCAGATGCCATGGTGCCTTGGCTCGCCGCCGACACTGTGGCGCGGGGACAGGCCTTTGGCACTTATCTTCGCGGGTACCTGACGGGCGAGGGGGATCCCTACAAGAATCCCGCGACCCAGCCGATTCTGCGGGCCCATCCAGACGCGGAAGACGCGCTGAGACAGGAAGCGGCGCGCCTGATCGGCGTATTGGAACGCCAGCGCCTCGCCGACCTCGCACGAGCCTCGGGCGCACTGGTGACCGTTGCCGCCCATCTGTTCGATGTCTATGAAGCGCTAAAGGCCGGGCTTAGCCGGCTCGACTATGGTGACCTCATCCTGCGCACGCGCACCTTGCTGGAGACGCCGGAGATGGCACCCTGGGTGCTGTTTAAGCTCGATGGCGGCATCGATCATGTGCTGGTCGACGAAGCACAGGACACAAGTCCCGAGCAATGGGATATCGTGGCCGCGCTGACGGGTGAATTCTTCGTCGGTGAAGGGGCGCGGGATCCGGCCCGCACACTTTTCGTCGTCGGTGACGAGAAGCAGTCGATCTACAGCTTCCAGGGTGCAGACCCGACCGCCTTCGGCAACATGCAGCAGCGGTTCAAGGACAGCGCCCGCCGCGTGGGCGAGTCCCTGCGCGAGGTGCCGCTGCTCACGTCCTACCGTTCGGTGCCGGCCGTGCTTGCGTTTGTCGATGCCGCTTTCCTGAGCGAGGACGCCCAGGCCGGCGTGGTGCGCGACAAATGGTTCCCGCATCGCGCGAATCGCGCGGGCCAGCCGGGCCTGATCGAACTCTGGGACCCGGTGAAGGTGACTGAGGAAAAGGAAGAGGAAGACGGCTGGCCTATTCCGCACACGCAGGTCGGCGGGGATCGGGCGGAGGCGCGGCTCGCGCGGCGGATCGCGGCGCTGGTCTCACAGTGGCTGCATCAGGGCGAACTCCTGGAAGCGACGGGCCGCCCGATTCGTGGAAGCGACGTCCTGATCCTGGTGCGGCGCCGCAATCGTTTCTTCGACGAAATGGTGCTGGCGCTGAAGCGCGAAGGCGTCGCGGTGGCGGGCGCCGACCGCATGAAGCTGACCCAGCAGATCGCGGTGATGGACCTCATGGCGCTGGGCCGTGCCGTGCTTCTGCCGGAAGACGATCTGTCGCTGGCCGAGGTGCTGAAAAGTCCGTTGATCGGCCTCGACGACGAACAGCTCTTCGCCATCGCCGGGAACCGCGGTGACCAGTCCCTGTGGTCCGCACTCCGCGCCCGCGCCGATCGCGACAACGCCTTCGCGCCGGCGCGCGATGCGGTGCAGGGCTGGATGGCACAGGCGGATTTCGTCGCACCCTTCGATTTCTATGCACGACTTCTGGGCAGTGGCGGGCGGCAGAAGCTGCTGGCGCGGCTGGGCAGTGAAGCGTCCGATCCCATCGACGAATTCCTCAACCTCGCGCTGGCCTACCAGCGCGACCACCCCGCCTCGTTGCAGGGGTTCCTGCACTGGCTGGTCGCGGGCGGTGCCGACATAAAGCGTGATCTTGACCAGGG
>CANJEJ010000158.1 GCA_947473325.1 Alphaproteobacteria bacterium | reverse complement strand
ATTAGAAGGAATATGGACCCATGGTTCAGATCGCCCCTGCGGGCGTGGCGCTGCCCCTCGTGAATGGCGCCGCCCAGGACTTCACGCCCCGCCGCGTGAACGATCAGCTGAGCAATCGGCCCGTCCGCCAGTCGGACGAGGTGGATGAGGGCGGCGACGAGCAATCGGCCGCCGTGATCGTGGACGCGCGCGCGCGCATCGAGGACGACCGCAAGGACCGCGACGACCGGGAAGACGACGAGCGCTTCCGCGAAGAGCTGGACCGCCGCGAAGCGGAGCGCCGCCCGGGCAACCGCCTCGACCTGCGCGTCTGAAACCCGTTCCCATCCCTGAGCGAGGGCGCCTTCGGCGCCCTTTTCTTTTGCCGAGATGACCGATGGCTGACCGCCCCGCTTCCATCCCCGCCTTCGCCGACCTGCCGAATGCGCGTTACGAGATTCCTGCCGGCGATTCACGGCTGCGCGCGGTCTGCAACACCTGCGGCTTCATCAGCTACGTCAACCCGAAGATCGTGGTCGGCGTGCTTGCCACCTTCGAGAACCGCATCCTGCTGTGCCGCCGCGCCATCGAACCGCGCAAGGGCTTCTGGACCATGCCGGCCGGCTACCTGGAAGAGCAGGAGACGACGGAAGCCGGGGCGCTGCGCGAGGCCTTCGAGGAAGCGGGCGTAAAGCCGCACCTCACTGCGCTGCTCGCCATCTACAGCGTGGCGCGCATCAGCCAGGTGCAGATCATCTATCGCGGCGTGCTGCCCAGCGCCGAACTCGCACCCGGCCCGGAAACGCTGGAAGCGCGCCTGTTCGCCTGGGACGAGATCCCGTGGGACGACCTCGCCTTCCCGAGCGTGTACTGGGCGCTCAACCATCACCGCGAGGTCGGCGAGGCGGCGCTGTTCCTGCCGCGCAGCAACCCGCCCGGCGAGACCGGCGACGCGCGGCCGCAGGGACTCTGACCCGGCTGACTTCTATTCCGCCGGCGTCGCCTGTGGCGGGCGGTAGCGCGAGAGCAGCGGCATCTGCGCCAGGCTGAAGACCACGGTCAGCGGCATGATGCCGAACACCTTGAAGCTGACCCAGGTGTCGGTGTCGAAGTTGCGCCACACCACCTCGTTCAGCACCGCGAGCAGGATGAAGAACAAACCCCAGCGCAGCGTGAGCTTGCGCCAGCCTTCCTCTGTCAGCTCGAACACCGTGCCGAAGACCGGCTGCAGCAGCGAGCGCCGGAAGACGAGCCCGCCGAGCAGCGCTGCCGCGAACAAAGTGTTCACGATGGTCGGCTTCAGCTTGATGAAGAGCTCATCATTGAGCGCGAGCGTGAGCCCACCGAACACCAGCACCACCACCGCAGTCACCAGCGGCATCAGCGGCAGCTTGCGTTCCATCGAATAAGACACGGCGAGCGACACCACGATCGTGACCATGAACACCGCCGTCGCGGTGAAGATGCCCCAGCGCGCGTTGGCGACAAAGAAGACCGCCAGCGGACCGACCTCGATCAGCATCTTGAGCAGCGACGCGCGTGGCGCCGGGGATGAATCAGCCATGCAGCCTACCTAAGGGGCGGTCGCATGGAGGTCAACCATGTCACACGCTTGTTTCAGGCGAGGCGCGCCCCGCATGATGGCCGCATGCCTGCTCCCCTGATCGTTCTCTTCACCGATTTCGGCGTCACCGGCCCCTATGTGGGCGAAATGAAGGCACGGCTCGCGCTCGGCGCGCCGGGCGTGCCGGTGATCGACCTCATCAGCGACGCGCCGCGCTTCAACCCGAAGGCGGCGGCCTATCTGCTGGCCGCGCTCGCGCCGGGCTTTCCGGTCGATACCGTGCTCCTCGCCGTGGTCGATCCCGGCGTCGGCACGGCCGAACGCCTGCCCGCCGCGGTACTGGCGGACGGCCGCTGGTATGTCGGCCCGGGCAACGGGCTCTTCGACGTTGTCGCGCGCCGGGCCGATGTCTGCGAGTGGCAGGACATCCTGTGGGACGGTCCGCTGTCGGCCTCGTTCCATGGCCGCGACCTGTTTGCGCCGATCGCGGCCCAGATCGCCTGCGACATCACACGCCACGGCAAGCCGGTGCCGCGCCCCGCGCGGCTGATGCCGAACTGGCCCGAAGACCTGCGCGAGGTGATCTACCTCGACAGCTATGGCAACGCCTGGACCGGGCTGCGCGCCGCCGGCGTCGCCACCACGGCGACTGTCACCGTGAACGGCCACATGCTGCGCCACGCCCGCACCTTCGGCGCGGCACCCGTCGGTCAGGCCTTCTGGTATGAGAACTCGTCGGGGATGGTCGAGATCGCCGTCAACCGCGGCCATGCCGGCGAAACGCTCGGCCTCGCCATCGGCACGCCAATTTCTGTCAGTGCCTAGCTGACCGTCTCGTCGGCAAGCCCGGCGAGCGAGCGGGCGAAGCTCAGCGCGTCGAAGGGCTGCAGGTCGTCGATCGATTCGCCGACGCCGACCATGTGGATCGGCAGTTTCGTGCGTTCGGCCAGCGCCACCATGACACCGCCGCGTGCGGTGCCGTCGAGCTTGGTCATGACGAGGCCGGTGATGTTCGCCGCCTGGCGGAACAGATCGACCTGGCTGTGCGCGTTCTGGCCCGTCGTCGCATCGAGCACCAGCAACGTGTCATGCGGCGCGGTCGGGTCGAGCTTCTGCACCACGCGCACGATCTTGGTCAGCTCGGCCATCAGGTTGGCCTTGTTCTGCAGCCGCCCCGCGGTGTCGATCAGCAGCACGTCGATGCTGTCGGCCTTTGCCCTCTGCAGCGCTTCGAAGGCGAGGCCCGCAGCATCGGCGCCAACCGCGCCCGACACCACCGGCACGCCGGCGCGTTCGCCCCACACCTGGAGTTGCTCAATCGCCGCGGCGCGGAAAGTGTCGCCCGCCGCCATCATCACGCTGTGGCCCTGCTGGCGCAGGCGATGGGCGAGCTTGCCGATCGTCGTCGTCTTGCCGGTACCATTGACGCCGGTCACCAGCACGACATGCGGCTTGCGCGACGCGTCGATGATGAGCGGCAGCGCCACGGGCGCGAGAATCTTCGTCACCTCCTCGGCCAGCGCTTCCTTGACCTCTTCGGCGGAGATTTCCTTGTTGTAGCGCGTGGACGCGAGGCGCTTCGTCACCGCGCTTGCCGCGCCGACGCCAAGGTCGGCGGCGATCAGCAGCTCCTCGAGATTTTCCAGCGTCTCGTCGTCGAGCTTCTTCTTGGTGAAGATCGCGGTGATGCCGCCGGTGAGGTTGCTCGCCGTGCGCGCGAGGCCCTCGCGCAACCGGCCAAGCCAGCCGCGCTTCTTCTCGTCAGCCATGCAGCGGGGTTCCCAGCAGCTGGCGGCCGTCGCTGCCCGTCACGCGCGCAGCGACGATGGAGCCGGCGGGCAGGTCGCGGTCGAGCAGCACGCCGGCATAATGTTCGCTGCGACCGCGCCGGCCCTGTTCGACCAGCACGTCGATGGTGGCGCCATGCAGCGTGGCGAGTTCGCGCGCCAATACCGCATCGCCGAGCGCGCGCAGCCGCGCGGCGCGTTCCTTGCGCACCGGCACCGGCAGCTGCGGCATGCGCGCCGCCGGCGTGCCGCTGCGCGCGGAATAGGGAAAGACATGCAGGAAGGCGAGGCGCGCGTCTTCGACGAGGCGTTCGCTGTTCGCCGCCATCTCTTCCGTCTCGGTCGGGAAGCCCGCGATCAGGTCGGCGCCCAGGAACGTGTCGGGCCGCAGGCAGCGCACGCTGTCGGCGAAGCGGCGCACGTCGTCAGCCGTGTGGCGGCGCTTCATGCGCTTGAGGGTGAGGTCGTCGCCCGCCTGCACGCTGAGATGGAAATGCGGCATCAACCGGCGATCCTGCGCATAGAGGCGCAGCATCTCGTCATCCGCCTCGATGGGATCGAGCGACGACAGGCGCAGGCGCGACAGGTCGGGCACGCGGTCAAGCAGTTGCGCCACGAGGCGCGTGAGCGAGGGCGCGTCCGGCAGGTCGCGGCCATAGTCGCCGATGTCGACGCCAGTCAGCACCACCTCGCGATAGCCATTGGCGACCAGCTTCCTCGCCTGCGCCACCACCTCGCCCACCGGCACGCTGCGCGAATTGCCGCGGCCGTAGGGGATGATGCAGAAGGTGCAGCGATGGTTGCAGCCGTTCTGCACCTGCAGGAAGGCGCGCGCCCGGCCGTCGAAGCCCTCGACCAGATGCCCGGCGGTGTCGCGCACCGCCATGATGTCGTTGACCTTCACGCGCTCGCCGAGTGCGAGGCCGAAGGCGGTGGCGGACATCTTCTCCGTGTTGCCGATCACCGCGTCCACCTCGGGCATGGCGGCGAAGCTGTCGGGATGCACCTGGGCGGCGCAGCCGGTGACGATGAGGCGCGCCTCGGGCCGGCGGCGGCGTGCCTTGCGGATCGCCTGGCGCGCCTGGCGCTCGGCCTCCGCCGTGACGGCGCAGGTGTTGACGATAACGGCGGCGTTGAGCCCGGCCGCCACCGCGTTGGCGCGGATGACTTCCGATTCGTAGGTGTTCAGGCGGCAGCCGAAGGTGATGACCTCGACCGCGGGCGTCTCGTCCGTTCCGGGCGAGGCGAGGTCGAGCGTGTCGCTCACGCCGCCACCCCGGTCAGGCGCGCGAGGTCGAGCGTGCCGGCGAAGCTGGTCGCCACCGGGCCCGCCATGATGACGTGGTTGTCGCCGCGCCATTCGATCTCGAGATCGCCGCCCGGCAGCGTGAGCCGGCCCTTGCGGTCCATCAGCCCGCGGCGGTGCGCGGCGACCAGCGTGGCGCAGGCGCCGGTGCCGCAGGCAAGCGTCAGGCCGGCGCCGCGTTCCCAGGTGCGCATCACCGCGCGGTCGCGCGACAGCACGTCAACCAGGGTGATGTTGGCGCGTTCGGGGAACAGCGCGTCATGTTCGAGCTTCGGCCCCAGCGTGGCGAGGTCATAGGCATAGGGATCGCGCACGAAGAAGATCGCGTGCGGATTGCCCATCGACACGCAGACCGGATCGGCAAGCCGCAACCCGTTGCCCGCGTCGATGGACAGATTGACATGCGCCGTGTCCATGGCGCGGCTGAGCGGGATGTCCTTCCAGTCGAGCCGGGCGGGGCCCATGTCGACCGCGACGCCGTTGGATGCCGCCCGCGCCTCGAGAGCGCCGGCACGGGTTTCCAGCGTCACATGGTCGGCCTTCTTCTCGGCCATCAGCACCGCGCCGATGCAGCGCGAGGCGTTGCCGCAGGCCTCCACCTCGCTGCCATCGGCGTTGAGGATGCGGAGGAAGGCATCGGCCGACGCCGACTTCTCGATCACGATCAGTTGATCGCAGCCAACCCCCAGCCGCCGGTCGGCGATCGCCCGCGCCTGGGCGGCGGTGACCGCAAAGGGCTGCGTCCGCGCATCGACGACGACGAAGTCGTTGCCGAGCCCGTGCATTTTGGTGAAGGGGACCGCGTTCATGCGCCGCTTATATGGCCGATTGGTCTCGCGAATCCAATCGAGTGGGGATCAAATCCATCCCGGATGCTAAATTCCTATATTTCCCAGAGAGTTACCGTCCCTTGACGCCCTAGGTCCTCCGGCGTAGTTTCCCGGCCGTCCGGTCAATCAGCACCGAGACCGGCCCCGTGTGGGGCAGGCCGTCCGTCCGCGAGGTTTCGCGCACGGGCGTTTTCGGCGTTTGGCTGGATGTTAAGTCCCTGACGGGACTGAAGGAATTGGATGTTCGAGAGCCTTCAGGACAAGCTTGGCGGAGTCTTCTCGCGGCTGACCCGGCGTGGCGCGCTCAAGGAGAGCGACGTTGCCGAGGCCATGCGCGAGGTGCGCGTCGCGCTGCTCGAAGCCGACGTGGCGCTGCCCGTCGTGCGCGATTTCGTCCGCAAGGTCCAGGAACAGGCCGTGGGCACCGAGGTGCTGCGCGGCATCAACCCGGCGCAGCAGGTCATCAAGATCGTCCATGACGAGCTGGTCGCCATGCTGGGGAGCGAGCAGGAGCCGATCAACCTGCGCGCCAACCCGCCGGTGCCGGTGCTGATGGTCGGCCTCCAGGGCTCGGGCAAGACGACGACGTCGGCCAAGCTTGCCCTCAAGCTCACCAACAAAGAGAACAAGAAGGTCCTGCTCGCCTCGCTCGACGTCTACCGTCCGGCGGCGCAGGAACAGCTCCGCGTCCTCGGCGAACAGGCCGGGGTCAAGGTGCTGCCCGTCATCCCGGGCCAGATGCCGGTCGATATCGCCAAGCGGGCGATGCAGGCGGGCGCGCTGCAGGGCTATGACGTCGTCATCCTCGACACCGCCGGCCGCCTTGCCATCGACGAGGCGCTGATGGCCGAGGTCGTCGCCGTGAAGGCGGCGGTGAACCCGGCGGAAATCCTGCTCGTCGTCGATTCGCTCACCGGTCAGGACGCCGTCAACACCGGCAAGATCTTCAAGGACCGGGTCGGCATCACCGGTATCGCGCTGACCCGCGTCGACGGCGACGCGCGCGGCGGCGCCGCGCTGTCGATGCGCGCCGTCACCGGCTGCCCGATCAAGCTTTTGGGCGTCGGCGAAAAGATCGACGCGCTGGACGACTTCCATCCCGCCCGCGTCGCCTCGCGCATCCTCGGCATGGGCGACGTCGTCAGCCTGGTCGAAAAGGCCGCGGCGACGATCGAGAAGGAAGACGCCGAGAAGCTTGAGCAGAAGATGCTCAAGGGCCAGTTCGACCTTGACGACCTCGCCAAGCAGTTCCGCCAGATGCGCAAGATGGGCGGCATGGACGGGTTGATGGCGCTGCTGCCCGGCGTCGGCAAGGTGAAGAAGCAGATGGCCGAATCCAACATCAACGACCAGATGCTGGCGCGCCAGGAAGCCATCATCCTGTCGATGACCAGGAAGGAACGGCGCAAGCCCGACGTGCTGAACGGCTCGCGCCGCCGCCGCATCGCGGCCGGCGCCGGCGTCCAGGTGCAGGACGTCAATCGCCTGCTCAAGCAGTTCCAGCAGATGGCCCAGGTGATGAAGAAGATGGGCAAGCTGCAGAAGAAGGGCGCCATGTCACCGCAGGCGCTGCGCAACCTCATTCCCCCGCAGGGCTACGGCCGCTAGGGCCAAGGTTCTGCGGAAACGTTTCAACCGAGTTTTTTCTTTCTGATTCTCTCAAGGAGACCTGATCCGTGGCTGTTCGCATCCGACTTTCCCGCGCCGGCGCCAAGAAGCGCCCCTATTACCGTATCGTCGTTGCCGATGTGCGCAGCCCGCGCGACGGCCGCTTCATCGAGCGTATCGGCTCGTTCAACCCGCTGCTGCGCAAGGACGACCCGAAGCGCCTGACGCTGGACCTGGAACGCGCGAAGCATTGGCTGAGCAACGGCGCTGTCGCCACCGACCGCGTCGCCACCTTCCTGGCCGATGCCAACCTGATCGCGCGGCCGAAGCAGGCGAACAGCGTGCAGAAGTCGAAGCCGAAGGCAAAGGCGCAGGAACGCCTCAAGGCGGCTGAAGCGGCGGCGGAAGCTGCCAAGGCTGCTGCCGAAGCGCCCGCCAGCGCGTGAGTGCAGGATCGCCGGGCGACCGGCGTGTCTGTCTCGGGGCCATCACCGGCGCGCATGGGATTCGCGGCGAAGTCCGCATCCACTGCTTCGCCAGCGACCCCAGGAGCCTGACCGCCTTCGGACCGCTTGGCGATGAAACCGGCCGGCGGACCTTCGTCGTCGAAGGTCTGCGCGACGCGAATAAGGGCCACATCGCCCGCATTCGCGGCGTTACCGACCGGAACGCGGCAGAGGCCCTGCGTGGCACGCAGCTCTATATCGAGCGCGACGCGCTGCCCGAGCCGGAGGAAGAGGACAGTTACTACCTCGACGACCTGATTGGCCTGACGGCCCGGGACCCGGCGGGACAGCAACTGGGCGAAGTGATCGCGGTGCACGATTTCGGCGCCGGCGACGTGATCGAGGTGCAGCGGCCGCAGGGCCGCCCGGCCTTCATGGTTCCGTTCGCCGAAAGCTTCGTGCCCGCGCTGGACGTGGAGGCGGGGTTCATCGTCATCGATGCGCCCGCCGACTGGATTGACGAGACGCCCGAAAAGGCGAAGCGAGACGATGGAAACGACGAAGGCCATAACGATGGAGCATGAGGGCGGGGCGCAGCGGCGCTGGACCGCGCGCGTGCTGACATTGCTGCCCGAGGCGTTCCCCGGGCTGCTCGGCGTGTCGCTCGCCGGCCGGAGCTTGCGCGACGGCGTGTGGAACCTCGAGACCGTCGATATCCGCGGCTTCGCCACCGACAAGCACCGCACCGTCGACGACACGCCCTTTGGCGGCGGTCCCGGCATGGTGCTGCGCCCCGACATCCTGGCCGCCGCGATCGACGCGAGCCTCGCCGATGCCAAAGCCGCCGGCGAAAGCCGCCGCGTCATCTATCTGAGCCCGCGCGGCCGCGCCATCGACCAGGCGCTGGTGCGTGAACTCGCAGCATCCGATGGCGTCATCCTGGTTTGCGGCCGCT
>CANJEJ010000157.1 GCA_947473325.1 Alphaproteobacteria bacterium | reverse complement strand
CGCCCTTCCAGCCCCAATAGGTCCAGGTACCGGCGAGTCGGTCGAAGACCTGCTTCGCGCTAGTCTCGCCGACGGTGCGTTCCTTTTCCGGCAGCGCGTCGATCGCGGCCTGCTCCGGCTCGCTGCGCCACAGGAAGGACGGGACGGTGTTTTCCTCGACCTTCCTCAGGCGCGCGGGGATTCCGGCCTTGCGGAAATATTTCTGGGCAATGATGTCGCTGGCGACCTGCGAGAAGTCCTCGGGGACCTCGATGTCCTTGAGTTGGAAAACGATGGAACCGTCGGGGTTGCGAATCTCGCTGGTCGTCGTGCGGAACGGGATGTCCGCGTAAGGAGACTGGCCTTCGACGGTGAAGAATCGCTGGATACGCATGGTTTCGGCCCCTGTCGGTGGGTTCGGCCCGCTCATAGGGGCCTTCGGACGCAAAGGGCGAGATTCGAGACCTCCACATATGGGGTCAGTCCCGCCAGTTGACCGCAGGATATGGGTCCGGAAAGTGACTGTCAACAATATGTGGGGAGAATGCGGTCGTTGGCCACTAGATGTGGTAGCTGAAACCAGATATAGGCTGCGACCGAGATAACGCTACCATGGCTGGGAGTAATCTGTGGATAAGTTTTTCGATCCGGCTCAAGAAATTTTGCTTCTCTGGACGGACCGAAGGCCAAGTGCAATAGTCCGCCCGCTTATTTCGGCCCCCATTTCCGGGCTGTCAGCCGGCCCAAGGGGGGCCAAGCCGTGCGCTTGATCAGCTTCATCTTCGACTGGTGGAACCGGGCGACCTTCGGCACCTTCCTTTTCACCTGGCGCAAGGGCGAATTCGTCGGTCAGGATCAGTTCGGCAACAAATACTACCAGGAGCGCGGCCGGGCCGATCGCCGGGGCCCGCATTGGGACCGCCGTCGACGCTGGGTGATCTATGCCGGCCTTGCCGAAGCATCGAGCGTGCCGCCTGCCTGGAACTCCTGGCTGCAGCACAACGCGACCGAGGTGCCCAAGGTGGAAGATCCGCACCACACCTGGGAAAAGTCCCACATCCCCAACCTGACCGGCACGAATGCCGCCTATCGCCCCTCGGGCAGCCTGCTCGAAGCCGGGCAGCGCCCGCCTGCGACAGGGGACTACGAGGCGTGGCGCCCGGATGCCTGAGGGCGCCCGCCGGTTGCACAGGAAATCGCAATGACCAGCAACAACATGTTTGAAGCCGTGATCGGTGCCGTCGTCCTGGCGGTTGCGGCCGTTTTCCTCGTATTCGCCTTCGGTACGGCGAATGTTGGTGCCGTGCGCGGTTATGAGGTGCTGGCGCGCTTCGATCGCGTCGATGGCCTCAACATGGGGGCGGATGTCCGGCTGTCGGGCATCAAGGTCGGCTCGATTACCGGCCAGCACCTTGATCCCAAGACCTTCCTCGCCGAAGTGCGCATGTCGATCGCGCCCGACGTCAAGCTGCCGGCGGATTCGTCGGCGCAGATCATCAGCGATGGCCTGCTGGGTTCGAAATTTCTCGCCATCATTCCGGGTGGCGACGATGCGGTGATTCCGCCGGGCGGTCTTATCACCTACACGCAGTCGCCGCTCATCCTCGAGAATCTGATAGGCCAGCTTATCTTCGGTGCAGGCGACAAGGACAAAGACAAGTCCAAGACCGACGCCACGCCGGCTCCCGCGCCCGCAAAGTAAGTTCCCGTCCATGTCTAAGGTGCTGCACGACCCGGCCCAGGACTGGGATCCGAAGGCCTATGTCAGCAACGCCGCTTTCGTTGCCGAACTGGGCGAGCCCTTGCTCGACCTGCTGGCGCCGAAGTCTGGCGAGAGAATTCTGGATCTTGGCTGCGGTGATGGCCGCCTGACCGCCAAGCTGGCTGGGCGCGGGCCCGCCGTGGTCGCGGTGGACGCAAGCCCGGACCTGATCGCCGCGGCAAGGCAGTTCGGCCTCGATGCCCACGTCATGAATGGCCATGATTTGGCCTTCAAGGCCGAGTTTGATGCGGTCATGTCAAATGCCGCGCTGCACTGGATGAAGGACCCTGACGCCGTGCTGAAGGGCATCTTCCGCGCCCTCAAGCCCGGTGGCCGGTTCGTCGCGGAAATGGGTGGCCAAGGCAACGTTGCGCGCATTGTCGCCGCTGTCGGGCGTGCGCTGCTGCGCCGCGGCCATCCGGCCGACAGCGGGAACCCCTGGTATTTCCCTTCCGTTGACCAGTATCGCGCGAAGCTGGAAGAGCAGGGGTTCACGGTGAAGGAGATAACGCTTTTCCCGCGTCCGACGCGGCTGCCAGGTGATGTCGGCGGCTGGCTAGATACCTTTGCCGCCCCCTTTCTGTCGGTTCTGTCGCCAGCCGAACGCAAGGCAGCGCGTGACGAAGCCGTTGCCGAACTCCAGCCGGTCATGACCGATCCATCAGGTGTCTGGTGGGCCGACTATGTCCGGCTGCGCTTCGTTGCGGTGAAACTGTGAGAATCCCGGCGCTTCTCATCGCGCTGACAGGTGTATTCGTCACTTCAGCCGTCATGGCGCAGGCACCGCCGACACAGGTTGATCGTAGCCGCACCGCCGTTCTGCGCGGGCTCGACAAGGTGTCGGCGCGCATCTCGACATTTGAGGCGCCGGTCGGAGAAGAGGTTCGCTTCGGCAGCCTGCGCATTCTGGTGCAGGCCTGCAACAAGCGGCCGCCAGAGGAAACGCCGGAAACCACGGCTTTCCTGGAAGTCACGGACATGCGCCCAGGCCAGCCCGTCAACAAAGTCTACACCGGCTGGATGTTTGCCTCGAGCCCGGCGCTGTCGGCGCTGGAACACCCCGTCTATGACGTCTGGGTGATCGACTGCAAGATTCCGGCACCGCCCGTACCAGCCGGCAGGCGATAGAAGTCGGCTTCCACCGCGCCAGCCAACGCCAGGCGGCGGTGATACTCCTCCCGCGGAATTTCGATCGCACCGAATCGGCTGAGATGCTCCGTCACGAATTGCGTGTCGAGCAACTGGAATCCGCCGGCCAGCAGCCGGCCGACGAGGTGAACCAGCGCGATCTTGCTGGCATCGGTCTCGCGGCTGAACATGCTCTCGCCGAAAAAGGCGCCGCCCAGCGACACGCCGTACAGGCCGCCGACAAGGCAGTCGTCCTGCCAGCACTCCACGCTATGCGCATGGCCCATGTCGAACAGGCCGGAATAGAGCGCGATGATCTCGTCATTGATCCATGTCGTTTCTCGGCCGCGCGCAGGAGCAGCACAGGATTCGATGACCTGCACAAAGGCGCTGTCGATGCGCACCTCGAATGGGTCGTGGCGGATCGTCTTTGCCAGGCTGCGCGGGACATGGAAGGTTTCGAACGGCAGCACGCCGCGCTCTTCGGGGTCGACCCAGAAGAGCGTGGGGTCGTCACGGTCTTCCGCCATCGGGAAGACGCCCGCGGCATAGGCACGCAGCAGGATCTGCGGCGTCAGCCGGTTCATTTGAGCGGCGGCAGCCCTGCGATGAATTTCTCGAGCCAATGGATGTCGTAGTCGCCATTCATGAAGTCATTGTTGGCGATCAGCTCGAGATGCAGCGGGATCGTGGTTTCGATGCCGCCGATGACATATTCCTCGAGCGCGCGGCGCAGCCGCATGAGGCATTCGTTGCGGTTGGCGCCATGCACGATCAGCTTGGAGATCAGGCTGTCGTAATAGGGCGGCACGCGATAGCCGCTATAGAGCGCCGAATCGACACGGACACCGAGCCCGCCTGGCGGGTGATAGTCGGTGATCTTGCCGGGTGTCGGCGAAAAGGTGCGCGGGTTCTCGGCGTTGATGCGGCACTCGATGGCGTGGCCGTTGAACTTCACGTCTTCCTGGCGGAACGACAGCGGCGCACCGGAGGCGATGCGGATCTGCTCGCGGACAAGGTCGATGCCGGTAATGCCCTCGGTGACGGGATGCTCGACCTGCAGGCGGGTGTTCATCTCGATGAAGAAGAACTGCCCGTCCTCGTACAGGAACTCGACCGTGCCGACGCCGAGATAGCCAAGCTTGCGGATCGATTCCGCAACCTGGTTGCCGAAGGTCAGGCGTTCCTCGGCGTTGAGGGCAGGCGAGGGGGCTTCCTCGAGTATCTTCTGGTGGCGCCGCTGCAGCGAGCAGTCACGTTCACCGAGATGCACCACGTTGCCATGGCTGTCGGCAATGATCTGCACCTCGATGTGGCGCGGCTTCTGCAGATAACGCTCCATATACATGGAGTCATCGCCGAACGAAGCCTTGGCCTCTGCCCGGGCCGTCGCCATTACCCTCGGCAGTTCCTCGGCATTGCGCGCGACCTTCATGCCGCGTCCACCGCCACCCGCTGCGGCTTTCAGGATCATCGGGTAGCCAATTTCCTCAGCCACGCGCAGCGCCTCGGCTTCGGTACGCACCGCGCCCTCCGAACCGGGGACACAGGGGATGCCCAGGCGCTTCGCCGTGACCTTGGCTTCGATCTTGTCGCCCATGATCCGGATGTGTTCCGGCTTGGGGCCGATGAATGTGATGCCGTGCTCCGCCACGATGGAGGCGAAGTTGGCATTCTCCGACAGGAAGCCGTAGCCCGGGTGGATGGCGTCGGCGTTGGTGATCTCGGCCGCCGAGATGATGGCGGGAATGTTCAGGTAGCTTGCCGCAGCGTTGGGCGGACCAACGCAGACAGACTCATCAGCGAGCCGCACATGCATGGCATCGGCATCGGCGGTGGAATGGATCGCGACCGTGCGAATACCCATCTCGCGGCAGGCGCGGTGGACGCGCAGCGCGATCTCGCCCCGGTTGGCGATCAGGACCTTTTCGAACATTTATTCGATGACCATCAGCACTTCGCCGAACTCGACCGGCGTGCCGCCGCTTATCAGGATCTGTGTGATCCGGCCGCCGCGCGTTGCTGGGATCGGGTTCATCGTCTTCATGGCCTCGATGATCAGCAGGATCTGGCCTTCCTTGACCGCGTCGCCCAGCTGGACAAAGGGTTTCGCGCCCGGCTCGGGAGTAAGGTAGGCCGTGCCGACCATCGGCGAGGTGACGGCGCCGGGATGCTTCGACAGGTCGTTCGAAACCGGCGCGGCAGGAGCGGCAGCAGGGGCTGCTGCGGCGGGCGCCGGCGCATAGGACATCGCCGGGCCGGTGGCACGCGTCACGCGGATGCGCTGGCCGCCTTCTTCCCACTCGATCTCCGACAGGCCGGTTTCGTCGAGCAGCGTCGCCAGCTCGCGAATCACCTTCTGGTCGACATTCATCTTGGGCATTCCGGTCAGCTCCCGGTCTTGGGCGTCTGGAGAAGCGAGGCGACGGCATCAAGCGCCAGGACATAGCCATGGGCGCCGAAGCCGCTGATCATCCCATGGGCCACAAGACTCACATAGGAATGATGGCGGAAGGCCTCGCGGCGAAAGATATGAGACAGATGGACTTCGACGATGGGCGCATCAATCAGCTTGAGCGCATCGAGAATGGCCACCGAGGTATGGGTGTAGGCCCCGGCATTGATGATGATGCCCGAAGCGGTCCCGCGCGCCTGCTGGATCCAGGTGACGAGTTCGCCCTCGAGGTTGGACTGCCGGAAGTCGACCGTCAGGCCGTGCGTCTTGGCATGGGCCTCGCAGCGCTTTTCGATGTCGACTAGGGTCTCGCGGCCATACAGCGCCGGCTCCCGCACCCCCAGCATGTTGAGGTTGGGCCCGTTGAGGATGAGCACAGGTTGCGTTTCGGACATGACAGGATCTATTCGGGGCTGGCCACCGGAGGCATGGCAGGGTTATAGCATGCACCCCCGCCGACGCAATCCGAGGGGAGGCCAAGGCTTGGCCCCAGCGTCCGGCCCGATCGCCTGGGGATAACTATGGGGCGCGATTGAAGACGGTGGGGCCGGTCCGCATACTGGCCGCATGAGGCACGCATGCAACTGACCATCAACGGCGAACACCGCGACTTCGCCGCCGCCCTTTCGGTGACCGAACTGCTGGAGAACCTCGGGCTCGACCCGCGCAAGGTGGCGCTGGAGCGCAATCTCGAGATCGTCCCGAAATCGGCCTATGGCGCCACCCGGCTCGCCGATGGCGACAGGCTGGAGATCGTGCACTTCATCGGCGGCGGCGACGAGCGCCCGGCTGACCCGGCAGTGGATGACAGCTGGTCGGTGGCCGGCCGCACGCTGCGTTCGCGCCTGATCGTCGGCACCGGCAAGTACAAGACCTATGACGAGAACCGTCGCGCCGTCGAGGCGTCGGGCGCGGAAATGGTCACGGTCGCCGTGCGGCGGGTGAATATTTCCGACCCGAAGAAGGAAATGCTGGTCGATTTCATCGACCCCAAGAAATACATCTACCTGCCCAACACGGCGGGCTGCTTCACTGCCGACGATGCGCTGCGCACCCTGCGTCTCGCGCGCGAGGCGGGCGGCTGGAAGCTCGTGAAGCTCGAAGTGCTCGGCGACCAGAAGACGCTCTATCCGAACATGCCGGAAACGCTGAGTGCTGCCGAGGTGCTGGTGCGCGAAGGCTTCGACGTCATGGTCTATTGCAGCGATGACCCGATCCAGGCAAAGCGCCTCGAGGAGATCGGCTGCTGTGCGATCATGCCGCTCGGTGCACCGATCGGCTCCGGCCTCGGTGTGCAAAACCCGGTCGGCATCCGCATCATCAAAGAAAACGCCAAGGTGCCGGTCATCGTCGATGCCGGTGTCGGCACCGCGTCGGATGCGGCGATCGCCATGGAACTCGGTTGTGACGGCGTGCTGATGAACACCGCCATCGCCGAAGCCAAGGACCCGGTCCGCATGGCCGCCGCCATGCAGCATGCGGTCAAGGCCGGCAGGCTCGCCTATCTGGCGGGCCGCATGGCGAAGAAGCGCTATGCCGATCCGTCCTCCCCGCTGGCGGGCCTGATCTAGTCGAGGCCCGCGTCGCGGGCGGCTTCTTCCACGAGAGATTTAAAGCGGTCGAGGCTGTGGGCATAGCCGACCCCGGCATGGCCCATCACGTTCACCATCTGCGCCATCGCCGTCATGATGTTCAGGTGCCGGCTGAGCAGGAACAGCGGCATCAGCGAGCGTTCCGTTGCGTTAAGCGGACGGACGCTTTCATAGCCCTTCAGGAAGTCGGTGTTCTGCCGCGCATTGTGGTTGAGGTAGATATTGCGCCAGGTGAAATGCGTCAGTTCCTTGGCGAGGAAGTCTTCGCCGGCATTGTCCCAGTCGATGAGCGTCGGCCGGTCGTTGGCATCGAGAATGGCGTTCTCCGCCGTGATGTCGTTGTGCGTCGCGCCGCGCGGCACCAGCGTCGGATCAACACGGCGCATGGCCTCGGAAACCCGCTCCATCATCCACGTGTAGTAGGCGAGATCGTCCGGCCGCTCCGCCATCGTGCTCCGCAACGCGGGCAGCCGTTCGGCGAAGAAGGCGGGAATATCGACCACCACCGGCTGCGGCGGCACGAAATCGGGCGCGGCCAGATGCATCTGCGCGACCATCACGCCGAGCCGTTCTGCCATCTCCGGCCGCGGGTCGCGCGACAGGGTGGGGCCGCGCAGCCAGGGAAACAGTGACAGCACGCGGGTGCCTTCCGGCGCGAGCACTTCCTGCAGCACCTCGCCATCAATTGCCGGGATCGGGGCACAGACGGCAAAGCCGCGTTCCTTGTAGAAGCGCATCAGCGCCGCCTCGTAGCGATTGCGTTCGGGCGGGCGGAAATTGTGGCGCAGCAGCCGCGCGGCATAGCGCGTCGCGCCATGCTGCACGATGTAGTAGTCGTTTACACCGCGCGACAGCAGTTCGCAGCGCACCCCGCCCGCCAGCCCCCATAGGCGCGCGATCTCCGTGCCGAGAGCGCCGGCGGCAATCGTGGAATGGCTGATGGCGAGGGGTTGCGGGGCCATGGTGACGCTGCGAATACTATAGGACCGCGCCGCTCTCGGGCGCGAATATTTCGCAGGCAGCAGAACAGGACGCGAGATGACCGAACCGCGCGTGACGGGTGGCGTTTTTGAGGTTGGTGTGGGGGTGCGGGACATCGAGCGCGCGTTCGCCTACTGGCGAAGTTTCGGTTATCGCGCCGGCCCGCGCGGAACATTCACGGCGAAGGAATCTGCGGCGCTTTACGGCGTCGACTCGCCGCTGGAATCGCTACGCCTGCTGCATCAAGACGCCGACCACGGGCTCGTCCGGCTGATGCGCTGGGAGAGGGGGGCGGGGCCGGGCCTGGGCCTGATGTCCTTGCGCACGCCCGGCAACCGCTGGGCCGTCGCCAAGACACGCGACGTGCAGATGGCCACCAACCATGCGCGCATGATGAAGGCGAAGGGCGAAGACATATGGTTCACCGAACCAATCTCGCGCGCTGTCGGCGTGACACCGGAGCAGGTCAACCCCTTCGTTGCCTCGTTTCCGAGCAAGTCGGAAATAGCCATCTTTACGCCGGAGATGCGCCATGTGGTGGTCCAGCGCTTCGGGCATGACTTGCCGAATTTCGGCCGCCACAACGAGGATAGCTTGTTTCACGGCAGCCAGTTTACCCAGGTCGGCATCTGCGTCGATCGCAAGGACATGGCGCAAGTCGAGTTTTATGGCGAGGTACTTG
>CANJEJ010000156.1 GCA_947473325.1 Alphaproteobacteria bacterium | reverse complement strand
CGGTTTCAGGGGCAGACCGACATTCCCCTGAACGCCTATGGCGAGCTGCAAGCGCGGAATGCTGCGCATGTGCTGCAGAACGAGACCATCGCCAGCATCTGCTCCAGCCCGCTGCTGCGTGCGCGGCGCACCGCGGAAATTGTCGCCTCTGCCCTGAACCTGCCAGTAATCCTCGTCGAAGGACTGAGGGAAGTCGGTTTCGGCGAATGGGAAGGAACCGTGCAGGATCACGCCACATATGGCCAATGGCGCGCGGGCGAAGTGGCGCCCCGCGGCGCCGAGACGGCGGCCGCCTTCAACGCCCGCGTGCTCGCCGCCATGAACGCAGCGCTCGACCGGCCCGGTCCTGTGCTGGTGGTCGCCCATGGCGGTGTGTACTGGGGCGTCGAGCGCGCCGCCTCCCTGACCACGGAACGTTCGATTGCCAACGCAGCGCCCATCTACCATGCGCCGCCCGGCGAAGGCGGCGCATGGTCGCGGCGCATGCTTGGCACCTGAATCAACAGGTTGACGGCCAGCTGGAACCAAAGTAGAACATTTAGCGCGTTCTGGATTGGTTCTGGCCAAGGAGGCCCAACCCCATGCTTACCCGCAAGCAGCACGAGCTGCTCATGTTCGTCAAACAGCGGCTTGAGGCCACAGGCGTCTCGCCCTCGTTCGACGAAATGAAGGAAGCCCTGAATCTGCGGTCGAAATCCGGGATTCACCGCCTTATCACGGCGCTGGAGGAACGCGGTTTCATCCGCCGCCTGCCCCATCGCGCCCGCGCGCTCGAGGTGATGAAGCTGCCGGATTCGGTGGTTCCCGCCGCGACACCGGCCACTGCCAGTGCGGGCGAGAACGGCTTCAGCCCGAACGTCATCAAGGGCGACTTCCGCAAGGCACTTGCGGGTGCGACCCACAACCCGGCCGTGCCCGCCGTGCAGATCCCCCTCTACGGCAAGATCGCCGCTGGCACACCGGTCGAGGCGCTGCGCGACCCCACGGCCCAGTTCGACGTGCCCACCGCGCTCCTCAGCAAGGGCGAACATTACGCCCTGACCATCGAAGGTGATTCGATGATCGAGGCCGGCATCAACGATGGCGACATCGCCATCATCCAGCGCTGCGAAGGGGCCGACAACGGCGCCATCGTGGTGGCCCTGGTGGACGAGCAGGAAGCCACGCTAAAGCGGCTGCGCCGCCGCGGCAACTCCGTCGCGCTCGAGCCCGCCAACCCGACCTATGAAACCCGAATCTTCCCGCCCGACCGCGTGAAGGTTCAGGGCAAGCTCGTGGGCATCTTCCGGCGCTACTGATCCTCGATGGATGCTGCGCGCGTCAGCCCTGCATGTCTGCCCGCCGGATCGTGCGGAACTGTTCAACTTGCTTCGCCGAGAAGCGCGCAAACAGGCCGGGCAGGAAGCGGTGCAGGAAGGCAAGCTGGCGGACATAGCCGGGAAAGGCGATGACCATCCTTTTCCGCGCCACACCCTTGAGCACCAGCCGGGCCGCGCGTTCCACGGGCACGAACTTGACGGGAATCTGCGCCTTCATTGCCGCCGTGTCTGCATTGACCGGTTGCAGCCGCTCCATCAGCTCGGTCGCGATGTAGCCCGGGCAGATCACGCTGACGTCAATGCCGAAACCACGCGCCTCGGCGGCCAGCGCGTGGGAAATTCCGAAGACGGCGAACTTGGACGCGACATAGGGCGAGTTAAGCGGCCCTGGCGCCATGCCGAAGCCGGACGACACATTCACGATATGGCCTGACTGCTGCCGGATCATGATCGGATAGGCATGATGAATGCCGTGGATCACGCCAAACTGGTTGATCTCGATGACACGGCGCCAGTCGCTGAGACTGAGGTCGCGAATCTCACCCGGAACGACGATCCCCGCGTTGTTGAATAGATAGTCGATGCGGCCAAACTGAGCCGCCGCGCCATCGATCAGATTGCGCACGGACTCGCTGTCCGCGACATCCACGCGCATGGACGTGACCCGGCCGCCGCCCGGCGCGGTGCCGGACACGGCCGCCGCCAGGCCCGCGTCATCAATGTCTGCCAGCACCACCGTGGAATTGACGGCGGCCAGCTGCCGGCCGATTTCCCGCCCCAGCCCCGATGCGCCGCCTGTGACGACGCAGATCTTGTTCGAAAACACCTGGTTCAGCATGAAATCGCCCTCCCCACGGCGGGAAGACTAGACGCGCAGGAAGAAGATGCCGAGCGATTTGCCGCGCGGGCGCTAGCCAACCTTCAGCGCGGCGCGCGCGAAGGCAATCTGCCCGTTCGGGCCGGGCAGGCGTTCGACGACAGACAGACCGGATGATCCGGCTCGGGCCGCCGTTTCGGTGAACACATCGTTCTCCGACCAGCCGACCGTCACCGGCGCGGTCAGAGCCGCCAGTGTCTCGGCAAGCGGATAGTCGAACACCGCCTGCCCCACCGCCGCATGGCTGCGGTGCTGCCGGAGCACATCAATCACCCGCGCATTGAGGCGGACTGGATCGAGATCAGCTTCGATCCGCCGCACCGCCGCCGGGCTTTCATCAAACCAGGGCCAAAACAGCTGCTCGTTACGGATGGCGCGCCACACTGCCAGCAGATGCGCCCCGTCTGGCCGCAGCTCGATCGCTTCCGTATAGGCCGTCCGGAAAGCCGCACGTTGCGCGGGATCGAGCAGCGGTGGCGAGTCGAGCAGCAGTCGTCGGACCAGGCCGGGCCGGGCTGCCGCCAGCGCCGCTGCAATAGCGGCGCCGCCGTTGTGCGCGAAGACGTCCAGCACGCGCAGGCCCAGCCCATCGGCCAGGGCAGCCAGAAGGCTGGCATAGGCCGACACGGTCAGGATCGCACCATCCGCCGCGCTGTCGCCATTACCTGGCAGATCCACCGCCACGACGAAGCGGTCCTTGCCAAGATCGGCCATCAGCCCTTCGAAGCCGGACGCACCGCCCGGCAGGCGTGGAACTAGAAGAACCGCCTGCGCAGCGGGCTCGCCGGCGCTGCGCACGAGCACGTCACTCTCGCCGATGCGCACCATGTCCCGGCGGATGGTGGCATCCAGGACTGGCTTCGCGAGCGGCGGCGCAAAGGCGGCGATCCCCTTCATCCGGTCGCCGAAGAAGGCGCTGTAGCGCGGCACGGCCTGGTCGAGCGGAAAGAGATCGACGGCGACGGATTGCGGCAGGGCCTTCGACTGCCGCAGCGCCTGCATGAACACGTCGTCGCGGCGATGGGCGATGATCGCCGGCATCTTCAGGCCCTCCGCCGCACCGACCCCGTCGGAACTCAGGGAGGCCTTGTAGGCCAGCGGATAGCCGCCGCCGGCGCCGAACTGGATGTTGCAGACGTCCTGGATGTAGTCGAGATCGCGCGCATCGCCGGCGATGCGGTGGTCCTTAGCCGGACGGTTCCATGGCCGGAACACGGCCTGTTCCCGATAGCGCAGCCAGAAGTCGGCCAAGTGCACGCCGTTCCACACCGGCACGAAGGGCGGCAGGTAATGCGCCAGCATGTCGGCCACTTCATCCGGCGTGTAGGCCGGGTGCTCGTCAATCACCAGTGCCGCCACGCGCTCCGGGTGACGTTGCGCCAATGCCAGTGCGAAAGTGGCGCCCCCGTGGCTGCCGAGCACGCCGCAGCGCCGGATGCCGACCACGTCCAGCGTGTCGGCCAGCGCATCGGCGTAGTCCGCGGCGCTCGGTGCCGCCATGGCGAGCGGATCCGACAGGCCGTAGCCGGGCGTGTCGAACAGCAGCACCGTGTAGTCGCGCGAAAACGCCTCGACATAGCGCAGCACGGGGCGCGCGCTGTTCGTCGCCGGCAGGACGAGGATCGGCGGCCCGCTGCCGGCCCGTCGATAGTGGACATGCCGCCTGCCGACGCGCAGCAGGTGACGGCTCATTACCGGCGCCATGGCCGTCACCCGTTGCCTTGCATGCCTATTCCGCGGCGATCGCCGATTTCTGAGCGGCGAGAACCTTGGCAGCGGCGTCTTCCACCACCGTCCCCTTGAAGAAGTTCGGATTGGCATAGCCGTGCAGCGACACGACGTTGTCGAAGACATAGGCCTTGAACTGGTCTTCGTTGAGGTGTCCCTCTTCCACCAGCTCATGCGCCTCGGCGAGGCATTCGGTCGGGTCGGTCACGTCGAAATGGCCGATGTCGGAGCCCAGCATCGGGTGGAAGGTGGCGCCGCGGTTGAGCTCCGGCTTGAACGCCCAGGGCACCGTCTTGTCGTCGGCTTCGCAACCGAAATAGAAGCGGTCGACGAACTTGCGCTTGATGTCCTTCTTCGACTTCAACTGCGACAGCGCGAATTCGTCGAAGCTGTCGGGCTCGGGCTTCATCGCCCATTGCTGCAGGAACGGCCCCTCGCCCTGGCGGATTTCCTCCAGGTGGCTCTCATAGGCCTTGCCACCATGCTGTCGGATCAGCTTGACGAGCTCGTCGCGATCGACGTTGGCAGGGTTGAGATTGGTCTCCAGCGCTTCGACATTGCGCTTTTCATAATGCTCGATGATCGAATGGTAGAGCGAGATCGCCCAGGCAATGCCGCCCTCCAAGTAGGCCATGCGGAGCTGCGGGATGCGGTTGGTGACGCCGCCGAGCAGCATCGCCTTAGCCACCGTTTCGTGCTGGTTGGCGAAATGGCCGATGTGGTTGAAGACGAAGCTCGAGATCGACGTGCGATTGGCCCAGCCGATCGAACCGGAATGACAGGCCGGCGCGACGCCAAGCTCGACGCAGCGGCGCCAGAACGGGTCGTAGTCATAAAGGCTGTCGAGCGCAAGATTGTCGACCCAGTAGGACAGGCCGCCGCGCGTCATGCCCTGTGCTTTGTCGCCGCGGTCGGCGATGGGACGGCGCACATTTCCCTGGATCGAGATCACCTTGATGCCGAGTTCGTTGACGGCATATTCAAGTTCGCGAATGCCCTCTTCTGGCGTCACCAGCGGAATTACCGCGACCGGCGCCAGGCGGTCCTTGTGACCACTCAGCAGGTCCGCGTTCATCACGTTGGCGGCACGGCAGATCGCCGGGCGCAGCTCATCGTCACTGATCTCGAGGAAGAGATGCGAGATGGTCGGGAAGACGATGGAGTAGTCGATGCCGAACTCGTCCATGCGCGAGCGGAAGACGCCGGGGATCATGGCTGTCGCCCTGTCCGTCGTCGTGCGCGACGGCACGAACCAGTAGGACGGGCGCTGCACGCGCCGGTCCTTGAGCTGCTGCGGCGACTGCTTGTACCAGGCCGAATGCCCGCGCGCCTCGACCATGTCGGCATAGCGTTGCACCAGGTTGGCGCCGCCGACCTGCTTCAGATAGTCGAAGAACACCGCCTCCACCTCGATCGTGTGGCCGTCCGCATCGACCACCGGATGGTTGAGCTTGGCCCTCACCCGCTCGGATGCCGAGCGGGCGTTCTTGTTGTAGGCGGGCGCGGGAAACTTGGCTGGCGACATTACGAACTCTCCTTGAAACAGGGGTCAGTTGGCGAAGGAAATGGCGTGCCACTGCACCACCTGGTCGATCACCTTGTAGTTGCGGACATTGGCGGCCAGGCCATCGAACTGCATGCGTTCGTGGCTGAACACCGCAGCCGCCTGGTCGTGGTAGAATTGCGAGATCTTTCGCTGCAGGTCCGCCCGCTTGGCGGGATCCATTTCCGTCTCCATCGCCTCGATGGTCGGCGTGATCGCGGGCAGGCAGAACCACGGCGAGGCATAGGCGCAGGAATGGCGCGCCATCAGCGTCGAAATGTCGTTGGTCGGAAAGCCCTGGTACTGGATGACGAATCCGTCGCCGATCCACGGGTCCCTGCCAAGGATCTTGTTGAGCGCCTCGGGCCCGACCATGACGTGGATCTTCGGGTTGACGCCGACCTTGCGCCAGTCGTTCGCCAGCGTCTCGGCGAAGTCCTTGTATTCGCCCTGCGCGACGATGGTCTCGATCGTCAGGTTCAGGTTGTCGCGATAGCCGGCCTCGGCCAGCAGGGCGCGCGCCTTGGCGGGGTCATAGGGATAGGGCTTGATATCCGCCTGCGAGCCGTTGATCAAGCCGGCGGCAAGCTGACCGACCGGCGGCGTCAGCCCACGCATCACGTTCTTGACGAAGGAGTCCTTGTCATAGGCATAGTTCAGCGCCTGCCGCACCCGCACATCGCGCACCGCTGTCTCGCGCACGTTGTTGAAGGCGAAGTGCAGCGCGTTGGCCATCTTGGAAATGATGAACTGGCCGCCGCGCGCAACCTGTTCCTGATTGTCGGGCCCGAGTTCCCAGGCAATGTCGAGCTGGCCGGAGGCCAGCGCGCTCACCCGCGCCGGCGTTTCGGCGATGGTAACGATCTCCAGCTTCGGAACCTGCGCCGGCCGCCAGCCTTCCTTGAAGGCGGTGCCGCTCACCTTTTCCAGGCCCCAGTCCTCGATACGGTAGGAACCCGTGCCGACGGGCTTCCGCGCGAAGGCCTGCGCGCCCATGTCCTTCCACGCGCCCGGTTCGTGCGGCCGCAGGATGGCAAGGCGGCGGTCAAAGATCGGATCGTTCTTCTTCGTCTTCACCTCGACGGTCAGGTCGTCGACCTTGCGGGTCGATGCGACGTTCTGCACCTGGCGCGCGTTCTGCTGCGCCTTCACCACTTCGTCGTTGAGAATGGCGTCCATATTGGCGATCAGCGCGTCCGCGTTGAAGTCCTTGCCGTTGTGAAACTTCACGCCGGGCCGAAGCTTGATCAGCCAGGTGTCCGGCGCGGTGTTCGACCAGGTGGCGGCAAGACCCGGCGCCAGCTTGCCGTCCTCGCCCATATAGGTGAGCGCGTCGAAGGCCGCCGTGATCGGCAGGAAGCCCTGGCTTCCCGACACGGCATAGGGCTGGGCGAACATCGGCGGCAGACCGTAGTGGCCGATGCGCAGCGTGTCGCCCGCCGCGCCGGCGTTTGTCGAAATGAGTGCAGCCATCGCCAGGGGCGCCAGCGCGCCCGCGATCCTTGTCACGCGTTTCATGATCTTCCTCCCCGAAGAACAGTGGCCTTGCATGGCCTGATTTTCCGTCACCGACCTTAGGCTGGTGTCGCGTCGCGGGGACCCAACCATTTCCTTGGGCTCGGCATCAAAAAAACTAATGAATGCCGGGCCGGAGGCCGGAAAGCGGCCCGCAGGCCATTGAATCAGTGGCTTTTTCCGCTAACGTGCGCGGCCACGCGGATGGGTGGCCGAGCGGTTGATGGCACCGGTCTTGAAAACCGGCAAAGGTTCACGCCTTTCGTGGGTTCGAATCCCACCCCATCCGCCAGAATCCTCAATTGAGCCATCCGGCCCAGTTCCATTGCGAGCCGGTGCGAACCTTCGCCGTGAGCCGCCGTGCCCTTCCCGCCTTCCTTCATTCCTGCCGCCGATGGAGTTCGCCATGACCACTGCCGCCGCCCTGCCCGCCTGGCTGCTGCCGCTGCAGCAACGCAACCCGGAGTTTGTCTCCGGCTACATGGCGCAACGCGACGCCATCCTGCGTGACGGCGCCATCCCGGCGAAATACAAGCTGCTGATGACGATGGTGGTGGACGCACTGCTGACCCACAACGATGGAGTCAAGACGATCGCCGACCGCGCACGCGCCGCCGGTGCATCGGAGGCTGAGGTTCAGGAAGCCGTGGAAGTCGCATATCTGTTCGGCGGCACGCCCGCGCTGGTCACCGCCGCCAACGCGTTTCGCGGCGGCTGGCACCTACATCTTCTAGCGCGCCGTGACCGTACCTTTGCTGTCGAGCATGACGCGGACCGCCCGACCGTCCGCCGCCCGCGCTATGCCGGACCAGGCAAGCTCGTCATCCTGGGCAAGACCGAACACGGCGCTGTAGCCCTGCGCCTCGATGCGGGCGCGTGCTTCCTCGATCGTGAAGATGGGGCGCGCCAGGATGGTTCCATATTCCGGCACCTGGTGGCCCCGGTCGATGAAGACCAGGCCGGCGGGCGCGGCGAAATCGTAGCTCGGCAGCAGGCGAAGGTCTTCGCGCGAGGCGTTAAGAATGTAGCGGTCCCCCGCCGCCGTGACCCGGCTGGGCTCCACCGCCACGCGGCGGGTCGTGCCGATGCCATCGCCCACAACGACGATGATATGCCGCACCATGCTGGCGTCATCGACCAGCACGGTCTGAATTTGCCCCAGCGTTTCGCCATTCGGATTGACCAGCGGACGGCCCACCATGGCGCTCGCAGCGACATTGGACTGCGCGCCCGCCGGCGCCGGTGCAACGATGGCGCCCAGGCCCGCCATGACAACGGCAGCAAGTATGGGAAGCTTCATGGTGCACCTCGTGAATACAGGGCCAGTCATGGCGGAGGGGGGTTCACGGATCCCAATGGCCTACGCCAGTGGTGCGTGTCGGTCCCCGAATGGTGCTCAGCCTATCACAGCATGGACGTTCTTCGACCGTCCGCTGCTCATGCCTTGGGCATGTCGTGACCGCGGTCGAAAGCCGGTACGTCCTTTTCACGCTGGCGATCGGCCGGCGCGGCTTCGGCGCTCTGACGCAATAGTTCTTCCGAATCCGTGAGGCCTTCGTCGGTCTCATCGTCGTGCATGCCGGGCTGATCCTTGCCCGTCACCGCGCTGCGGGGCACCCCGCCGACCGGCTTGCGAATGTCAACCGCGTTCAGCGCGCCGGGCTCCGCACCTTGATCGTCCTCGCGACCCGTGATGCTTTCCAGGGCTGGCGCATCCCGTTTGCCAATG
>CANJEJ010000155.1 GCA_947473325.1 Alphaproteobacteria bacterium | reverse complement strand
CGGCGCTTCCGTTAACGCCGTCAAGCCGCGCTCCTTCTCATACATATGGGTTAATCAGGGTGCGGTGTTAAGGATTGTTCTAAAACGAAACAGGTCGTCCACGAACGGAACGACGCGGACGAGGAAACCGGGATCGTTCCGGGGGGGCGATTGGTAAAATACGACGCAAATTCGGGCTTTTCTCAACACAACGGCAGGGCGGCCAGTTGGTACGCCCATTGCTATCTGTAAAGCAGCACGACCGGCGCGAGCCGGATCGTCCCAGTTTGCGCTTACGGATCGATCCCCCAATTTGTCCGTAGTCGCATAAGCGGGGGGTGGGTTGTCCCCAATCCATCCCCCGTTCTCATTTCCGAGACAATTTGGCTATTTCGGCGGCGCCGGCGCCTTCAGCGCCTCGAGGCGCTTTGTCATCTCGGCATGCGCATCGCTCTTGGGATCGAGTGCGGCGAGCAGGCGACCCCAGAGCCGGGCGCCTTCCTCGGCATTGCCGCGCTCCACCTCGGTCAGGCCGACGAAATAGAGCGCCTCCAGGTTGTTGCCCTGCTTTTCCAGGATGCGGCGATAGAGGTTGCCGATCCGGTCGGGCAGCGTGCCCGTCGTGCTCGGCCGCGCCTCGTAGAGCGCCCGGGCATAAAGCTGCAGCACCTCGGGGTCTTCCGGCCACAGGCTGGCGGCGCGGGCATAGGCGTCGAGCGATTCGGTCTGGCGGTTCAGCACGGCATAGGAGCGGCCAAGCCGCAGCCAGCCCTCGCGATCGTTCGGGCTTTCCTTCAGCCGCGCGGCCAGGCCATCGACCATGCCCCGGATCATCGCCTGCTGGTCGCCCGGCGGCAGGCCCTGCGCGTTGCGCACGTCCTCTGTGGACGGACCGCGCGGGGCAGTGGGCGCCGCGCTGGCCTGCGGGGCGGGCCCTGCCGGTGCGGGCCGGGTGCCAGGGCCGCGCGCCTGCAGCGCGGCGACACGCGCTTGCGCCTCGCGCGCCCGTTCGCCCTCACCCAGCACCTCGTAGGCGCGGGCAAGGCGCTGCCAGCCTTCGATATCGTCGGGACTTTCCTCGAGCCGCGCGGCCAGGCTCGCCACCATGCCGCGGATCATGGTCTGGCGGTCGGCATCCGACATGCCCTGGGCGTTGCGGATGTCGTCCTGCGTCGGGCCGCGCGGGGCGGCGCCGGATTGCGCCACGGGCGGCAGCACCGGCGCGCGCACGGATTCGACCGGTGCGGTCTTCGGCAGCACGCTGGCGAGATCGACATTGAGCTGCTTCGCCGCGTCCTCGAGTTGGCGGCGCACCATTGGCAGCCAGGGTGCGTCAGCCGGTGTATCGCTGAGCAGCGCGAGCCAGCCATCAAAGGCCTCGCGGGTGCGGCCGGCCTGCGCCTTGGCAAGGGAAACGTAGAAGCGCCCGGCGGGGTCGCGCGGGTCGCGCGCCAGCGCGGTCTCGAATTCCTGCCGCGCCTCTTCGGTCACGGTGCCGCCAGCGGCAAAGGTCAGGCTCTCGGCCAGCGCGGAATGCAGCGGCGCATCGTCCGGCGTTATCGCCAGCGCACGGCGATAGGCATCGATCGCCGGCTCCGGATTCTGCGTCATCATGTAGGAGCGGCCGAGCAGCCGCCAGCCTTCGGCATCCTCCGGGTTGGCGGCGAGGCGTGCCTGCAGGCGCTTGATGGCGTCCTCCAGCCCCATGGCGCCGCCGGCACTCGCATGGTCGGCGCCGGGCGCTGCGCCACTGCGGTTCGCCAGCGGCTGGCCGGGGATTGCCGGGTTGCCGCGCCACAGGTAGACCGGCAGGGCGATCGCGGGCAGGGCAACCAGCGCCACGATCACGGCGCCCCAACGCAAGCGGGGGGTTTCGCGCGACTGCGCGCTTTGCGCAGCGCCGCCGGCCACCAGCATGCGGCGCTGCACCTCGACCCGCGCCGCACCGGCTTCGGTTTCCTGCAACACGCCGCGCGCGACGTCGGCGTCGATCTCACGCAGCTGGTCGCGATAGACGGCAAGGTCATGGTCCGCCCGCGTCGTCGGGGCGGTGCGCGCGCGCAGCGCCGACAACGCCAGCACGGCGGCGGAAATGGCGATCAGGATGGCGAAGACGACCCAGAGCATCAGGCCGGCCCCTTGTCACGCAGCAGCGTGGCCAGCCGCGCCTGTTCCTCGGCCGAAAGCGGCACGGCGGGGTCGCTGCGGCGGCGCTGGCGGCGCAGGAACAGCACCGCGGCGATGCCGCCGACGATCAGCAGGATGGCGGGGCCGATCCACAGCAGCGCCGTCGCTAGGTTGAAGGGCGGGCGCATCAGCACCCAGTCGCCATAGCGGGCGACGACAAACTGCCGGACCTGCTCGTCATTGTCGCCGGCGACGATGCGTTCACGCACGATCTGCCGCAACTGGATGGCAAGGTCGGCGTTGGAATCGGCGATCGTCTGGTTCTGGCAGACAAGGCAGCGCAGCGACTTATCGATCGCATGAGCGCGGGATTCGGCCGCCGGGTCGGGCAATGCAGGCACGATGCGCTGCGCCGCCGCGGGCACAGCCCACAGCGACAAAACAGTCGTGGCTACAAGGAGAAAGCGAGTGGGCTTCATCAGCAGTTCGTCTTCGGCGGCGCGCGTTCGCCGCGCATGATCGGCAGGAAGTCGCGCTCCAGAACCTGCCGCGTCAGCACCGAGATGTGCTTGAACAGGATGCAGCCCTTGCCGTCGACCAGGAAGGTTTCTGGCACGCCGTAGACGCCCCATTCGATGCTGGTGCGGCCGTCGAGGTCGGCGCCGGTCTTCAGGTAGGGGTCGCCAAAGGCGGCAAGCCAGCGTTCCGCGTCTTCCGGCCGGTCCCGCTGGTTAAGGCCGTAGATCTTCACCGTGCGCGCCCGTGCGAGATCCATCAGCAGCGGGTGTTCCTCGCGGCAGGGCACGCACCAGGAGGCGAAGACATTCACCAGCACCATTTCGCCCTGCTTCAGGTCGGCGGTGGCAAGGCCGGCCGTGCGCCCCTGCACCGGCGGCAGGTTGAACTCCGGCGCCGGCTTGCCGATAAGGGCTGAGGGAATGTCGCGCGGGTTGAGCGTGAGCCCCACGCCAAGCGCAATGGCGAGCACGACGAACAGCGCGATGGGCAGAACGAATTTCAGCTTCATGGCGGGTTCAGGCGCGCTGGGCGGCGGTGCCCGCGGCTTCAACGCGGCGGCGCGACGGCGCGCCGACGCGGTGGCGCCGGTCGGACAGCGACACGAGCCCGCCAAAGGCCATCAGCAGCGCGCCGGTCCACAACAGGTTGATCAGGGGCTTGCGGTAGAGGCGCGTCTGATAAGCGCCGTCCCCCGCCGGTGTGCCAACGACGGCGAACAGGTCGCCCATCCGCGTCGGGTGGATCGCGGCTTCGGTCGTTTCCATCGGCGGGTTGGCGAAGCGGCGCGTCTGCGCCTGCATGACGGTCAGCAGTTCGCCGTTGCGATAGACGCGGAAGGTGCCTTCGGTCGCGTCGTAATTGGGGCCACGCGCGGGCCGTGCGCCGTCGAAGATGAAGGTGTAGCCGGCGAGTTCGACCTGGTCGCCCGGCTTCATCACCTGCAGCTTCTCGCTTTCCCAGCCTAGTGCGCCGGCGGCACCCAGGATGAAGACGCCGACACCGGCATGGGCCAGCGCCGATCCCCAGACAGAGCGCGGCATGTGGATCGCGCGGTTGAGGCTGTCGCGGGCGCTGGCGCGGAAGAGCCGTGTGCGCTCCACGACCTCGACCAGGCTGCCCATGACCACCCAGACGCCTAGGCCGAAGCCGAGCACCGCCAGCACCGGCCCGCCCCAGGTGAAATAGAGCGCGCCAAGCAGCGCGACCACCGTCGCCGCGGCGGCGAATTTCAGCCGGTGCAGCGCACCCATCAGGTCGGCACGCTTCCACGCGAGCAGCGGCCCGAAGGCCATGACGGCGACGAGCGGCGTCATCAGCGGGGCGAAGGTCGCGTTGAAATAGGGCGGGCCCACTGTGACCTTCGCCCCGGTGATCGCATCGAGGAACAGCGGATACATCGTGCCGAGGAAGACCGTGGCAAGCGCGGTGATCAGGATCAGGTTGTTGAAGACGAGCGCGCCCTCGCGGCTTATCGGTGCGAACAACCCGCCGGCGCGCAGGGCTGGCGCGCGCACGGCATAAAGCGCCAGCGAGCCGCCAATGACGAGGATCAGGAAGGCGAGGATGAAGACGCCGCGGCCGGGGTCGGAGGCGAAGGCGTGCACGGAATTGAGCAGGCCCGAGCGCACGATGAAGGTGCCGAGCAGCGACAGCGAGAAGGTGAGGATGGCGAGCAGCACCGTCCAGGTCTTCAGCGCGTCGCGCTTCTCCACGACGATGGCGGAGTGCAGCAGCGCGGTGCCGGCGAGCCAGGGCATGAAGGAGGCGTTCTCGACCGGGTCCCAGAACCACCAGCCACCCCAGCCGAGCTCGTAATAGGCCCACCAGCTGCCGAGCGCGATGCCGATGGTCAGGAAGGTCCAGGCGGCGAGCGTCCAGGGCCGCACCCAGCGCGCCCAGGCGGCATCGACCTTGCCTTCGATCAGCGCCGCGATGGCGAAGGAAAAGGCGATCGAGAAGCCGACATAACCGAGGTAGAGGAACGGCGGGTGAAAGGCGAGGCCGGGGTCCTGCAGCAGCGGGTTGAGGCCGTTGCCGTCGACCGGCGCCGGGAAGATGCGGTTGAACGGGTTCGACAGGAACACGAGCAGGCCGAGGAAGCCGACGCCAATCATCGCCTGCACCGACAGCACGCGGGTGCGCAGGCTGGGCGGCAGGTTGCTGCCAAAGAGGGCCACCGCCATGCCGAACAGGGCCAGGATCAGCACCCAGAGCAGCAGCGAGCCTTCGTGGTTACCCCACACGCCGCTGATTTTGTAGAGCAGCGGCTTTGCCGAATGAGAGTTCTGCCAGACGTTCATCACCGAGAAGTCCGACGTGATGTAGAGCACCATCAGGCAGCCGAAGGCGAGAAGGATCAGCGCGAATTGCAGCACCGCGGCCGGCACGGCGAGCGCCGACCAGGCGGGGATGCGAAGCGCGGTGCCGGCGAGCGGCAGGCTCGCCTGCAGCAGCGCGACGACAAGCGCGAGGATGACGGCGAAATGCCCGGTCTCGGCAATCATGGTTTGGCTTTCTGACCGTCGGGAAGCCAATGGCCCGACTTCTTCAGAGCATCGGCCACTTCCGGCGGCATGTAGTTTTCATCGTGCTTGGCCAGCACCTGGCTCGCGACGAAGACGCCATCGGGGCCGAGCCGGCCGTCGGTCACCACGCCCTGCCCCTCGCGGAACAGGTCGGGCAGCATGCCGGTGTAGCGCACGTTGACCGTGTGTTTCATATCGGTGACGCGGAAGCGCGTGGTGAGCCCATCTGCTTCCTTTGTCACCGAGTTTTCCTCGACCAGGCCGCCAAGGCGGAAGCGTGTTTCCGGCGGCAGGCGTTTTTCCACCACGTCCGACGGGCTGTTGAAGAAGACGAGGTTGTCCTCGAACGCCGACAGCACCAGCGCGGCGGCGACACCGAGCGTCACCATAGCGGCGACGACCAGCGCGAGGCGGCGGCGCTTCGGCCTCATGGCGTGTCCCCGCGGGGGCCGCGGCCCGTCGCGGCGCGGCGCGCCGACTGCAGCAGGTCGAGCGCGTGCTGGTCGGCGCGAAGCGCGCGGCGGCTTTGCACGGCGAAGCCGATCATCACCACGGCGGCCAGTCCGAAGGCGGGCCAGATAAAGGCGGCGTAACCGCCCATACGGAGAAATTCGCTGATTGCGTCCACGCCGGGCTCTACGTCTTCGGCGGCTCGTAACCCGCGGCAATCGCATCGGGTGCGCCGAAATGCGGATACAGTGGGTGGCCGACCAGCGGCGTGACGTTGATCTTCGAGAAATAGCGGAAGAAGGGCAGGGCGCGCATTGCCTGATGCAGCTCGTCGTGGCTCGCGAAATCGAAGATGCCGACCGCGCCGCCGCCGCTGGCCTTGAAATAGATGCGCAGCATCTTGCCCTGGCGATAGGCGCCAAGGCCCCAGTCCCATTCCTTCTTCACCAGCGACTGGATGTCGGCGGCGGGCGTCTGGGCAATGGCGCCCGAGTCGGTGTCGAGCTCGATCAGGAACAGCATGGCGGGCCTTATTGTGCCGGCACGCCGAAGACGGGCGTGGCCGCGGGTTCGGTCTGCATCAGGCGCAGCGCGCGGATCTTGCGGGCGACGATCTCGCGCTGGATGCGCAGGATTAGTACGGCGACGTAATAGAAAGTGAAGCCTAGCGCCATCAGCAGCAGCGGGATCAGCATCGAGATATGGATGCTCGGGCCCGACAGCGTCATCACGCTCGCCGGCTGGTGCAGCGTGTTCCACCAGTCGACCGAGAACTTGATGATCGGAATATTGACGGCGCCGACCAGCGCGAGGATCGCCGCGGCCTTGGCGGCGCGCTGCGGATCGTCAAAGGCTTCCCAGAGCGCGATGTAGCCGAGGTAGAGGAAGAACAGGATCAGCACCGAGGTAAGGCGCGCGTCCCACACCCACCAGGTGCCCCAGGTCGGCTGGCCCCACAGCGCGCCGGAAACGAGAGCGACCAGAGTGAAGCCGGCCCCGAGCGGCGCCGAGGCCTTGGCGGCAAGGTCGGCGAGCGGGTGCTTCCAGACCAGCGAGATCGCCGAGGCGAGCGCCATGCCGGAATAGACGAACATCGACATCCAGGCCGAGGGCACGTGCACATACATGATGCGTACGGTGTCGCGCTGCTGGTAATCGACGGGAGAACTGAACAGGCCGAAGTAGAGGCCGGAGCCGATGCACAGCACGGCAAGCGCGGTCACCCAGGGCAGCACGGCCGAGGACACGCGCACGAAGCGGGCAGGATTGGCGAAGCGGTGCATCGTCGTCATGGTGCGTCGCGGTGGCGTCCCCGTCCATCCACGTTGGCGTGACCTTTAAGGCGGAACCTGTTGAACCCAAACGGAAAATCGCGCTGAACCGGCCGGGCCGGGGCGACTCTACGCCAACAGAAGCGGCGCCACCACTATTCCCGCCTATTCCAGGTTGAGGCGAAGCGCCGCGGCGGCGGCGAGCGGGGCCAGCACGGCGGCGGCAAGCGACAGGGCGGCCAGGATCAGAAGCTGCGGCCTTTGGGTCAGGCCGTCGATCGAGGCCTCGACCGCGCCGACGCCGAAGATCAGCACCGGTATATAGAGAGGCAGGACGAGGAGGGAGAGCAGCACCCCGCCGCGGCGGATGCCGACGGTCAGGGCGGCGCCGATCCCGCCGATCAGGCTCAGCGCCGGGGTGCCCAGAGCCATGGCGGCGACCAGCGTGAGGTAGCCCGCCCCGTCGAGCTGCATCAGCACGGCCAGGATGGGGGAGGCGATGATAAGCGGCAGGCCGGTGGTCGCCCAATGGGCCGCCGTCTTGGCGAGTACGGCGAGCTCGAGCGGCAGCGGCCCCAGCGCCAGGAGGTCGAGGCTGCCATCCTCGTAGTCGGCCTGGAACAGGCGGTCGAGCGACAGCATGGCCGCGAGCAGCGCCGCCACCCACAGCACACCCGAGGCGATGCGGGCGAGCACGGCGGTTTCCGGCCCGACGCCGAGCGGGAACAGGGTCACCGCCAGCACGAAGAAGACGACGGTGCTGGTGCCGGCGCTACCTTGGCGCAGGGCGAGGCGCACGTCGCGGCCGAACAGGCGGAAGAAGGCGGCCAGCATCAGGCGGCGACTGTCGCGGCGAAGCCGCCGAGGTCGAGCGTGGCGCCGCCGGCGAGGCCGAAGTCGACATGACTGGCGGCGATGACCATGCCGCCGCGGCTGCCGTGCGCGGCAATCAGCCCGGCGAGCAGGGCGACAGCCTCGACATCGAGCGACACGCTTGGTTCGTCGAGCAGCCAGAGCGGCGCCGGGATGGCGGCGAGTCGGGCAAGGTTAAGGCGTCTCTTTTGCCCGGCCGACAGGAAGCGGCCGGGAATGTCGGCGAGATGGCCAAGGGCGAAGGTGTCGAGCGCGGCATCGACCCGCGCCGCCTCGCCCGCCATGCCGGCCCAGAAGGCAAGGTTCTCCCGCGCCGTCAGCGCCGGCTTTACCGCATCGAGATGGCCGACATAGTGCAGGCGGGCGCGGTGGTCCTCCTGTGTCGCACGGACCGGCGCATTGGCCCACAGCAGGTCGCCCGCGGCGGGCGGCAGCAGGCCGGCGAGCAGGCGTAGCAGGCTCGACTTGCCGGTGCCGTTCGGGCCCTGCAGCAGCAGCGCGCGTCCCGGCTCCAGAGAGAAGGAGAGGTCGCTGAACACCAGCCGGTCGCCGCGGATGCAGGTCAGGCTGCGGCCGGCAAAGGGCGCGGGCGGGGTGGTCCAGTCTAGGGCGGGCAGGGTCATGCGGCGCGCATCCTACAATATGACAGCGCGGCATACTGCGGCGCTTTGTCTGAACCTGTCCCTTCGTGCACTGCCTTCATCCCGTCACTGGCAAAGATAAATTCACGGGCGCATAATGCCGGCTGAAACGGTGGCCATTCCGGGGATTCCTTTCCGGCTGCCGGGCTCAGACCGAGCATCAGACCGAACAATCGCGTGACGAGGGGAGATCCGCCGTGGCGACCATTGGCCATGACACTTTGAAGACCCGCCGCAGCTTCGAAGCCGGGGGCAAGAAGTACGACTATTTCAGCATCAAGGCGGCGGAGAAGAAGATCGGCGACATGTCGCGTCTTCCCGTCTCGATGAAGATCCTCCTCGAAAACTTG
>CANJEJ010000154.1 GCA_947473325.1 Alphaproteobacteria bacterium | reverse complement strand
GCGTTGCGCACGAGGTATTCGATGGCGTCCTGGTCACCGAGCCAGTCCGACCCCTTCACGGTGTCGTACATGTGCCAGCGCCAGTCGTCCGGGCCCATGTTGCCGAGCGCGGCCGAGATGCCGCCCTGCGCTGCCACGGTGTGCGAGCGGGTGGGGAACACCTTGGTGATGCAGGCGGTCTTCAGGCCCTGCTCGGCAAGGCCGAAGGTGGCGCGCAGGCCGGCGCCACCGGCGCCGACCACGATGACGTCATAGAAATGCTCGGTAACGGGATAGGCGTTGCTTGCCATGAAATTAGCCTCCGAACGCCACGTCGAGGACAGCCAAGGCGCAGGCCAGGCCGACCGCCAGGCAGGCGCCGGACATGAGCAGGAGCGAGACGATCTTCATCGCCTCGCCATGCACATAGTCCTCGATGACGACCTGCAGGCCGAGCTTCAGGTGATAGAAGAGGAACACGATCAACAACAGCATCAGGCCGGCATTGACCTTGTTGGACAGCCAGCCGGATGCCGTCGCCCAGTCCGCGCCCGTCAGCATGAGGAGCGAGACGACGAACCAGACGACGAGGGCAAGCAGGGCGACCGCGCTGACGCGCTGGTGCCACCAGTGGCCGGTGCCTTCCTTGGCGCTGCCAAGGCCCCGGGCGCGTGCAATGGGGCTACGCAGGCTCATGCTCATATCCCCCGCATGCTGTAGCCGGCGATCCAGATCAGCGCCGTGACGATCACCGTCAGCGCGGCAACCGTCCAGCCGCTTGCGCGCATCGTCGGCAGCGCAAAGCCCAGTCCAACGTCCCAGGCGAGATGGCGGATGCCATTGAAGAAGTGAAAGACGAGCGAGGCGGTGAAGCCGAGCAGGACAAGCCGGCCGAACCAGCCGCTCACCACGTCCTGCACCAGGTCAAAGGGGCCCGGTCCCATCGCCAGCGCGATGAGCCACCAGGCCATCAGCAGCGTGCCCAGCCCCAGGCCCACACCGGTGATGCGGTGCAGGATCGACATCGTCATCGTGATCTGGAAGCGATACACCCCCAGATGCGGTGACAGCGGGCGTTCGACTTTCGCCATGGAAAGGTCCTTGCAGGAACGTCGGTCCGGTCGTGATGCGCGCCCGTCCCCCCGGCTGCGCGCAGCTGATAAATCCCGCGCGATTAAAGACTTGGGCCAGCGTCAAGTCAACGAAAGACGCCGGTTTCGCGCCACCTATCGCCGCGGCATCAAGGCCCAGTAGTCGAAGTCGAGCAGTACCGCCGGATGCCAGCTGCGCGGGCCGGTGCGGCCCGGGAAATCGGCACAGGGGTGGTCGAAGGTCGCCATCGTCCGCAGCCGCAGCGCGCCGAAGTCGGCCCGGCCGGGCATGGCGGCCTTGTCGACCACCTCGGTCCAGGCGAAGACGGTGTGGCCGGCAAAAGCCGGGGCGGTGTGGCTCGCGCCGTTCACCGCTGCGATCTTGAAGGCATTGGCGAGACCGTTGTGTGACAGCGCCCGCGCCAGGCTCATGACATAGCCGCCATAGACCAGGCGGCGGCCGTGGCGGCTTGCCTTGGCGGCGACGGCGTCGGTGTGGACGCGCGCCGTGTTCTGGTAGAGCCGCGCGGCCAGCGCATGGTCCGCTTCCTCGATCGTCATGCCGTCGACATGGTCGATGCGCTCGCCGACATCATAATCGTCCCACAGGAATCGCGCACCCGACAGCGAGGTGTCATAGCCCTCGGCGTCGAGCCCGTCGGGCACATAGAGCGTGTCGGCGGCGACCGCCTCGGGCACGTCGGGAACGACGGGATCGGGTGCCGGCGACTTCGTGTCGCGCTTGCTCACCATCACCCAGCGGATGAAGTCGAGCACGGTTTCGCCGCGCTGGTTCAGGCCGACGGTGTGGACATAGACGATGCCCGATGCCCCGCCGGTGTTCTGCTTCAGGCCGATCACCGGGCTGGTCGAACCCAGCGTGTCGCCGGGATAGACGAGCGCATGGAAGCGCATCTCGGCATAGCCAAGGTTGGCGATGGCGTTGAGCGACAGGTCGCTCACCGTCTTGCCGACGACGATATGGAAGGTGAGCAGGTCGGGAATCGGCGCACGCGGCAGGCCGAGGCTCTGCGCGAAGGGATCGGCGCAGTTGAAGGTGAAGCGCGCGCCATAGAGGGCGAGATGCAGCGCCACATCGCCTTCCGTCACCGTGCGCGGCACCGCATGTGGCAGCGTCTGGCCGATGCGGAAATCCTCGAAGAAATTGCCGGGGCTGGTCTTGGATACGGTCATGATGGGCTTTCCAGCGCGGCGATGGCGTCGGCCAGGGCAACGATGCGTTCGGCGTTGTCGACATGCAGGCGTTCGATCAGCTTGCCATCGACCAGGACAACACCCTTGCCTTCGGCGGCGGCGGCCGCATGCGCGGCGATGATCTTGCGCGACCAGGCGATTTCATCGGCCGGCGGGGCGAAGACCGTGTTGGCGGTGGCGATGGTCTTGGGATGAATCAGCGTCTTGCCATCGAAGCCAAAGGCAAGGCCCTGACGGCATTGGACTGCGAACCCGGCCTCGTCATCGAGGTCGAGATGCACACCGTCGAGCGCGACGAGATTGTGGGCGCGTGCCACCAGCATGACGTGGCCGAGCGCCGCGACGAAGGGCAGGCGGTCGGGCGTGTGCTGGGCGTGCAGGTCCTTGGCGAGGTCGGACGTGCCCATGACGAAGCCCTTCACGCGCGGGCTCGCGGTGGCGACCGCTTCCGCGCGCAGGATGCCGCGCGGCGTTTCCATCATGCACCAGATCGCAAGGTCGTCCGGAGCGCCGGACTGGTGCAACATCGTCTCGGCCTCGCGGATCGTGGCCGCGCTTTCCACCTTGGGCAGCAGCACGGCATGGGCGCCGCAGCTGGCGACGCCGGCGAGATCGGCCCGGCCCCAGGGCGTGTCGAGCCCGTTGACCCGCACGATGATCTCGCGCCGGCCATAGCCGCCGGCGCGTATCGCGGCGGCGACCTGATCGCGGGCAGAGGCCTTGGCGTCGGGCGCGACGGCGTCTTCCAGGTCGAAGATCAGGCCGTCGGCGGCCAGCGCCTTCGCCTTGTCCAGCGCGCGCAGGTTGGAACCCGGCATGTACAGAACGCTGCGGCGAGGCCGCACCTGCGTCGTCATCGTCATCCTCCCCTGCGCCGGCGGATGCCGGTCCCTGGGCGGGCGGACCATAATGCAGTGCAGCATTGCTGGGAACCCGGCTTGCCGAAACGGCCGAAGATCGCGATTCTGCGCCGCCATGGCCACCATCCTTGCCCTTCAGTCCCAGGTCGTGCGCGGCCATGTCGGCAACAGCGCGGCCCAACCGGCCTTGCAGCGGCTCGGCCATGACGTCTGGGCGGTGCCGACAGTGCTGCTGTCCAGCCATCCCGCCCATGGCGCGGTGGCAGGCGGGGCGGTGGACCCGGCCCGGGTTGCGGCGCTCGTCGAAGCCCTGCCGCTTGGCCGCTGCGATGCCCTCCTGTCCGGCTATCTGGGCGACGCTGCCAATGCGGCGACCATCGCGGGCGCCGTTGCGCGGCTCAAAGCGGAGAATCCGAAGGCGCTCTATTTCTGCGACCCGGTCTTCGCCCATGAGAGCGGCCTGTTCGTGCCCCGCGCGGTGGCGGATGCCCAGGCGGGGCTGGCTCGCCTGGCCGACATCGTGAAGCCGAACCAGACCGAGCTTGAAGACATGACCGGCCGCACCATCCGCACGATGGAAGACGCGCTGGCAGCCTGCGCCGAGCTGCGGGCGCGGGGACCCCGCCTGGTGATCCTGTCATCCCTGCGCCGGACCGCCGCGATGCCGGGCACTCTGGAGACGCTGGCCGTCGGATCCGAAGGAGCCCTCCTTGTCGAAACGCCGTTGCTGCCGGGCCCGCTGCACGGCGCGGGGGACCTGTTCAGCGCACTTTTCCTGGGATTTGCGCTGCAGGGCCTGGGTGCGGCCGCCGCGCTCGAGGCCAGCGTTTCAGCTGTGCACGCGGTGCTGGCGGAGACCGGAACGGCGCTCGACCTGCGCCTCATCGGTGCAATGGAGGGTCTGAAATCGCCCCTAAGAAGGTTCAGCGCCCGCCGAATCGGCTGAAAAGCTCTCAAAAGCGCAACCGAATCTGCCGGACGGCCGGCGTCGTGCTGCCGCTCAAGGGCAGACCCAGGTATCAGAAAGAGAAAGGGGCGTGCCTTGCGGCACGCCCCTGAAGCAGCGATTTCCGACGCTCAACTCTTCTCGCAGCGAAGCGCGCGGAAATAGGCGTGCGGTGTCGGCCGCCATACCCAGCCCTTGATGCAGGCGGCCATCACCGCGTAGGTGCCCGGCAGGAAGGTTTCCACCGCGACAGCATCGTCGACATACAGCTGCTGCGCGGCTTCGACCTGCTTCTGCCGTTCCACCGGGTTCTGCTCGAGCACCATCTTCTCGACCAGTGCCACCATCCTCGGGTCGGTGTAGGCGTTGGTGTTGAACGACCCGTCCGGATGCAGCGACAGATAGAACTGATAGCCCGGATCCCAGACCAGGGCCGTGGTAAAGCCGGTGAGCAGCGGAATCGTTCGCTGGCCCGCCGCTACGCGGCCGCGAAAGTCGGTGCTGGGCACACGCTTGGGCGTGACCCGGATGCCGCCGTTCTTCATCGATTCCGCGGCCTGCAGCGCGAGGCCTTCTTCCCACCAATAGATGTCGGTGTATTCCAGCGTCACATCGATGCCGTTCGGATGCCCGGCCTCGGCAAGCAGTTTCTTCGCTGCGGCGTAGTCGGTCTGGATGTTGTAGACCGGCTTGTATCCCGGCATGTCGGGCGGCAGGTTTGACAGGGACCGTGTGCCCAGGCCGAGGAAGACTGTCTTGCCGATTGCGTCATAGTCGGTCGCAAGCTGCAGCGCGCGGCGGACGCGCACGTCGTCGAACGGCGGATACTTGGCGTTCATCGCGATCATTGCCGAGCCGGAGCCGACGACCATCTCCACCTTGACCTTCGGGTCGTTCAGCAGCGACGGAATCTGCTGCAATGGCACCTGTTCGGCCCAGTGGGCGTTGCCATTCCTTACCAGGGCGGCACGGTTCGAGGCTGACGGCACTTCGCGGTAGAGAACGCGATCAAAGAACACCTTAGGGCCGAAGTAGTTCGGGTTGGCCACCATGACGGAGCCTTCGCCCGGTCGGATGGATTCGACATGGTAGGCACCATAGCCCGCGGTGTTGTTGGCGATCCATTTGGTGCCATAGGGGTCGTCGGCCGTGGCGCCGCGTTCCTTCACGGTCTTCGAGTCGTAAACACTGGGAACGTAGATTTGCAGTGCGCGCATGAAGGAATTGTTTGGTTCCTTCAGAGTGAACTTCACTTCCTTGTCGGAAATCTTCTCGATCGTATCGATGTTGGAGACACTGCGGATGAAGTTGCCGGTGCGCTTCTGGGACGCGGATTTCTCCCAGGTGAAAATGACGTCGTCGGCGGACAGCTCCTTGCCGAAAAAGCTTTTGGCGTTGCGCAGCTTGAACACATGCGTCCGCGCGTCGGGCGAGATCGTCCAGCTTTCAGCGAGATGCGGGATGACCTTGGTAAGGTCGAGCGCCTTGCCGTCAGGGCGCATGCCATATTCCGTCAGGCCCTCGTAGACGTTGATGACCGTTTCCTGCAGCGAGGGCACGAAAATGTCGCCGTCCAGGCCTTTCGGCGTCGATACGGCGGCAATGATCAGCGTTTCCGCCGCCAGTGCTGATGCCACGGGGCTTATGACGATCGCCGCGCCTAGAAGCGCAGCAGCGACTCCACCCCGGCGTCCGCGTTTTTCTACTGTCTGGACACTAGCCATCCTGTCCTCCCTATTCCGAATCAGAATTGAATGACGCAACCCAACGGACAGCTTAAGGACTTTCGTTCAGGCAAACACTGTTTATCATTCGATAACGGAAGGCGCGCAGACAGGGTCGCCGGAAGGCAACCCTGCGAGATGCTGCCCGGACGGGCGGTGACTCAGTAGAGCGCGACCGAATCCGCCGGATTCGCGACGTGCTCGCGAAAATCCGGCGGCAACGCCGGGCGATACGGCGCATCGAAGGTGTAGCGGATCTTATCCGCGCTCCAGTCGATGGTGATCGGCCCACCCTTGAAGCGGAAGAAGCAGAAGTTGCCGAGGCGCGTCTCGTAGGGCCCGTGCCGGATGCCGGGCGGCCGCCAGAAATAGGCGCCGGGCGTCATGCGGCCGGTGTTGCCGCAAAGTTCGCCCGCCAGCATGAACATCTCTTCGACATAGGGATGGGTTTCCATCGGGCTTTCGAAGCCTTCATGCCGGTAGCCCGGCGGCGCAGAGGAGATCCAGGTCTGCTCGCCGTTGTCGGGATCCTGGCGCAGCCATTTGTATTTGACCGTGGAGCGCAGCAGCTTGTCGCCGAGCGGCTCGCCCCAGGGCGCGACATAGCTGTCGAAGGGCGCGACGAGCTTGCGCGCATCGAAAGCCTTCGCTGACGTGCCGCGTTGTGCCACCGGCGCGGCTTCGAAGAAGGTGAGCACCGCTGCGCCCCTGACCGAGCGCATCGGCCCGCGCGGATGGTGCGCGGGCAGGAAGCCATAGGTGTGCGTGCCACAGGCCCAGTCGCCGATCTCGAGGCCGCCGTCGATGACGAAGAATTCCTCGTCGGCAGTCAGGAAGCCTGCATCACCCTGGAAACCACTTGGATAGCGCAGGATGGCGGTGCAGGCGCCGCTCACGGAATCCTGGCTCAGAATCTTCGCCTCGACGCCGGGGCGATTTAGTGACGCCGGCGCGGCTTGCCAGGGCAACACCTGAGCCTGGATGAATTCGACATGCGCGCGTCCCATTTCCGGTCCTCCGCCCTTCGATGGGACACATCGTGTCGATCAGGCCACCATCAGGTCAAACGAAAAGGGCGGCTTGCGCCGCCCTTTTTGCCATTTCGATGCGCTGTGGCCTCAGGCAGCCTTCTTGCCGAGGTGGCGGTTGATCAGCACTTCGGCGATCTGCACGGCGTTGAGCGCGGCGCCCTTGCGCAGGTTGTCCGACACGCACCACAGGCTGATGCCGTTCTCCACCGTCGAATCCTCGCGGATGCGGCTGATGAAGGTGGCGTAGTCGCCGACGCATTCGATCGGCGTGACGTAGCCGCCGTCCTCGCGCTTGTCGACGACCATGATGCCCGGAGCCGCGCGCAGGATCTCGCGGGCGCGAGCGGCTGTGATCGGCTTCTCGAACTCGATGTTGACGGCCTCGGAATGGCCGACGAAGACCGGCACGCGGACGCAGGTGGCGGTCAGCTTGATGTTCTTGTCGAGGATCTTCTTGGTCTCGACCATCATCTTCCACTCTTCCTTCGTGTAGCCATCCTCCATGAACACGTCGATATGGGGGATGACGTTGAAGGCGATCTGCTTGGTGAAGCGCGTGGGCACCACCGGGTCGTTCACATAGATGGCCTTGGTCTGGTTGAAGAGCTCGTCCATCGCCTCCTTGCCGGCGCCGGACGTCGACTGGTAGGTGGCCACGACGACGCGCTTGATCGTCGCCTCGTCATGCAGCGGCTTCAGCGCCACGACCAGCTGGGCGGTGGAGCAGTTCGGGTTGGCGATGATGTTCTTCCTGGTGTAGCCGGCGATGGCGGCGGCGTTCACCTCGGGCACGATCAGCGGCACGTCGGGGTCCATGCGGAACTTCGACGAATTGTCGATGACGACGCAGCCCGCCTTGCCAGCTTTCGGGCCGTAATCGGCCGAGACGACGGAGCCCGCCGAGAACAGCGCGATATCGGTGCCGGCAAAGTCGTAGTCTTCCAGCGCCTCGACCTTCACGTCCTTGTCCTTGAACGGCACCTTCTTGCCGACCGAGCGGCGCGAGGCGAGGGGGACAAGCGTGTCCACGGGGAACAGGCGTTCCTCGAGGATGTTGAGCATTTCGCGGCCCACGTTGCCGGTGGCGCCGACGACGGCGACTTTGTAGCCCATGACGGGTCCTTCCTTGGAATGTTCGCCCGCGCGCTTACGCGGCGAGGCGGTCGAGCCGGGCCTGGATGGCATCGCCCATCTGGCGGGTCGAGACCTTCTGCTTGCCCGGCTGCATGATGTCGGCGGTGCGCAGCCCTTCATCCAGAACGTCGCTGACCGCTTTTTCCACCAGGTCGGCATCGGCGCCGAGATTGAAGGAATAGCGCAACATCATGGCGAAGGAGAGAACGGTGGCGATCGGGTTGGCGAGGCCCTGGCCGGCGATGTCGGGCGCGCTGCCATGCACGGGCTCATACAGGCCGCGGCGGCGGCCCGTCGCGTCGGCCGGGCCGAGCGAGGCCGAGGGCAGCATGCCGATGGAGCCGGTCAGCATGGCGGCAACGTCCGACAGCATGTCGCCGAACAGGTTGTCGGTGACGATGACGTCGAACTGCTTCGGGTTGCGCACGAGCTGCATGCCGCAGGCGTCGGCCAGCATGTGGCTGAGCTCCACGTCCTGGTAGCCGCGGGTGTGCGTGTAGGTGACGATCTGGCGCCACAGCACGCCGGTCTCCATCACGTTGGACTTCTCGGCCGAGCACACCTTGTTGTTGCGCACGCGGGCCAGCTCGAAGGCCACCTTGGCGATGCGTTCGATCTCGTCCGAATAATAGAGCTGGGTGTCGACGCCCTTCTTGCGGCCGTCGGGCAGGTCTTCGATGCCGCGCGGCTTGCCGAAATAGACGCCGCTCGTCAGCTCGCGCAGGATCATGATGTCGAGGCCGGAGACGAGCTCGGTCTTCAGCG
>CANJEJ010000153.1 GCA_947473325.1 Alphaproteobacteria bacterium | reverse complement strand
ATCCGCTGCAGATAGACGATGCGGTGCGGCACGCCGATCAGGTGCGGGTGCAGGCCGATCGTCAGGATGCGCGGCTGGGTCTTCACCTCTTCGCCGAGGCATTCCAGCGTGTCGCGGAAGCGGCGATAGATCTCGTCCGATGAATGCTGCTGGATGGCGAAGAGCGGGCTGTCGTTGATCTCCAGCGTATAGGGCATGCAGACCAGCGGGCCATGCTTGGTCGTCATCCAGTGCGGCAGGTCGTCGATCACCCAGTCGCACAGGTAGTCGACGCCGGCGGCCTTCAGGATGTCGGGCGTGTCGAGCGTTTCCTTCAGCCCAGGCCCGAGCCAGCCGCGCGGGCGGGTGCCGTAGAACTTGCCCAGCCGGTCGAGGCACATCTCGATCAGCTCGGCTTCCTTGGCCTCGCCCTGCAGCGAGCGCTGCTTGAAGCCGTGGCCGACGATTTCCCAGCCGGCCTCGGCGATCTTCTCGGCGACGCGCGGATAGTCGTCGCAGACGCCGGCGTTCATGAAGGCGGACGTCGGGATCTCGCGGTCGGCGAGCAGCTTGAACAGGCGCGGCATGCCCGCGCGCAACCCGTATTCGGCCCAGGAGAAGTTCGGCACGTCGGGCACCGTCTCGAGCCCATGCGGCGCCGTCAGCAGCTTGCGCGGCATGGCCGAATCGAAGGGCCAGCTTTCCACGTTGACGACGACATGGACGATCAGCGGCTTGCCCAGTGGCGGCGCGAGCGGCGGCCGCTCATCGGCAAGGACAAAGGGAACGCGCGGGTTGGTCATGGCTCTACCCCAGGTTTCGGATCAGGAAATGGCACGCGAGCGCCCGCCATCCGACAGGATGGAGGTGCCCGTGATGTTGGCGGCGGCGTCGGAGGCGAGGAAGACAATGACGCGCGCCACGTCGGCTGGATCGCCGATGGTGCCGAGCGCCGCATCCTTCATGAAACCGGCCTCGATTTCGTCGAGCGACTTGTTGGTCGATTTCGACAGGTTGGCGAACAGTGTCGCGATGCGGTCGGTGCGCGTCGGCCCAGGGTTGACGGCGTTCACCGCGATACCGCGCGGGCCCACTTCGTCGGCAAGGCCCTTGGTGAGGGCGAGAAGCGCCGCGTTGGCGGTAGCGCCGGGCAGGAGCCGCGGGTTCGGCTGCTTGCCGGTGTCGCCAACGACATGGACGATGCGGCCATAGCCCTGGGCGATCATCGCAGGAAGAACAGCGCGGGTCATGCGCACGGTGCCGAAGAATTTCAGGGCGAAGCCGTCTTCCCACACCTTCTCGGGAATCTCCCAGAACACACCGCCCTGCGCCGCGCCGGCCGAGTTGATCAGGATGTCGATGCGGCCAAAGCGCTTGAGCACGGCCTCGGCCACCGGCTCGGCGGAGCCCGGCTGCGACAGGTCGGCGGCAATGGTCATCACCTCGGCCTTGTGCGCCTGGGTGAGTTCCGTGGCGAAGGTATCGAGCGTCGCCTTGGTGCGCGAGACGAGCGCGACCCTGGCCCCGTCGGCGGCGAGCAGGCGGGCGGATTCAGCGCCCAGCCCCTTGCTGCCGCCGGTGATGATGGCGACCTTGCCAGAAAGTTTGAGATCAATGGGCATTCATCTTCCTTGTGGCGGGGCGCTCAGCGCGCCTCTTGCTGGGTGTTGAGACTGGCGAACATGCGGACCCGCGCGGCCTCGACGTGATCCCACATCGCCTGCGCCGCGGTCGCCGCATCGCGGGCGGCGAGGGCGTCGAAGATGCGCCGGTGCTCGGCATGGGACAGGGCAAGGCTGCCGCTCTGCACCAGGCTGCGACGGCGGAACAGGTAAAGCTCGGTGATCAGGCGCTGGCTGGTGGCGGCGAGGGTCGGGTTGCCCGCGAATTCGAGCAGCCGGTCATGGAACTCGAGGTTGAGCGGGTAATAGGTGTCGACATCGCCCGTCGCCACCGCCTTGCCCATGCGCTCGATCAGCCCGCGCAAGGTCGCGATCTGCTTGTCGGTGATGCAGCGCGCCAGCGTCTCGCCGGCCAGCCGGTCGAGCGCCGCGCGCACGGCATAGATGTTGGACGCTTCCTCGGCCGAGACGGTGCGTACGAAGAAGCCGCGATTCTTCTCGATCCAGACCAGGCCCGAGCCTTCCAGCGCCCGCAGCGCCTCGCGCACCGGACCACGGCTGACTCCCAGCCGCTCGGCAAGGTCGGATTCGACGATCTTGCTGCCGGCCGTCAGCTCGCCGGTCTGGATCATCTCCAGCAGCGCGGTGCGCACCAACCCGCTCAGCGACTGCTGGCGCAGGATGTCGAGGACGGCGGGGGCGGCGGAGGCGGGCATGAGAGGGACAGGACTCAACCGCCCCGATTGCAGATTGTCAACAATCCCGGTCCATCCATCCACAGGGAAAGCTCCCTCCACCTTGTGGGGAGGGGACGATGCGACTACTTCCCGGCAAATTCCCGGCGGATCGCGTCGGTGTGCGCGCCGATCTCGGGGATGGCCGAGGGCGTGCCCTGGGGATCGCTGGTCCTGATCGGCGAGGCGACCAGGCTGAGCTCACCGGCCACGCTGCCGACGGTCGAACGGCGCAATTGCGGATGGGTGGAGAGGTCCGCCACCTCGTTCAGGCGGCCGAAGGCGATGCCGGCGTCCTCCAGCTTGGTCGCGAGTTCGTCGCGGCTGTACTGGCTGAACACGGCGTCGATTTCCGCGTCCAGCGCCGGGCGGTTGGCAACGCGGGTCGGATTGTCCTTGAACGCCGGTTCGCCAGCGAGCGAGGGCTTGCCCAGCACCTCGGCACAGAAGCGGATCCATTCGCGCTCGTTCTGGATCGAGATGACGATCTGCCGCCCGTCACCGCAGCCATAGGCGCCATAGGGCGCGAGGCCGGCATGGGCGAGGCCGATGCGCGCCGGCGCCTTGCCCGTGTTTTCCTGCAGGAACAGCGGCACGCTCATCCAGTCCGACAGCGCGTCGAACAGCGAGACTTTCAGTCCCGTGCCCTTGCCGGTGATCTCGCGCTGCAGCAACGCCTGCGAAATGCCGATCACCGAATACATGCCCGCGGCGATGTCACACAGCGAGATGCCGACGCGCGACGGCTCGCTCGGTCCCCCAGTAATGGCGGCCAGACCCGTCTCGCACTGGATCAGGAAGTCGTAGGCCTTCATCTCCTTGTACGGACCTTCGTCGCCATAGCCGGTGATGTCGCAGGTGATGAGGCGGGGATACTTCTTGCGCAGGTCGTCCGAGCCGATACCCGCGCGCTCCGTCGCGCCCGGCGCGAGGTTCTGGATGAAGACGTCAGCCTTGGCGAGCAGGGCATGGATGAGCGCCATGTCTTCCGGCTTCTTGATGTCGACGACGACCGATTCCTTTCCGCGGTTGAGCCAGACGAAATAGGCGCTCTGGCCCTTCACGGCATGGTCGTAGTTGCGCGCGAAGTCGCCCTCGGCGCGCTCAAGCTTGATCACGCGGGCGCCGAAGTCGGCGAGGCGCGAGGAGCAGAAGGGTGCCGCGACCGCCTGTTCCAGCGCGACGACAAGCTTGCCTTGCAGCGGCGCGAACATCAGTAGGACCGTGGCATCTTCAGCACATGCTCGCCGATGAAGGCGAGGATGAGGTTGGTCGAGATCGGCGCCACGGTGTAGAGGCGCGTCTCACGGAACTTGCGCTCGATGTCATACTCGGCGGCGAAGCCGAAGCCGCCGAAGGTCTGCACGCACATGTCGGCGGCGGCCCAGGACGCTTCCGAGGCCAGCATCTTCGCCATGTTGGCCTCCGGGCCGCAGGGCTTGCCCGCGTCATACATCGCGGCGGACTTCTGCACCATCAGGTTTGCGGCTTCGGTCTGCGCATAGGCGCGGGCAATCGGGAACTGGATGCCCTGGTTCGCACCGATCGGGCGGCCGAACACGACGCGCTCGGTGGCATAGGTCTTCGCCTTCTCGATGAACCAGCGCGCGTCGCCGACGCATTCATGCGCGATCAGGATGCGCTCGGCGTTCATGCCGTCGAGGATGTAGCGGAAGCCCTTGCCCTCTTCGCCGATCAGGTTCTCGACCGGCACCTTCATGTTGTCGAAGAACACTTCGGTCGTGGCGTGGTTCATCATCGTCGGGATCGGCCGGATGGTGAGGCCGTTGCCCTTCGCCTTCTGCATGTCGACGACCATGACCGACAGGCCATCGGTCTTCTTCGCCACCTTGTCCTTCGGCGTCGTGCGCGCCAGCAGCAGCATCAGGTCGGAATGCTCGGCGCGGCTCGTCCATACCTTCTGGCCGTTGACGACATAGTGGTCGCCCTCGCGCACCGCCGTGGTGCGCAAGCTCAGTGTGTCGGTGCCGCTCGTCGGTTCCGTCACGCCAAAAGCCTGCAGGCGCAGCTCGCCGGTGGCGATCTTGGGCAGCCACCCCTTCTTCTGCTCGGCGCTGCCGTGCTTCAGGATGGTGCCCATCGTGTACATCTGGGCGTGGCAGGCACCGCCGTTGCAGCCCATCTTCTGGATCTCTTCCAGGATGGCGCCGGCCTCGATGATGCCCAGGCCGCTGCCGCCATATTCCTCGGGGATCAGCGCGGCGAGGAAGCCCGACTGCGTCAGGGCGTTGACGAATTCTGACGGATAGGCGCGCTTCTCGTCCTTGGCGCGCCAGTATTCACCGGGATAATCGGCGCACAACGCGCGCACGGATTCGCGGATCTGGTCGAGGTCGGTGGAAGGCGCGTGTTCGGCAGCCGCGGTCATGCCTGGGTCCCTATCATCTTTGTGTGGTCTGGGCGCCGGCGGGCAAGGCCGGCGCGCAAGGCGCGCGCATCATAGGGGAAGGCCAAACGGGGTCAAATCGGGCCAGGACCCCAAGGGTGAAACGCCCGAGGAGCGGGCAGGGGACGCCGTCGATGATTAACACCCTTCCCCCGCAGGGGCGGTGCCGAGATGGGGAGGCGGCGCCACCCACACCCCGCACACTCTGACTGGCCCGCTTCGCCACGCTCCGCCTACAATGCCGGCAATCAAGAAGAAGAGTCAGGCAAGGGGTAGGTGATGGATCAGGGCGTGGTCGATTTTGTCATTGTCGGCGCCGGCTCGGCCGGCTGCGTGCTGGCGAACCGCCTGTCGGCGGACCCGAACTGCAAGGTCGTGCTGTTGGAGGCCGGCGGGCGTGACAACCGGCCGATCATCCAGATCCCCCTGCTGGCGGGCGTCGCCTATTTCGCCAAGGCGATCAACTGGGGCTATGACACCGAGCCCGAGCCGCAGATGAACAACCGGCGCCTGCACTGGCCACGCGGCCGCGTCATCGGTGGCTCGTCGTCGATCAACGGCATGATGTATGTGCGCGGTCAGGCGGCCGACTTCGACCACTGGCGCCAGCTTGGCCTCTCGGGCTGGGACTGGGACAGCGTGCTGCCCTTCTTCAAGCGCTCCGAAGGCCATCTCGACCGGCGCGACGACAAGCATGGCCATGCCGGCCCGTGGAAGATCGGCCGGGCGAAATCGCCAAATCCGCTCTACCAGGCCTTCTTCGACGCCTGCGCCGCCGCCGGCCTGAAACGGGTCGATGACTTCAACGGCGGCGTGCAGGACGGCTACAACTGGCACGACTTCAACATTCTGCGGGGCCGCCGCCAGTCCACCGCCGTCGCCTTCCTGCGACCGGCGCTCGACCGGCCGAACCTGCGCGTCATCACCGGCGCCCAGGCGACGCGCGTGATCTTCGACGGCACGCGTGCCACAGGCGTCGAATACCAGCAGGGCGGCGCGCGCTACACCATCTCGCCGCGGCGCGAAGTCGTGCTGTCGGGCGGCGCCATCAACACGCCGCAACTGCTGCTGCTGTCGGGCATAGGGCCGGCTGCCGATCTGCAGAAGTTCGGGATTCCCGTCGTCAACGATCTGCGCGGCGTCGGCCAGACGCTGCAGGACCACCTTGGCGTCTATGTGCAGCACCAGAGCCTGCAGCCGGTCACGCTCTACAGCCTGTTCCGCCCGGACCGTGCCGCGCTTGGCCTTGCCCAGGTGATGCTGTTCGGCACCGGTCCCTTCGCCGCGCTGCCGCTCGAAGCCGGCGCCTTCGTCAAGACGCGGCCGGAACTGGAAACGCCCGACATCCAGGTGTCGATGGTGCCCGGCCTCAACCTCGAGACCACGCGCAAGGGCCAGGGCAAGCACGGCTTCCTCATACACATCTACCAGCTGCGCCCGGAAAGCCGCGGCAGCGTGACGCTGGCCTCGCCCGATCCGCTCGCCAAGCCGAAGATGTTCGCCAATTACCTCGCCAGCGAACTCGACCGCGTGACCACGCGCGACGGCGTCAAGTTCGCGCGCAAGCTCTTCGCGCAGGATTCGTTCCGGCCCTATCTCGGCGCGCCGATCTCGCCGGGCGCCGACGTGCAGAGCGACTCAGAAATCGACGCCTGGGTGCGCGACAACGGCCAGACCGTGTTCCACCCCGCCAGCGGCGCGCGCATGGGCGCCGACAACGATCCGCTTGCCGTGCTCGATGCGAACCTGCGCGTGCGCGGGGTGCAGAACCTGCGCGTCGCCGATGCATCAGCCATGCCCGCCATCACCAGTGGCAACACCCAGGCGCCCACCGTGATGATCGCGGAAAAGGCGGCGGAGTTGTTGTTGCGGGGATGAGGTACTGCGGATACCGCGAAGGACGCGGCCTTCGCGGGCTGGAAGGTGGTGACGCGATAATGGTGGAGCGCGACGCCCAGCGCCGCGACGCCGGTGGAGACCGGACCGATGAAGGCCGCTGGTCGAGGTCCACGCTTCCGCGAAGCTGCGAGGCGGAAAACGTGAAGAGATCCGCCAAGCGGATCATGTTAATATTCCTATCTCCTTCTTCTTCGCATGTATGCGTGGGATCTGCCAGCCACGTCCGAATATTAATATAAGCAAGTGCTTACATTTGTGTGAGAAGTTGATGTTGTGGTCTGTACGACCGGGCCAGTCCGAATGAGCCAGGTTCTGAGTGGCGCAAAACGGCTAACTACTTGATTCTGCCCCTGTCCTTGGCTTTGCTTCGGCGCGAAAACACCCATCCCGACGGGAGTGGCGCCTGTCGCGCACCGCATGGCAGACTGGCGGCCTGTCCAACCGAACCCTTCCCAATCTGGAGCCCGATATGTCTCGCGACCCCGCGCGGCCAGCCGCCGACGCCATTGCCCAATTGTCGCAAAGCCTGCATGGCATCGAGCTGCCGAAGGAGCGGGCCCAGGCCATCGCCGAGGAACTGGCCGCCCTCAACGCCGCGCCCTGGGAGGGGGCTGGGACCATGGCCTATGACACAGAACCCTTTCCCTTCGATGCGGTGCTGCGCAGCCTGAAGCGCCCGACGGGTGGCAAATGAGCAATCTCACCGACCTGTCGCTGACCGAGGTCGCGGCTCTTATCCGCAGCAAGAAGGCCTCGGCCGTGGAGGTGACGCAGGCCGCCATCGACCGCGCCCAGGCGGTGCAGCCGCGCATCAACTGCTTCATCGCGCTTGAACCGGAATCGGCGCTGGCCGAGGCGAAGGCGCTGGATGGCGAACTCGCGAAGGGCCAGGCGCGCGGGCCGCTGCATGGCGTGCCGCTCGCGCACAAGGACCTCTTCTACCGCGTGGGGAAACGCACCACCTGCGCCTCGCGTATCCTCGGCGACTATGTGTCGACTTACACATCGAGCCTGCTGACGCGGCTGGCAAAGGCGGGCGCCGTCAACCTCGGCACGCTCAACATGTCGGAGATAGCCGTCGGCGCCTCGGGCCGCAACGAGACCTTCGGCCATTGCCGCAACCCGTGGAATCCGCTGCACATCTCGGGCGGCTCATCCTCGGGCTCGGGGTCCGCGGTTGGCGCGCGGGCGGTGTACGGCTCGCTCGGGTCCGATACGGGCGGCTCGGTGCGCCTGCCCGCCACCATGTGCGGTGTTGTCGGCCTGAAGCCGACGCAGGGACGCATCAGCCGCCATGGCGTGATGCCGCTGTCATACTCTCTCGACAATGTCGGCCCCTTCGGCCGCACGGCGAAGGATGTCGCAGCGCTGCTGCAGGTCGTTGCCGGCGCCGACCCGCAGGATCCGACGGCGAGCATCGATCCCGTGCCCGACTACGCGGCCGAGATGGCGGCGGTGACGCTGAAGGGCCTGCGTATCGGCGTGCCGACGACCTATTACTATGACGATGTCGCGCCTTCGGTGATGGCGGCGCTGGAAGCGGCGCTCGCGGTGTTCCGCGCGGCAGGTGCGCAGGTGATCGATGTCGATATCGGCCCCGAGCACGACAACGCGCGCGTGCTCAGCAATGTCCTGTTGAAGGCGGAAGCGGGCGGCATCCATGGCGAATGGTTCCGCACCCGGCCCGGCATTCACAATGCGGAGGTGCGCACGCGCCTCGAAGCCGGTCTGCAAATTCCCGCCGTTCGCTACCTGCAGGCGCAGCGCCTGCGTGGGCCGATCACGCGGCAGTTCTGTGGCGATGTCTTCGGCAAGGTCGACGTGATGTTCACGCCGACCTTCTCTATGGAGGTGCCGACGCTCGCCGACACCGACGCGGCGATCGGCGGCAACGCGCTGCGCATCAACGAGAAGCTCGCCTGGTGCACGCGCGCGATCAACTATCTTGGCCTGCCGGGCCTTTCGGTGCCCTGCGGCTTCTCGGCCAACGGTTTGCCGGTCGGCTTCCAGCTCGTCGGCACGCCCTTCTCGGAAGGCCTTTTGCTTGGCGTCGCCGACGCCTATCAGCAGGAAACCGCCTGGCACACGAGGAAGGCGGCCTGACAAAGAAAAACCCGCGCCCTTTGGGCGCGGGT
>CANJEJ010000152.1 GCA_947473325.1 Alphaproteobacteria bacterium | reverse complement strand
CTTTATGGGCGCCTCGCGCGCCTCGCCGCACGCTATCTCGCCTGGCGCGGCGCCCACCGCGGCCGCATCGAAGACCTGCCCTTTGCCCAGGGCTGGACCGCCACCCGCGACCTGCCTGCACCGCAGGGCCGCACCTTCCAGGAGCAGTGGAAGGAAGAGAGGCGCGCGGCATGACCGGCCGCGACGCCATGCTCGGCCGCATCCGCACCGCGCTCGGCCGCGGCCCGCTGTCGGCGGAGCAGGCGGCAGGCGTGGATGCACGGGTGAAGGCGCACAGCCGCAACCTTGTCCCGGCGCGCGCGCAAATCCCGCAAGGAGACCGCGTCGCCCTGTTTGAACAGCTGCTGCTCAAGGCTGGCGCCACTGTCGATCACGCCAGCGGACCCGGCGACGTGCCCGCCGCCATCTCGCGCTTCCTGATCGGCCACAACCTGCCCAAGACGGTGACGCTCGCACCCGATGCGCGCCTCACCGGCCTGCCCTGGGACAAGGAACCGCTCCTCGCCACCCGCGCGGGCAAGGCCGATCCGGCCGACCTCACATCCGTCACGCCGGTCTTCGCCGGCATCGCCGAGACCGGCACGCTAATGCTGGTGTCGGGCGCCGCCACGCCGTCCACCCTCAACCTGCTGCCCGACAACCACATCGCCGTGGTGCGCATGAGCGAGATCGTCGGCAGCATGGAAGACGGCTGGGATGCCTTGCGCGCCACTTATGGCGATGGCGAGATGCCGCGCACTGCCATCTTCGTCACCGGCCCCTCGCGCACCGCCGACATCGAACTGACGATGATCTTCGGCGCGCATGGGCCGCGAAGGCTGCATGTGGTGCTGGTGGGGGACTAGCATGAAGCGCGACCGCCGTCGGGTGCGGCGGACGTTGCCATGAGCCTGCCGCAGGCTGTCAGGCTCGTCGCGTTTCTGAACCTTGCCTACTTTGCCGTCGAGTTTTCGGTCGGGCTCGCCATCGGGTCGGTGTCGCTCTTCGCCGATTCGATCGACTTTCTCGAGGATGCCGCGGTCAATTTCCTCGTGTTGATAGCGCTGGGGTGGAGTCTGCGACGGCGCGCGATGGTCGGAATGGCCCTCGCAGGCGTTCTTCTGATTCCCGCGCTGGCCACCCTTTGGATGGCCTGGCAGAAGTTTGCGGTGCCGGCGCCGCCGGCGCCGCTTCTCCTCGCTGCGACCGGCCTCGGCGCGTTGGCTGTCAATCTCTACTGCGCCGGGATTCTTGTGCGGCATCGGGGTGACAGCGGCAGCCTGTCAAAGGCCGCCTTTGTGACGGCGCGCAACGACGCAGTTGCCAACCTTGCCATCATTGGCGCCGGCATCGTGACGGCGGTACACCCCTCTGGCTGGCCCGACCTGGTGGTCGGCGCGGGCATTGCCATGCTCAACGCCGATGCGGCGTGGGAGGTGTATCGCGCCGCGCGCACAGAACGAAGAACGCCGCCGGCTTCGATTGTGCCGTGATCTCTGGCGCGCACGGCCCGTTCCCTCACATCGGGATCAGCTCGAACAGCGCGATGCTGAACTTGCCCTTGCCCTGCATGAGGAAGGGATGAACGCAGGGTGCAGGTGGGCAAAAGGAATGGCGCCATCCTGCGCCGTGCAGGATGGCGCGGGCGTGACTACGCCGGCATGCGCGGCTGCGTCGCTTTCCAGGCCTCGCGCTTTTCCACGTTGCCGAGCCAGCGCTTGATGTTGCTGTAGCTGTCGAGCGGCATCTTCGCGGGTTGCGCATACATCAGGTAGGAGGCGAGGGAATAGTCGGCGAGGGTCGGTGCCGCGCCGACCACCCATTCGCGCCCGGCAAGGCGGGCGTCGAGAATCCTGGCGAAGCGGTGGAACTTTTCTTCACCGGCCTTTACCGCCACGGGGTCGGCGGCGCCGGCGCCGAAGGCCTGCTTCAGCATGTTCTCCCAGATCAGCGTGCCGCAGGCCGGGTCCCAGTGCGCCAGTTCCCACGACTGCCAGCGCAGCACGTCGGCGCGCGCCTTCGGCTCGTCCGGCAGCAACGCGTTGCCCGGCTTCGTGCTCGCCATGTATTGCATGATGGCGTTGGATTCCCACAGCACGAAGCCGTCGTCGTCGAGCGTCGGCACCATGCCGTTCGGGTTCATCTTGAGGTAGGCGGGGGTTTTCGTCTCGCCCTTCACGAGGTCGACGACCTGGGCCTCGACCGGGATGCCCAGGTCATGGGCGGCAAGCAGCGCCTTGCGCGAATTGGGCGACATCGGATTGACATAAAGCTTCATGGGATTTCCTCCGGTTTGTGTTGTTTTCAGCGAAACGTCTCGGCGACAAAGGACTGCAGGCTGTCCATCGTGCTGGTCCAGCCTTCCACATGCATCGTGGCAACCGGCTGTGGCAGCTTCTCGTGTGTCACTGTCACCTCGGTTTCTGCGCCGACGGGGCGCATTTCCACGGTCACCAGCGAATCGAATTTCGGTCCCGGCACCGCGTCTCCCCACATCCATGTAAAGACCAGACGTTTGGGCGGCTGGATTTCGACATAGGTGCCAAACAAAAGGTGCGCCGGCCGGTCGGGCGGCTTCATGGCAAACACGAACTGACCGCCGACGCGCAGGTCGAGTTCGACCGAGGGCACGCTGAAACTGGCTGGCCCCCACCACTTCTTGAGCAAGTCCGGCTCGGTCCAGGCCCGGAACACCTGCTCCGGGGAGGCGCGGACGCGGCGGGACACCAGGACGGGCGGGGCAATGACGTCGGCCATGATTCAGGACTCCGGCTGGGGATCGAACAGGGCGGCAAGACCGTCGAGGTTGCCTTCCCAGAAGCGGCGCGTTTGGGTCATCCAGTCGCTGGCGGCGTCGATGGCATCGGGACGCAGGCGGCACCACACGGTGCGGCCGATCTTCTCGCGGTGCAGCAGGCCGGCCTCTTCCAGAACCCGGAGATGCTTGAGCACCGCGGGCAGCGACATGGCGAAGGGCGCGGCCAGATCCGATGTCGCCACGGCGCCGGCCGCGAGCCGGGACACGATGGCCCGGCGCGTCGGGTCGCCCAGGGCGGCGAAGGTCCGGTCTAGGGGTATGTCCGAAAGGTTAACCATAAGGTTAGGTGACGTGATTCGGCCGCTCTTGTCAAATCCTTCCCGGGGCCCCATCTCCGGGAGGATTGTATTCCTCCGGGGTTGGAGTCAGGTCGAGGGAGTCGGTCTCGATCGCGCAAGGCCCTATGGCTTTGGTCGTAACCGCGCGAGAGCCACTCGGAAGTCACCGGTAAAATAGTAGGAAGCCTTTGATTCCAGCCCTGTCCTTGGCTTTGCTTCGGCAGAAAAGGCGGAGGCCAATGGCCTTCCCGGGGTGCTAGGCTTGCCGCAAGGAGAACACCGATGCCCGAATTCCAGACCCATGCCATGTATCCCGACGCGACGCATGACGAACAGTCGCGCCAGAACTTCATCCGCACCGCGCGCCGCCATGTGCTGGGCACGGTGCTGGGCGGGGCGGGGCAGGCCTACAAGGCCCGCGCCAGGGGAGCGTTCGAGAAGGCCGCCGGCAAACAGGTGCGCGGCCCCATCGACGTGCTGAAGGCGATGGACGCCGATCCCTACGGCCAGATGACCGGCTCGCTCGTCCGCACGACGCAGGAAATGCTCTATGACACCGTCGGCCCGTCGATCGCGCGGCAGTTGCCCGAGCTGGTGGCGCGCTCAAACGCCTATGCGCAGAGCAACCGCAAGCGCGGCTCGCTGATGCTCGACCCGAACCTCGCGCTGCCGCGCTATCACGCCGCGGCCGACATCCATTGCAAGCCGGGCGCCTATCACAGCGAGATCGTGCCCGACGACGTGCTGGCCGGCGCGGAATATGACCGCACCATCAACGTCTTCTACATGGGCAGCATGGGCCCGTGGAACGACGACATGGGCATGTCCCTTGGTCACTGGATCAAGAAGAATTACCCGGACCTGAAGCCGAAGCGCATCCTCGACATGGGCTGCACCATCGGCCATTCCACCTTGCCCTATTGCGACCTGTTTCCCGACGCGGAAATCCACGCCATCGACGTCGCCGGGCCCTGCCTGCGCTATGGCCATGCGCGGGCCGAGGCGATGGGCAAGACCGTGCATTTCGCGCAGATGAACGCCGAGAAGACGCCGTTCCCCGACGGGCATTTCGATCTCGTGCTGTCGCACATCATGCTGCACGAAACGGCGCTGTCGGCGCTGAAGGCGATCTTCCGCGAATCGCATCGCCTGCTCGCGCCCGGTGGCGTCACGGCCCATGTCGATGCGCGGCCCTTCAAGGACGATCCTTTCGACGGCTATTTCAACGAATGGCTCGCGCATTACAACAACGAGCCCTTCATGCACACGCTGGCCAAGCTCGACCTCGCCGACATCGCGGCCGAGGCTGGCTTCCCGCGCAAGGCGGCCTTCGAGACGCGCATCCCCAGCTGGTTCAACCCGCCGATGGGCACGCTGATGGCAAAGGAGGCGGGCACCTGGTTCACCGCCGTCGCGCGGAAGGCCGGCTAGAAGAGGGACGCCGTCATGCAGCACATGTTCGTCGCCGGTACCCACCCGATGTTCCCCGATGCGCTGCATGACGAGCAGGCGCGGCAGGATTTCGTCCGTGCCATGCGCGTGCATGTGAACGGCACGGTGCAGCCGGGTCTGTCGCGGGCCTATGAGCAGGTCGCGAAGCCGAGCTTCACCAGGGCGCGCGGCCGCGCACCGGCGAACCGCAGCGAGGTGCGCCAGTCGATGCAGCCGGTGCCCATCGCGCAGATGTGGAGCGCGCTGATGCGCACCACCCAGGAACTGCTGTTCGATGCCGTCGGCCCCAGCATCGAGCGCCAGGCGCCCGACCTGATCGACCGCGCGCGCGGCTATCGCGACCGCAACGGCAAGCTCGGCTCGCTGATGCTCGACCCGGCGCTGCCGATCCCGCGCTATCACACGGCGGCCGACATCCATTGCAAACCGGGCGGCTATCACAGCGAACTCGCGCCCGACGACGTGTCGGCCGGCGCGGAATATGAGCGCACGCTGCATGTCTACATGATGGGCCAGCTTGGCCCGCACAACGATGACCTGGCGAAGTCGGTCATTGCCTGGCTCAAGCGCGAGCATCCTGGGTTTTCGCCGCGCCGCATCCTCGACATGGGATGCACCGACGGCCACAACACGCTGCCCTGGGCCGAGGTGTTCCCGGACGCCGAAGTCCATGCCATCGACGTCGCTGCGCCGGTGTTGCGCTACGCCCATGCCCGCGCCGAATCGATGGAGACCAAGGTTCACTTCGCCCAGATGAATGCCGAAAAGACACCGTTCCCCGACGGCCATTTCGACATCGTCACCTCGGCCATCATGCTGCACGAGACCTCGAACGCCGCGATTCGCGCCATCTTCCGCGAAAGCCACCGGCTGCTCGCGCCAGGCGGCTTCATGCTCCATTCCGAGGCGCGCCCCATGCCGGGCGATCCGTTCAACAATTTCATGCAGGACTGGTCGACGCACAACAATGCCGAGCCTTTCCTTGGCACGCTGCATGATCTTGATGTCGTGCAACTGGTGTGCGATGCGGGCTTCGGCGACCGGGCCTTCGAGCTGCGCGTGCCGAGCGTATGGATGCCGGGCGCCTGGGACCACGACGCCAAGGCCGGCCGCCGCGGCTCGTGGTATGTCGCGGCCGGCCGGAAATAGCGCGGCAGCCCATGGGTCGTCCGCCGCCGGCGGCTTCTGAGGGGCGCGGCGCGTCGGGCAATCCGGCTGAATTTGCGTTTCTGCCGGAGGGTGGTGTGATGGGCGCGCGGATTCGTGCGCATGACTGGCGGACGTCACCGCTCGGTCCGCCTGCGACCTGGCCCGCGCCACTGCGCACCGCACTCGGCCTTTGCCTCGGCTCCGGCTTTCCCACGATGCTCTACTGGGGCCCGGACTACCTGTTCTTCTGCAACGATCCGGCCTACACCGCGCTCGGCGGCACCGATTTCTGGACACCCGGCCGGCCGGGCCGCGAGATTCCGCGCGTCGGCAACTGGATCGAGATGAAGACGCGGTTCGACCGGGTGATGTCGGGCGAAACCGTGTCGGCGTCGCGCCACAATGTGCGGGTGTACGGCGCCGCGGGGCCGCGTGAAACGGTGTGGAGCTACAGCCATGCGCCCATTCGGGACGAGCGCGGCCTGGTGTGCGGCGTCTTCGCCCAGGCGCATGAAATCACCGCCGAGGTCGAAACGGTGCAGCAACTGCGGGTCGAGCAGATTCGCCTGCGCGACCTGTTCCAGCAGACGCCGGGCGCCATTGCGCTGCTCACAGGCCCGGATCATGTCTACGAGATCGCCAACCCCGCCTATCTGAAGCTTGTCGGCAACCGCGACGTCGTCGGCAAGCCGGTGCGGGAAGCGGTGCCGGAGGTCGTCGACCAGGGCTTTATCGATCTGCTCAACGAAGTGTATCGCACCGGCGTGCCTTATGTCGGCAATGCCACGCCAATCGACCTGATCGGTGAGGAGGGCAGGCTCGACCGGCTGCGACTCGACTTTGTCTACCAGCCGATCCGCAACGCCACCGGCGCCGTCAGCGGCATCTTCATCGACGTCACCGACGTGACCGAGCGCGTGCGGGCTCAGGAGGCGCTGGAACGCGCGACGGAAGAGCGTGGTTTTGCCCTGTTCATTGTTGAACAGCAGCGCGCGCTGAAGGATCCGGTCGCGATCATGGAACTGACCTGCGAGGCGCTTGGTCGCAGGCTCGGCGTCAGCCGCGTCAGCTTCTTTGAAAGCGCCGGCGGCCATGTCACGGAGTATGTTGCCGGCTGGAACGATGGCACGCTGGGCCCTTCCCGCACGCGCATGCCGGGGTTCGAGCTGCGCGCCGCGCTGATCGAAGTGCTCTCTGCCGGTCACACGGTGGCTTTCTCAGACAGCCGCACCGATCCCTATGTCGCTGACACAGGCCTGCACCGCATTGGCGTTCTGTCGGGCATCGACGTGCCGTTGCTTCGCAACGGTCAGTGGGAAGCCGGCTTTTACCTCAACCATGCCGAGGTGCGGCAGTGGCTCCCTGAGGAAATCGCGCTCGTGAGACAGGTCGCCGAATCCACCTGGGATGCCGTCGTGCGCGCACGGGCTGCCGACCGCTCGCGCGAGGAGCTGGAGCAGGCGGTGGCCCTGCGCACCCAGGCGCTGATGCAGGCCGAAGCGCAACTTCGCCAGGCGCAGAAGATGGAAGCTATCGGCCAGCTCACCGGCGGCATCGCCCATGACTTCAACAACATGCTGGCCGTCGTGCTCGGCGCGCTCAACCTGTTGCAGCGCCGGATGGCGCGCGGCGACGGCGATGTGTCGATGTTCGTCGACGGCGCCATCGACGGGGCCAAGCGCGCAGCCAACCTGACGCAGCGCCTGCTCGCCTTCTCGCGCCAGCAGCCGCTCAATCCGGAATCGCTCGACGCCAACGCGCTGGTGACGGCGATGACCGAATTGCTCACCCGCACACTGGGTGAGCATATCCGCATCGAAACACGGCTCGCCGACGGCCTGTGGACGGCGAAGGCGGACCCGAGCCAGCTCGAAAACACCCTGCTGAATCTCGCCGTCAATGCGCGCGACGCGATGGAAGGCGGTGGGTGCCTGACCATCGCGACCGCCAACACCCAGGTTGATGACTCCATGGCGGCCGAGCAGGGACTGGCGCCGGGGCTGTATGTGCAGATCGCGGTGACCGACACCGGCTCGGGCATGACGCCCGACGTGCTCGCCAAGGCCTTCGATCCCTTCTTCACGACCAAGGGCGTGGGCAAGGGCACGGGGCTTGGTCTCAGCCAGGTGTTCGGTTTTGTCCGCCAGTCCGGCGGCCATGTGTGGATCGAGTCCGAGCCGGGCCGTCGCACCACCGTCCGGGTCTATCTGCCGCGTACCCAGGGCGAAAGCGAGGCAAACCTTACAAACCGCAGCACGGTGTCCGCCGCGCCGGGCAGCCCGCGCGAGACGGTGCTCGTGGTCGAGGACGACGAACGGGTCAGGCTGGTGTCGGTCGAGGCGCTGCGCGAGCTCGGCTACACGGTCCTGGCGGCGGCCCATGGCCGGGAGGCGCTGGCGCTGATCGAAACGGGCCAGCCGGTAACCCTGCTGTTCACCGACGTGGTGATGCCGGAAATGACGGGAACACAACTGGCCGAGCGGGCACGCGCCCGGCTGCCGGGCCTCAAGGTGCTGTTCACCACGGGCTACACCTGCGATGTCGCCGTCAACAACGGCGTGCTCGATGCCGGCATGCAGCTCCTGTCGAAACCCTTCACCCTCGATCAGCTTGCCGCGCGCGTGCGAAGCGTTCTCGACGGCGCCAGCTAGACGTAGCCCGCGGCGCTGTGCGGGCCAGCGGGCGAGAGGTACATCAGGAATCGGCGCTCGAAGCTCAGAACGGGCGTGCCGTCCTGCAGCCTGGCGCGCGCCGCGACATGGGCGATGCCCTGGTCCGGCCGCGAGCTCGACATGCGCTTGCCGAGGATTTCCGATTCCACGTAGAGCACATCGCCATCGCGCGCCACGCCTTCGACGCGGATCGGCTCCCATTGCAGGTTGGCGACGACGCGGCCGAAGGTGCGGGTGGTGACGGCGGCGGTGACGTTGAGCATCCAGTATTCGGCGATCGCGGGACGGCCATCGACGGCGGTAAGGGCAGGGTCGAGCACGACGGCGGCATGGTCGCCGCCAAGCAGCGCGCGCAGGCGCACCTCCTGCCAGCTGAAGACGAAGGGCGGGCGGTGCTCGAAGATCTGGCCCTCAGACAGCTCGGCGAATTCGACGCCCAGCTTCTCGACCAGT
>CANJEJ010000151.1 GCA_947473325.1 Alphaproteobacteria bacterium | reverse complement strand
CTACCTGCAATCCGGCGCGACGTTCTGATCGCGCCCCGAAGCACGGGCGATCCGAAGGATCGCGATACGTGCGCAGGCCCTGCAATAACGGGAGATAGCAATGACTGAACGCATCTGGGACAAGTTCCTCACCGAACGCGACAAGGCGGTCTTTGCCGCGTCGGGCTACGGCGCGCAGGGCGGCTACGGCGAGCGGCCGGCGCTGCTTGTCATCGACGTGAACTATAATTTCACCGGCGACCGGCCCGAGCCGATTCTCGATTCGATCAAACGCTGGCCCAACTCCTGCGGTGAAGACGGCTGGAACGCGGTGCCCCGCATCCGCCGGCTGATCGACGCGGCGCGCAAGAAGGGCTTGCCGGTCATCTACACCACCGGCGAGGTACGGCCCGACCGCTGGGACCGCGGCAGCTGGGCGTGGAAGAACAGCCGCACCAGCCTGAAACCGCCGACAGCCGCCGAGCGTACAAACCTTGACGGCAACACGATCCTGCCCGAGCTCGCGCCGGCGCCGCAGGACATCGTCATCAAGAAGCTGAAGCCCTCCGGATTCTTCGGCACCAACCTTGCGTCCTTCCTGACCCTGCTGAAGGCGGACTCGGTCCTGGTGACCGGCACGACGACCAGTGGCTGCATCCGCGCCACGACGCTCGACGCCTTCAGCCTGAACTACCGCGTCACCGTGGTGGAGGACGGCTGCTTCGACCGCAGCCAGGCGTCCCATGCCATCAACCTGTGCGACCTCAACGCCAAATATGCCGACGTGATCGCCAGCGACGAGGTCATCACCTACATCGACGGACTGCCGGATGGCCTGTTCGATCTGCCGGCGGGACGATAGTCAAGCCTATTCGAGGAGGTCGTCGGCGCGGGCGAGCAATGTCGGCGGCATCCTGATGCCGAGGGCGGCGGCCGTTTTCAGGTTGATGACGAGTTCGAACTTGGTTGGTTGCATGACCGGCAGATCCGCCGGCTTGCCGCCCTTGATGATGCGATCGACGAAGTCGGCGGCGCGGCGGTAGCTGTCGTCCTGACGACCGTTATAGGACAGCAGGCCGCCAGCGTCGGCGAACTGTCGCGTGGCCGACGCCGCCGGCAGGCGATGCGTCGCAGCCAGCGCTGCGGCACGCTCGACAGGCAAGCTTGGCTGCACGATGACGGCGCCGATGCGATCGGCAGACATTTTTGCAAAGGCGGCATCGAGTTCCTGATTGCCCGCGATCGCCACCGGCACGATCTCGATCCCAAGGGTCCGACCCGCCGACTGCACCTGTTCGAGAAACGAGCGGGTGAAGATGTTGGTCGAGCTGCACAGGGCGGCGAAGCGGCTTGCCGAGGGAACGGCCTCGCGCAGCAGATCGACGCTCTTGCCTGCGGCCTCCGCGGTGGCATTTGAAAGGCCGGTGATGTTGCCGCCGGGGCGGCTCAGGCTGGTGATCAGCCCCGACCCAACCGGGTCGCCAGCAGGCGCCATGACAATGGGAATGTCCGTCGTGGCTCGCTTCGCGGCCTCGACCGCCGGTGTCTCGCTCGCCACGAGGATGTCGATGCCAAGGCCGACCAGCTCGACCGCAAGCGGCGCGAGACGCGCCAGATTGCCCTCCGCCGAGCGCAACACGATCGCGATATTCTGGCCATCGCGATAGCCAAGCTCGTTCAACCCGTCCTGAAACGTGGAAACAAAGGGAGCGGGATCGCGCGCACCGACGACAAGGACGCCGATGCGATAAATCTTTGCTGCCTGGGCCAAGGCCGCACGAGGCAGGCTCGCGCCGGCCGCCAGCAGGACAAGTAGATCGCGTCGCCGCATTCCGACACCTCCGGCAATTCAGCCCCGTGTCTCAGACCTTAGGACGGTGCCCGCGAACCTGTCTATTCACGAGCAACCGACCCAGCTTCGGAGCTAAGATTGCAGTGTCTCCATGGCGGCTGGGAAGCGCAAGGATGGACAGGGCGGCGAATAATGACGGGCAGCATGCTGGCGAGTCCGCTGATGCACCGCCCGTGTCGCCGCCGCGCACGCGGCGTCGGCTGTTCTATAAATATGCTCTCCTGTTCGGCACGGTCGTCTGCCTGGTATTGCTGACTCATGCGGGACTTCAGACCTGGTTTGCCTATCGCGAACAGCAAGCCGCGCTGGCCCGGGCGCAGGTCGCCCTCGCCGAGGGAGCAGCCACCAAGATCGGCGCCTTCCTGTCGGCGATCGAGGACCAGATCGGCTGGACAACGCAATTGCCGGTATCGACCGCGACCATTGACCAGCATCGGCTCGATGCGGTCCGCCTACTGCGCCAGGTGCCCGCAATCACCGAATTCACCCAGGTTGCTTCCAACGGCCGCGAGCTCTTGCGCGTGTCGCGCCTGGCAGCGGACGCCGTCGGCAGCGGGGCCGACCTTTCGGCTGATCCCGCCGTCGCCGCGGCGCTCGTGGGACGCCGCCACATCAGCCCGGTTTATTTTCGTCAGGATTCCGAGCCATACCTGAACCTCGCACTTCCGGGCTCGCGGCGTGCGTCCGGCGTCAGCATGGCGGCGATCAACCTCAAGTTCATCTGGGACGTGGTCTCGCAGATCAAGGTTGGCCGGGCCGGCGTGGCCTATGTGGTTGATGGGGCAGGGCGGCTCATCGCCCATCCGGACATTAGCCTGGTGCTTCGCCGCACCGATCTTGTAACGGGCCCCGAAGCGGCGGGCGCCCCGGTTCTCGAGGACAGCGTGCGGCGCCCTGGTCTCGACGGAATGCCTGTGCTGTCAACCAGCGTCCGCTTGCCCGGGCTGGAGTGGCGCGTCTTCGTCGATGTCCCGCTCGCGGAGGCGCGCGCGCCGCTCATTGAATCGCTGGAACGGACAGCCTTTTTGCTTTTTGCCGGCCTGGGTGTTGCACTTGTCGCTGCCCTGGTCCTCGCGCGCCGTATAGTCGTTCCGATCCGCGCCCTGCAGGCCGGTGCCTCCCGCATTGGCCAGGGCGACCTCGGCCACCGGGTGACAGTGAACACCGCCGATGAACTGGAGGATCTGGCCCACCAGTTCAACACGATGTCCGACAACCTGCGCGAGTCCCGGGCGCGCGCCGCGCGGATGGACCGCTTTCGCCGCTTCCTGTCGCCCCAGCTGGCCCAGGTGATCGAGTCGGCCGGCGGCGAAGCGCTGCTGACCAGCCATCGCCAGAATGTCACGGCACTGTTTTGCGACCTGCGCGGCTTCACGGCCTTTGCCGAAGCCGTGGAGCCCGAGAACGTGATGACGGTGCTCAACGAATATCACGCCGAACTGGGCGCCCTGATCCACAAATACGAAGGGACGCTCGAGCGGTTTGTCGGCGACGGGCTGCTGGTGCTGTTCAACGATCCGCTGCCGTGCCCCGACCCGCAGATGCGCGGCGTGCGCATGGCGGTCGAGATGCGGACGGCGATTGCCGGGCTGGCCATCCGCTGGCGCCGCTACGGCCAGCCGCTAGGCTTCGGCATCGGCATCGCGCATGGCATCGCCACGCTGGGGCGAATCGGCTTCGAGGGCCGTTTCGACTACTCCGCCATCGGCACGGTGGTGAACCTGGCGGCCCGCCTGTGCAACGAGGCGAGGGATGGACAGATCCTGATCGATGACGCCATCCGCGTCGCCGTCGCTGAGTCAGCCGACATGCAGCACGTCGGGGATCTTGCCCTGAAAGGGCTGCGGAATCCGGTTCCGGCCTACAACGTGGTGAGCATACCGCTCTAGAGGCTCGAACCGCCCTGCTTCAGCACGTCATAGCGGCTGCCCGACGGAATCTTGAAGTCGAGCGTCTTGCCGTCGCGCATGATGCGCAGTTCGATCTGGGTACCGGCATCGCCCTGCGACCAGAGCGTCCGGTAGAAGTCGATCTGGTTCTGCACCCGAGTCTTGCCGACGCTGACGATGATGTCGCCCGGCAGCACGCCGGCCTTCGCCGCCGGACCGCGCGACGACAAGTTGGTCACCACGACCATGTTCTGGACTTCCTGCGAATTGATGCCGACCCACGGACGCGGCTTGCCCGGCGCGCGGCCGGTCGCCAGCATGTCGGCCATGATCGGCTTCAGCAGGTTGATCGGCACGAACATGTTGCCGGGCTTCGTGCCTTCGCCGGGCACGGTGTCGCGCACAAAGAGGGAGCCGATTCCGATCAGCTCACCTTTGTTGTTGATCAGCGCCGCGCCGCCCCAGTCGCGGTGCGGCGGCGTGGTGAAGAGGGCGCCGTCGATCAGGTATTCCCAGTAGCCGGCAAAGGTGCGGCGCGACACGATCTCGGCGCCGATGGTCGAGGCACGGCCGCCGGCGCCGGCGACCAGCACCCGGTCCATGACATTGGCGGCACTCGAGTCGCCGAGCTTCATGGGCGGAACGGGCAGGGGCCCGATGGCGCGGACCATGCCGAAGCCGCTGTCATAGTCGTAGGCCACGACCTCGGCCGGCACGGTCTTGCCATCGCCGGTTTCGAGCCTCACTTCGCTCGCCTCGAGGATCAGATAGCCAATGGTGAGGACCAGGCCCTTGCCGTCGATGACGACGCCATGCCCTTCGCGGGTGGTGCCAAGACCCGCCGCGCTGTTCGAATCACGCGACACGGTCGAGGTGACCCGCACCACGGAATCGAGCGGATTGGCTTGCTGTGCACTGGCGGGCAGCGCCATGCCGGCGAACAGCATCAGCAGAAGGAGGGGCCGAAACAGTAACCGCAGAACAGCGAACGGCATGACGGCAGCTTCCTTGCGCCCTTTTCTCGATCCCTGCAGTCTAGGATGCAAAGCGGCGGCCGAAAATGGGGCGCCGCTCCCCGGGCGACACACTGTTGTGACGCGATGGCGTTGGCGGGACGACGTCCCGGCGCCGGTCTGCACCAGCCTTCGACCGGGGCGGGAAGATGGAATGCCCCGCCATCCCGTGCCGAAAGGCCAATTTTCCTGTCATGGAACGGGAATAATCGGGGCTGGCGCGTGTTATGAATGTGCGGCGGGACCGGTGCGGCCGGGCCTGCCAAGGTGCTGGGGACGGAAGACGTGGACGAACGAGGCCGGCTGATCGTTGAGCAGATCCCGCGCCTGCGCCGCTACGCGCGGGCGCTGACGGGCGATGCCGACCGCGCCGACGATCTGGTCCAGGACTGCCTGGAGCGTGCCTGGGGCAAGTTCCACCTGTGGCGCAGCGGCAGCAACTTGCGGGCCTGGCTGTTCACGATCATGCACAACCTGCATGTGAACTCGCGCCGCCGCGTCGCCATACGTCCGGCGGTCGTGTCGCTCAGCGACTGGGTGGAAGACCGCGGCATCGCGCCGAACCAGGAAAAGGCGGCGGAGGTCAAGGGCGTAACCGCCGCCCTGCACTTGCTGCCCGACGACCAGCGCGCCGTGCTGCTGCTCATCGCGCTGGAAGACATGAGCTACCAGGATGTCGCGCGCATCCTCGACATACCCATCGGCACCGTGATGTCACGGCTGTCGCGCGGGCGGGAACGCCTGCGGCAACTCCTGGCAGCCGGTGAAGCCGGTACCGCCGGACGGATGAGCCAACGATGACCAACCTGACGCCCATCACCGACAACGACCTGCATGCCTATGTCGATGGCCAGATCGATGCCGAACGCCGCGCCCTGATCGAGGCGCATCTCGCCACCAATCCCGAGATGGCCGATACGGTCGCGTCCTATCGCGCCCAGCGCGTCGCGTTGCACGAAGCCTTCGATTCGATCCTGTCCGAACCGCTGCCTGCCAGCATGGTGCGCCGGCCGGCCTTCCGCTGGGTCGACACCGCCACGCGCATCGCGGCTGCGCTCATCCTGATCGTACTGGGCGGGGCAGGGGGTTGGCTCCTGCGTGGCGAAGCCGTACAGCCGGCCCAGGTCGCGGCGATCGCTGCACCGCCCGCGGGTGATCCGTTCCCGACCTGGGCGCGCGTTGCCCATGTCGTCTACCTGCCCGAAGTGCGCCGCGCGGTCGAGGTGAAGGCCGATGACGCCACCCTGGTGCCCTGGCTCGCCAAGCGAGTCGGCACGCCGATCAGCGCACCTGACCTGAAGGCGAGCGGCTTCCAGCTCCAGGGCGGCCGCCTGATCCCGGGCGAGAGCAAGCCGGCCGCCCAGTTCCTCTACCAGGACGACGCCGGCCGCCGCGTCACCCTCTATGTCCGCCACGGCGACACCGGCGACCGCAAGACCGGCTTCCTGTTCGACGATGCCGACGGCGTCGGCGTCTACTACTGGATCGATGGCGACCGCGGCTATGCGCTGGCCGGCGACCTCGACCGCGACACGCTGCGCAAGGTCGCCATGCAGGCCTACGAGCATATGGCGTATTGAACTGGTCCCTCTCCCCTTGTGGGAGAGGGTAGGGTGAGGGGTCGCGCACGCAGTGCGCCATCCCAAGTAAGCCGCTTCGCGGCACCCCTCATCGCCACGCTGCGCTCACCACCCTCTCACACAAGGGCAGAGGGCTCAAAAAGCACGACTTGTCTTCCTGAACGGTCCCCGCTATCCGTGCGGCGTGTTCATTCTCTCCAAGCTGTTCTGGATCATCGCCGCGCCGGGAAACCTCGCGCTGGTGCTGCTGATCGTTGGCGTGCTGCTGCTCGCGTTCACACGATGGCGGCGACGCGGCATCTGGCTTGCGGGTCTTTCCACTGTTTTGCTGACGGCGATGGCCGTGCTGCCGCTCGGCATCTGGATGGCGGAGCCGCTGGAGAATCGCTTCCCGCAGCCGGACCTGCCGGCCCGTGTCGATGGCATCATCGTGCTGGGTGGCAGCAGTATTCCCGTGCTCAGCGTCGCGCGCGGCCAGCCTGCGCTCAACGGCGGCGCCGAGCGGCTGGTGAGCTTCGTCGAACTTGCGCGGCGCTATCCGGAGGCGAAGTTGCTCTTCACCGGCGGCTCGGGATCGATGCATTCCGGGCGGCCGTCGGAAGCGGCGGATGCGCGCGCCGCCTTCATCCAGATGGGGTTTGATCCGGGGCGCGTGATCTTCGAGGGCGAGTCGCGCAACACGCAGGAAAACGTGGCCTTTTCGCTCAAGCTCGCCCAGCCCCAGCCGGGCGAGACCTGGCTGCTCGTTACCTCGGCGAAGGCGATGCCGCGCGCGGTCGGCGTGTTCCGCCACGCCGGCTGGTCGGTGCTCGCCTGGCCGGTCGACTACGGCACGCCGGGTGACACGCGCCTTGTCCTTGATTTTGACATGACTCCGGGCGTCAATCGCGTCGAGGGCGCGCTGCACGAATGGATCGGCCTCGTCGCTTACCGCATCCTTGGCCGCACGGATGCGTTATTTCCTTCAGCAGGCCCATAGGGCTAGCTGTTTCCGTACCGAAAAGCAGGAGTGGACATGTCCCGCACGTTCCGCCGTCTCGTTCCCGCCGTCATCCTGGCCGGCACGCTGAGCATCGCCGCCCAGGCCCAGACCGCGCGCGAGACCGAATTCGACATGACCCGCTGGCAGAACTGGCTGATGGGCGTGCGCATCGAGGCCGCCGAGAAGGGCGTGCCGCAGGCGACGCTAAACGAGGCGCTTCGCGGCATCCAGCCAATCGTGCGCGTCATCGAACTCGACCGCCGCCAGCCCGAGTTCACGCTCACCTTCCAGGAGTATCTCGACCGCGTGGTGCCGCAGAGCCGGGTGGAGCGCGGCCGCGACCGCCTCGCCGAGAACCGCGCCATCCTCGACCAGGTCAGCGCGCAGTATCAGGTGCCAGCATCGGCGGTCGTCGCGCTGTGGGGCATCGAGACGGATTTCGGCCGCACCACCGGCACGTTCAATGTCGTCAACTCGCTTGCGACGCTCGCCTTCGACGGCCGCCGCAGCACCTATTTCCGTGGCGAGCTGATGAACGCGCTGCGCATCCTGGGCGAGGGACATATCGCGCCGAAGGACATGCTGGGCTCCTGGGCGGGGGCGATGGGGCAGACACAGTTCATGCCGTCGAGCTTCGTCAATTTCGCGGTCGACCAGGATAACGATGGCAAGCGCAACATCTGGACCGACCGTGCCGATGCGCTCGGCTCCGCCGCCAACTACCTGTCGAAGTCGGGCTGGAAGATGGGCGAGCCCATCAATGAGCAGGTCTACCTGCCGGCAGGGTTCGACGTGAGCCTCGCCGACGGCAAGACGATCAAGCCGCTGGCGGAATGGCGCGCACTCGGCATGATGCGGGGGCAGGGCGCGGCGCTCACCGGGCCCGACGACCGCCAGGCCATGCTGCTGCTGCCAGAGGGTCCGACCGGCCGGGCCTATCTCGCCTACGACAACCACCGGGTGATCCTGAAATGGAACCGCTCGACCTTCTTTGCCCTGGCGGCGGGCATGCTTGCGGAACAGATCGGGTCCAGCTAAAGTCAAGATGAAGGGTTCTTTGAAGGATTGGCTACAAGATGAGGGGCTGGCTGCGCCTACTTTGGGTTGTATCCATCCCTTTCGTCCTCGCCGCTTGCACTGAAGTCCAGTTTGCTACCCAGGCGGCCAAGAGCATTGCTGGCCCCAGCCCGACCGCCGCGGCGGCGGCCGTCACCACGCCGGTCGCCCGCTATTCGCCGCAAGGTGTCCCGATTGGCGACGGCGGCGTCTACAAGGTTGGCAATCCGTATGTCATCGACGGTGTCACCTATCACCCGCGCGAAGAGCCCAACTACGACGAGACCGGCATCGCGTCCTGGTATGGCGATCAGTTCCACGCCAAGCTGACAGCGAACGGCGAAACCTATGACATGAATTCCGTCACGGCGGCGCACAAGACGCTGCCGCTGCCGAGCTATGTGCAGGTCACCAACCTCGACAACGGCCGCTCGCTGGTCGTGCGGGTGAACGACCGCGGGCCCTATGTGAATG
>CANJEJ010000150.1 GCA_947473325.1 Alphaproteobacteria bacterium | reverse complement strand
GGCGAAACGCTTGTCGGCGACGCCGCCCCACATGGGCCGCGTCCTGAGTTCGTTGATGTCGGAGCCGGCGGCGAAGATGTCGGGCCCGCCGGTGATGACGACGCAGCGGACGCGTTCGTCTCCCTGCGCCGCGCGGAACGTGTCCGCGAGCAGCGTCAGGAAGGAATTCGAGAAAGCGTTGCGAACCTTGGGCCGGTTGATGGTCAGCAACAGGACACCGTCCTGCGGCCGGTCTACCACCAGCTCTGGCGTCAGGGTCATGCGGCGGCGGTCACCGGACGGCCGCCGGTGGTGTCGTCATCCTCGCCGTCATGTTCTTTCAGACGGGCGGGGAGCTTTGGCATCGCGAAGAGGAAGGCGGGGACATGGTCGCCCAGGCCCAGAACCTCGTTGCTGCTGTCGCCGTCGTCGTCGCGGTCGCGGCGGCGATTGCGGTCACGATCCCGATCACGGTCGCGGCCACCACGGCGGTCGCGGTTCTCGTCGCGGGCGCGTTGTTCACGCGGCTGGCGCGCGACGACGGGGGCGGCTTCGGCCTCCACCGGCACGGCCACCGGTTCCGGCGCCTCGACAGCGGCGGCAGCGATTGGCGCCTGTTCCTCGGTGCGTTCCGGGCGTTCGCGGCGCTTGCGCTCGCCACCCCGGCCCTTGCGCTCGCTGCGTTCCGGACGGTCGCCCGACTTGTCGCCGCCGCGGCCGCCAGTGCGCCCACCACGGCCCTTGCCACGACGGCCAGCGGTGAGGTCGAGTTCCTTGGCTTCGAAGCCCGGCGGATCGAGACGCGGAATCGCCTTGCCGATGATGCCTTCGACAGCGGCGACAAGCTTGCCGTCCTCAGGCGTCGCGAAGGTGATCGCGCGGCCGACCATGCCCGCGCGGCCGGTGCGGCCGATGCGGTGGACATAGTCTTCGGCGTGGATCGGCACGTCGAACAGGAAGACATAGGGCAGGCCGGCAATGTCGAGGCCGCGCGCGGCCACGTCGCTGCAGACCAGCAGGTCGATCTCACGGTTCTTGAAGCGCTCCAGCGTTTCCGTGCGTGAGGACTGCGCCATGTCGCCATGCAGTTCCGCCGCCGAGAAGCCATGCTTCTTCAGGGACTGGGTCAGGACGCCGATATCCTTCTTGCGGTTGCAGAAGATGATCGCGTTCTTGACTTGCTCGCCATGCAGGATGTTGCGCAGCACCTGGCGCTTGTCCATCTCGTCTATGACGACAAGCGCCTGGTCGACGGTCTCGGCCACTGAAGCGGGCGGCGAGACGATGATCTCTTTCGGATTGTGCAGGAAGGCGTCGGCGAGACGCTTGATCTCCGGCGGCATCGTCGCCGAGAAGAACAGGGTCTGGCGCAGCGCCGGCGTCATCGACACGATCTTCTCGACATCGGGAATGAAGCCCATGTCGAGCATGCGGTCGGCTTCGTCGATCACCAGCACCTTGATGCCGTTCAGCATCAGGCCGCCGTTCTGGATGTGGTCGATCAGGCGGCCGGGGGTGGCGATCAGCACGTCGACGCCACGGTCGATCAGCTTGGTCTGCTCATCCATGCGCACGCCGCCGATCAGCAGGGCGACGGTAAGCTTCTGGTACTTGCCGTAGATGGCGAAGTTCTCGGCCACCTGGGCGGCGAGTTCGCGCGTCGGCTCGAGGATCAGCGAGCGCGGCATGCGCGCCTTGGCGCTGCCCGAGGCCAGGATGTCGATCATCGGCAGCGTGAAGGACGCTGTCTTGCCGGTACCGGTCTGGGCGCTGCCCAGAACGTCGCGGCCCTGGAGCACGACCGGGATGGCCTGCAGCTGGATCGGAGTCGGCGTGTGGTAACCCGCGTCGGTGACGGCGCGGAGGCATTCATCGGAAAGGCCGAGGTCGGCAAAGCTCATTAAGATCCGCCCATGGTCGGGGGATAGGCCCGCGCTATCGCAAGTTTGTGGGGTGCGGGCGCCTCAAAAGGCGGGCGACACGTACAGCAACGCGTCCCCCAAGTCAATGTAAGGCCTGTTTTTTCAGCGTCTTTGAGGGAAATCAGCATGCCGGCCGGTCGCAGGTGATGTCGGCCGCCCGGGGATCGCGCAGCGGCATCATGTTGAACATCAGCTGGGCCAGGAACTGGGAATAGGCCTCAGAATCGAAGGCTGCCGGGACCGGCGCCTTGACGAAGCCCGACGCATAGGCGTCAGACCGGTTGCAGAAGGCGCCGCGCAGGTAAAGTTCGCCCTGGGGCTGGCTGTAGGTGCCGCCTTCGCCGCGGCAGATAGCGTCTTCTGTGATCGCCCGGTCGGTCGGGTTGAACAGCAGGACCACGCGGAAGTTGTGGCGCGGGGCGGGTGGCGGTGCGAGCACGAAGCGGTGCGGGGCATAGCCCCCTTCGAGGGCCAGCCGGCGCAGGGTGATCGCCTGGAAGTCCTGGACCGCCAGGGTCGAGGGATTCCCGCGGATTTCTGTCGGAATCGGCCCGCTGGCGATGACATAGCGTACAAAATCGGGATGAAAGCGATCGACCGAAGTGGAGCCGGTCCCGCCGATGGTGGCGCCTGTGCAAGCGGCCAGAAGGGCGAGGGCGACGGCAACAAGGCCGGTGCGGACAAGATGGATCATATGAGGCTCCGATCAGGTTCTGCCGGGCTGGCCAAACCGCCCCGCCACAAATCCCTTCGGTCATGAGGGATATGGGGCGTGGAAGGGCATCTGCCAAGCGGCGCTGCGTCGCAGGCGATCTGCATGGCTACTGGACGGAGATCGTCCGCGGCTCGGCAAAGGGGAAGATCAGGTTCACGGCCTGGGCGACCGCCTGGGTGAAGGCCGGGTCGGTCCGCCCCGAGGGCGCGGCGCCACGGATGGAAGCCGAGGACAGCGGCAGCGCGTCCTGGCAAAAGGCGGCGCGGATCATGAAGGCGCCGCCCGACACGGTGGCCACCGGATCGACGCCGCACAGGGCGTTCGCGTTCAGGTTCGGGTTGGCCGGGTTCAGCACCAGCACGACGCGAAAGCCCTTGCCGGCTTCGGCGTTGGGATTGGCGACGAAGCGCGCATTGGGCGCCCAGCCCGGCATGCGCAGCGCGGCGCGCACGGTTTCATCGACGGGCTCTTCCGGGCCGGTGAACGGGTTGCCGATGACCACGGCTGGCATCGTCCCGCCCTGTACGGCATAGGTCACGGTCGAGGGCGTGTAATAGGGCGACACCGAATCGGTGGCGACGCCGCCGAAGCCGAAGCCGGCGGGCGCCGCCATGTCGCCGTCGGCCGCGCAGGCGGCAAGGACGAGGGCGGCGGTGAAAGCGAAGGCGGCTTTGTCGGGGATCATATGTCCAGCTCCACGGCGGTGTCGGCGCGTTCCTGAATGAAGGCGAGGCGTTCTTCGGGCTTGCGGCCCATGAGCTGCTCGACGAAACGCTCGGTCGGCAGGGCGACATCATCGGGCACGGTGACGCGCAGCAGCGTGCGGCGGCGCGGGTCCATCGTCGTTTCCTTGAGCTGCGACGGCGGCATTTCGCCGAGGCCCTTGAAGCGGCTGGTCTCGACCTTGCCGCGCCCCGCGAACTCACCCTTCATCAGCTCTTCGCGATGCGCGTCGTCGCGCGCATAGGCGACCTTGCCGCCCTGCGCCAGGCGATAGAGCGGCGGCATGGCGAGGTAGAGATGGCCGTTGTCGATCAGCTTCGGCATCGCGCGATAGAAGAAGGTCATCAGCAGCGAGGCGATGTGGGCGCCGTCGACGTCGGCGTCGGTCATGATGATGACGCGGTCATAGCGCAGCGCCTCGTCGTTGTAGCGCTCGCCAATTCCGCAGCCGAGCGCCTGGACGATGTCGGCGATTTCCTGGTTCTCGTGCATCCGGGCGACGCCCGCGGCGGCGACGTTGAGGATCTTGCCGCGCAAGGGCAGGATCGCCTGGGTCTTGCGGTCGCGCGCCTGCTTTGCCGAACCGCCGGCCGAATCGCCTTCAACCAGGAAGATCTCGGTGCCGTTGGCACCGGAATCTGCGCAGTCGGCCAGCTTGCCGGGCAGGCGCAGCTTGCGCCGCGCCGTCTTGCGCGAGATGTCCTTTTCCTGCTTGCGCCGCAGGCGTTCCTCGACACGCTCGGCGACATGGTCGAGCAGCGCGTTGCCGAATTCCGGGTTGCCGGTCAGCCAGTGGTCGAAGTGATCCTTGAGCGCGCTTTCAACCAGGCGCTGCGCGTCCGGCGTGACGAGCTTTTCCTTCGTCTGTCCCTGGAACTGCGGATCGGGAATGAACAGCGACAGCATGAAGGCGGCGGCGCCGGTCACGTCCTCGAGCTGGAACTGCGAGGCGGTGCGATGCTTCACCAGCGCGCCATAGGTCTTGAGGCTGCGCGTCAGTGCGTTACGCAGGCCTGTCTCATGCGTGCCGCCCTGCGGCGTCGGGATGGTGTTGCAATAGGCGCCGGCGAAGGGCTCGGCATCCTCGGGCCAGTGCACGGCCCATTCGACGCGGCCGGCATTGCCGCTGAAATTCACCTGGCCAGAGAATGGCGCCGGCGTGACGGTGGCGCGTTCGCCGAGTTCGTATTGCAGCGCGTCGATCAAGCCGCCGGGAAAATGCAGCGTCGCTTCGGCCGGCGTCTGGTCCTTGCCGGTGATAAGCGCCGGATCGCACTTCCAGTGGATCGTGACGCCCTTCTGCAGATACGCCTTCGAGCGCGCGAGGCGATACAGGCGCACGGGGCGGAAATGCGGATCGGGGAAGATCTCCGTATCCGGGTGGAACGTAATCGTCGTGCCGCGGCGCTTCACCGGGCCCTTGTCGAGCAGCTTCGTCGTCGGGTCGCCGCGCTTGAAGCTTTGCTGCCACAGCGTGCCGTCGCGCGCGACCTCGACCGTCAGCCGGTCGGACAGCGCGTTGACGACCGAGACGCCGACACCATGCAGGCCGCCCGATGTCTGATACGCCTTGTTGGAAAACTTGCCGCCCGAATGCAGCGTGGTGAGGATGACCTCGAGCGCCGACTTCTTCGGGAATTTCGGATGCGGGTCGATCGGGATGCCGCGGCCGTTGTCGTAGATCGTCACGCTGTTGTCGCCGTGCAGCGTCATCTCGATCTTGCTCGCCGAACCCTGGACGGCTTCGTCCATCGCGTTGTCGAGCACCTCGGAAACAAGGTGGTGCAGGCCGTCTTCGCCGGTGCCGCCGATATACATGCCGGGGCGGCGGCGTACGGGCTCCAGGCCCTCCAGGACCTCGATGTCCTTCGCCGTATATCCTTTGTCCTTGCGGCCCTTGCCGCCGGCCTCTTCAAACAGATCGGCCATTGCTACTCCACGCTTGTCCCACGCCACCAACGCCACGGCCATACCGCGCGGCGCGCACTATAGGCTATGATGCACCGCACACCATACAACATCTGGTAGGTTCCATGGCCCCCTCAGACCCCACTCAAACGCCGCTCGGCATGTTGGCGCTGCGCACCATCGCCATGCCCGCCGATGCCAACGCCAACGGCGACATTTTCGGCGGGTGGGTGCTGGGCCAGATGGACCTCGCCGGCAGCGTCGCGGCCGGCCAGCGGGCGCGCTCGCGCATCGCCACCGTGGCGGTGGAAGCCATGACCTTCCACAAGCCGATCAACATCGGCGACCTTGTCACGGGATACGCGACAGTGGCGAAGACCGGCCGCACCTCGATCCACATCCATGTCGTCATCGTCGCCACCCGGCGGCTGACCCACGAAGAGGTGCGGGTGACCGAGGGCACCTTCATCTATGTGGCCATCGACGACGAGGGAAAGCCACGGCCGGTGCCGCCCGCCTGATTTCCGCCGAAGCAAAGCCAAGGACAGGTTCGGAATCAACGGGTTCGGATCATACTACCGCGCATAACCGGTGCCTTTCGGGCTGGCATGCTCTGCGAAAGCGATCGAATTTCACGGTTGTTTGCCAAGGAATTGCCGAGACCCTCTCGATCGAGAACATAGGATGAACATATAAGGCTGTCCGAACCCAACGGCAAGGGCGGGCGAGCGGAGCGTTTGTGCCAACCACTGCGACAGCAGGGCCGAGCGTTCATCAGCATCTACGCTAGGCTCTCGGCAAGGAGATCACCGCCATGCCCTCAGCTGCCTACCGCCACCACGACACCCACACGATGCCCTATGAGGAGCTGCCGGAGAATCCAGTGGCGCGGCGGCAGTTGCTGTGGCGCGACGAGGCGACCGGCGCCTGCGTGCAGATGAGCTATGGCCCGCCCGGCTTTCCGCCCAATGTGGTGAAGGTGCTGCAGGCGGGCCCGCACCGGCATTTCCACAACACGGTAAACGAGCGCCACTATGTGCTCGCCGGCGACTATCCGGTGTGGCACTGGGCGAATCTCGACGACGCCGGCACCAGGACGGTCCTGCGCCGCCACACCTATCTCGAGAACCGCCCGCACACGCTGCATGGCGTGCGGCCGGAAACCGTGCCGGCGGTGGCGACGCAGATGCTGGTGTGGAACAACGGCGGCGGCACCAGCATCTTCGACAAGGATGCGGCGCGCGAAACCATCGACGTGCCCTTCGACGGATCGGTGCGGCCCAATCAGGCGTGGCGCGGGCCGGTGCTGGCGCAGCTCGACGAGCGCGCCTGGGCGCCGCATCCGCTTGTGCCGGGCTGGAAGCTGAAGCCCGTCGCGGCTGCGGCCGACGGCATGCCGGCGGTGGCGCAGGTGAGCGTGCCGCCCGACTTCGCGTTTTCTGACGCGGCGCCAAAGATCGATGGAGGCGCGCGGCGCTGGCTGTTCCTGCTGTCGGGCGATCTTGCCGTGCAGATTGCGTCGGGCGCGAAGACAGAATCCGTAATGCTGCGCGAGGGCCATTTCCTGTCCTGGGAGGAGGGCGCGCGCCTGACATTTGGTGAGCGTGCGATCACCGGCGGCGGCTGCGTCGCGCTTTGCACCGGGACGGATCTGGCGCAACCTGTCGCCTGACTTTACTCACACCTGCGTTTTCGTTCGGGGACCCGCCATGACCGCCTATCGCCATCTCGACACCAACACCATGCCATCCGTCGGCGGTGCCGGCGGCGAGGGGGCGCGGCAGCAATTGCTGTGGAAGGACGAGGCGAGCGGCGCCACGGTGGCGATCAACCATGGCCCGGCCGGCTTCTCGCAGAAGCTGCGCGAGCTGCTCGACCAGGGCGAGCACCGCCACTACCACGACACGGTGAACGAGCGGCATTACATCCTGGGCGGCGACTATCGCATCTGGCACTACGAGAATGTCGATGCCGCGCCGACGCAGACGATCCTGCGCCGCCACACCTATCTCGAGAATCCGCCACGCACGCTGCATGGCAGCCGGCCCCATTCGCGGCCCGACTTCGCCACCTGCCTGCTGGTGTGGAACAACGGCGGCGGCACCAGCATCTTCGACCCGGCCTCGCGCGAGGAGACGCCGCACGTGCCCTTCGGCAAGCCCTGGCCGCGCGTGAACCAGTGGTCGAAGCCGATCATCCACCACACGATGGAGATGCCGTGGATGGCGCACCCGGCGCAGAAGGGCTGGAAGATGAAGTTCCTGTCCGGCGCGGTGGAGCGCCAGGCGCCGGCGATGCTGGTGAGCCTGCCGCCCGACGCCGGCGTGGCCGGCACGCCGAAGATTCCCGGCGGGGCCTTGCGCTGGCTCTACCTGCTTTCCGGCGACCTCGGCGTGACGATGACGGAAGGCGGCAAGACCGAGACGCTCCACCTGAAGGAAGGCCACTTCCTGCACTGGGAGAAAGACGCGGTGCTGTCCTATGGCCCGGGTGCGGCGAGCGACGGCGGCTGCGTGGCGATCTGCATCGGGCACGATCTGGCGGGGGTGCGGGAGTAGCTTTCTCTTGTCGTTATGGTCGGCCTACGCCGGCCACAACGGCAAGAACGGCCACCAACAAAAAAGGGCCGCGGGTTGCCCCGCGGCCCTGGTCTGAGAGAGGGTTCTGAACTCAGACGCTGTAGTACATGGCGAATTCGACCGGATGCGGCGTGTGCTCGAAGCGGTGCACCTCTTCCATCTTCAGGTCGATGTAGCTGTCGATGAAGTCCTTGGTGAACACATCGCCCGCGGTCAGGAACGTATGGTCCTTGGCCAGGTTTTCGAGGGCCTCGCGGAGCGAGCCGCACACCTGCGGCACTTCCTTCAGCTCTTCCGGCGGCAGGTCGTAGAGGTTCTTGTCCATCGGGTCGCCCGGGTGGATCTTCTTCGCGATGCCGTCGAGGCCGGCCATCAGCATGGCGGCATAGGCGAGGTAGGGGTTCGCGCCCGGATCGGGGAAGCGAACCTCGACGCGCTTGCCCTTCGGGCTCGTCGCGAACGGGATGCGGCACGAGGCCGACCGGTTGCGCGAGGAGTAGGCGAGCAGCACCGGGGCTTCGAAGCCCGGGATCAGGCGCTTGTAGCTGTTGGTCAGCGGGTTGGTGAAGGCGTTGAGCGCCTTCGCATGCTTGATGATGCCGCCGATGTAGAACAGCGCCGTCTCCGACAGGTCGGCATAGCCCGAGCCCGCGAACAGCGGCTTGCCGCCCTTCCAGACCGACTGGTGGACATGCATGCCCGACCCGTTGTCGCCATAGATCGGCTTCGGCATGAAGGTCGCCGACTTGCCGTAGCTGTGGGCGACGTTGTGGACGCAGTACTTGTAGATCTGCATCCCGTCGGCCGTCTTCACCAGCGTGTCGAACACGGTGCCGAGTTCGTGCTGGCTCGACGCCACCTCGTGGTGGTGCTTCTCGACCTTGAGGCCCATCTCGGCCATGACCGCGAGCATTTCGCCGCGCAGGTCCTGGGCGGAGTCGACCGGCGGCACCGGGAAGTAGCCGCCCTTGATCGGCGCGCGGTGGCCAAGGTTGCCGCCCTCGTAGCCCTTGCCGGTGTTG
>CANJEJ010000149.1 GCA_947473325.1 Alphaproteobacteria bacterium | reverse complement strand
GAGGACCAGACCATCGACCCCGTCATCGCCCACGACACCACCCCAGAGAGTGTTGTCGAGATCAGCCACGATTGCTTTTATCTTTGGCCTGAGTGCAAGCGCAAGTGCACTCGCGGCCGCCACACCAACCCGGGTTGCGGCGTCAGGATGACAAGGGCTCTTGGCCATAGTCCAATAGCGCGGTGCATGCCAGGCAAGCATGCCAATCTCCCGCTGCAAATGGTCAACTGACAGAAGGGGAATCTCCGCACCACCAATCTCGCGCAAATTGCGCACCAAATTGGTGCGCCAGACCCCAAACGGGGAAAACGGATCGCTCTCCCAGATTGATGCCTCGGGCAGAATCAGCAATATGCTCTCCCCTCGCGCCCGAATCGCAGCGAGTGCCTGTCGCAGACCGTCATGGTCCAATTCGCGGCGTTCAAGGCCGCCGCGGGAGCACCCCATGACCGATAGCCAGACAACCCACCAGTCTGTCTTCTCCGTGCCGGCAATGGCGGATTGCATCCATGCGCTGTAGTCCGCCGTCGCCAACGTGGGTGCGAAACCCTCCGCTCGCAGGGCAACTGTCAATCCCGGACGCAGAAAATCGACATTGCAATTGCCGCCGATGGTCACGCGAAGCGGGCGCCCCGACGCGACGGGCAATCGCTCGAGCTTGCGCGCGCGATCATAAGTCGGCTTGGCCAAGAAGGCCTGAAGAGGCGGCTCTTCTTCCATCTGCTCAGCAAGCATAGCACTCATCTGCTTCTCGGTAACACCGCTATCCAGGCGCGACCAAACCGCACGCGCCCGGGACACATGCATGGCTGGCCTCGCAACTCAGACCACCATATTGCGCATGGCGTAGACTGCCCCGGCGACCGCTTCAAAGCCATCGGCCTGGGCACCGGCACCCAGACTTGCGGTCTGGTCAGACGCCAGCGGCGGTAACCTGTGGATCACGGGATAAACACCCACCTCCTTCGCCAGATCAAGCAACGCCTCTTCGGCGGCGACCTTTGCCGCAATGTATTCGGCGGCGCCGGCGGGCGGAGCATCAATAAAGGAGGTCGATGGGAGGAAGACGCGAAATGGTGTGGCAGCGACCATCGAAACATTCCGGATCAGACGACACATGGATGTGACATAGAAGCGGAAATACAAGTCATAGCGAGCCGTATCGAAGGTCTGTCCGCCGTCCAGAAGAATTTTCGGACTGGCGAAGAAATAGAGTTGCGTCGGACGAAAATCAGCAACTTTCGCGACAACGACAGCCTGCTCATCCGTCACGTCCAGGGGAAAGACCTGAAGGTCAGCCTCTGGCTCTTCCGTCCTGACTTCGTTGTTGAGACGCATGGCATCGGCCTTCCCATGGTAGAAACTCAGACGGACCGCCGCACCTCCAGCCAGCAAAATCTTTGCGGCAAGTTCGCCGAGCCCGCGTGAGCCACCAATAACCAAAGCCCTTTCGTCTCGGAATGCATCGGGCGCGACCTGCTTTCGGATGGCTGCGAACGCCGGCTGCTCATAGGGGGCCGGCCGCACCGAGGTCAGCAACTCTCCCCGACATCCGCAACCCTCTATAGACAGGGTGAGTCGCGCATATCGCTCATTGGCGTTCGTCACTCGATAGTTCAAGAGGGTGTCCGCGTCAGACGTGGAGAAATATTGCAGCTTCAGCGAGTGGTAAACCGAATGGAGACCAGGGCACTCCATACCCACAAGTCGGGTTGTCGCGAGCAATACGCCAAGCTGCGCAATATGTCCCCAGCGCGCCGCGGCGGGGGAGAACGCGCACAGCTTGTCGAGCGACACGCTAACTGGAACCGCGCCAGACGCCGATGAAAGTTCAGAGAATGTGCGCGACCGGCACTCCAATGCCCCCGGCCCCGGAAGCTCCATAACCTGCCCCGTTGTATCGGACTCCCACTGAAGCGACAGGGATGCACACAAGCCACGAGGGCCGAAGATCGCCCCCTTGACCTGCCCGTCATCCGCACAAATCAGCTCAAGTTTGACCTTGTCTCCGACCATGACGGGGGACCGGAACGTGGCTGTGAGACTGCGGAACCGGAAAGACCGGGATATCCGCGTTGCAAGGCAATCGACCACCCACAATGTGAGCGCTACGCCATGGCAAACAGTCCCGCCGAAAAGCAGTCGCCGCGCAACAACCGGATCGGTGTGAAGCGGGTTCAGATCGCCCGAAAGATGAGCGAATTGATCAACATCCGCTTGTGTAAATTGGCGAGAGAAGATGTCCATAGTCTTGTAGAGAGCTTCGCAGACGCTTAGCGCAGCAACCGCCCCGAATCGCGTTCGCGGTTGAACTGGAGCTGGTCGGGCTGCAGTTCAAAACCGACCAGCACCTCGTAGTCAAAGCCACGCAGGCCCTGGCGGATCGGAATGACCTGTTCGATCTCTTCGACCGAGCCCGCACGGCGTTGGCCCTGACTGAATGTGATCTGGGCCTGGAAGCGTTCGCGGCCGACGATGTTCTGTTCCTTGTCCACCACGGCGACGAAGTAGACGAGATTGAGGTCGTTTGACTGCAGCGCCGGGCCACGCGTGGCGACCACGCGCACCGCTGCCGTCACCGTGACCGCCGACTGGTTCCGTTCATAGACACAGCCAAGCGTGCCCTGCTCCAGCTCCGCTTCATAGGCGACGTCGGTCAGGTCGCGTCCACCGCCCTGGCGGAACTGGGTGGCAAGCGAGGCGTCCTTCAGCACTGACACGCGTGGACAGGGAAGCTGTGGCTCGGTCTGGAAGACACTGCAGCCGGCAAGCAGGCCAGCCGCAAGAAGAGGGGCAAACCAACGCACCGAACGTGGCAAGGACATCCGCATCGGGCTGCTACTGCCTTTCGTCAAATCTTGGAATGGGTGCCGTCGCACATCGGCTGCCTGGACGTCTGCTTGCAGCCGCAGAACCAGACCTTACCGTCCTTCTCCGCCGTGTATTTGACCGGGGCGAAGGCCGTGCCCTTATGGCTGCCGTCGCAATAGGGCTGCTTCTTGCTCTGGCCGCAGCGGCACCACCAGTAGTCCTTGCCGCCCACAACCTCGGCGGCATACGGCGCCTTCTGGGCGATCACGGGCTCGGTCGACATGGAAAATTTCTCTCTGTTCGGTCGCCGGGCACTCTATCGAAGCGGATGGGGTGAAACAAGCAAGGCCCCCCACAGGTGGGGCCTTTCCCCACCCCTTGGGCTCCCGTTCGGACAGGAAAGTCTTTATAAGAGGCGCGCATGGACAAGCCCCCCCTTACCATCCTGCTGGCCAGCCCGCGGGGCTATTGTGCCGGCGTCGAGCGGGCGATCCTGATCGTGGAAAAGGCGCTCGAGAAGTATGGCGCGCCTGTCTATGTACGCCATGAAATTGTCCACAATCGCTTCGTTGTCCAGGAGCTGGAGGCCCGCGGCGCCATCTTCGTCGATGAGCTCGACGAGGTACCGACGGACATGCCCGTCATCTTCAGCGCCCATGGCGTGCCTAAAGCGGTGCCGGCCGAGGCTGAACGGCGGCGAATGTTCTATCTCGATGCCACCTGTCCGCTGGTCAGCAAGGTGCACCGCGAGGCCGAACAGCATGCCGAGGCCGGGCGTCACATTATCCTGATCGGCCACGCTGGCCATCCTGAGGTGATCGGCACCGTGGGCCAATTGCCGGACGGGGCGATGTCGTTGGTCCAGACGGTTGCGGATGCAGAGGCCTTTTCCCCACCAGCCGACGCGGCGGACAAGGGCCTCGCCTATATCACGCAGACGACACTGTCGGTCGATGAGACCGCAGAGATCGTCGCCACCCTGCAGCGGCGCTTCTCCGGTCTCGTAAGCCCGCGCAAGGAAGACATCTGCTACGCCACCACCAATCGCCAGCACGCCGTGCGCGCCATCGCGCCGCGCTGCGACCATGTACTGGTGATCGGGGCGCCCAATTCGTCGAACTCCCTGCGGCTGGTGGAACAGGCACGCCGCGCCGGTTGTGCTGCGGCAACGCTGGTGCAGCGCGCCACCGATATCCCCTGGGACCAGCTTGGCAGCGTGCGCACCATCGGCATCAGCGCCGGCGCCTCGGCCCCCGAGAAGCTCGTGACTGAGGTGATCGATGCCTTGCGGGCGCGTTTTGCCGTGTCGGTCGAGAGCCAGTCGGTGGCGAACGAGAACATTACCTTCAAGCTGCCTCGGGCGCTCGAGGCCTGAACACGCCATGGCTGTCTACACCGATGTGTCCGACGACGAGCTGGACGACTTCGTGGCCGAATATGCGATCGGCGAGGTCGTCTCCTGCAAGGGCATTGCCGAGGGCGTGGAGAACTCTAACTTCCTGCTCGTCACCACCCGCGGCAATCACATCCTGACCATCTATGAAAAGCGGGTGCGGCCGGATGACCTGCCCTTCTTCATTGCGCTTCTCGAACACCTGGCGCGCGGCGGCATTGCCTGTCCGACGCCGGTTCATGGCCAGGATGGCCAGGCCTTGCGCAGGCTCGGCGGCAAGCCCGCGGCCATCGTCAGTTTCCTGGACGGTGTCTGGGTACGGAGGCCCCGCGCCGAACATTGCATCCAGGTCGGCGAGGCGCTGGCCCGCCTGCACCTCGCGGGGCAGGACTTTCGCATGCGGCGGCAGAACGACCTGTCGGTCACCGGGTGGCTCAAGCTGTTCGAGGCGAGCGAACGGCTGGCGGATGGCGTGGAGCCAGGCCTGCGCGCCGGCATTGCGGCGGAACTGATCACGCTGGCGCGCGACTGGCCACGCGACCTGCCGCGCGGCGTAATCCATGCCGACCTGTTCCCTGACAATGTCTTCTTCCGCGGCGAGACGCTGTCGGGCTTGATCGACTTCTACTTCGCCTGCACCGACTTCTTCGCCTATGACCTTGCCGTCACGATGAACGCCTGGTGCTTCGAGCCCGATGGCGCCTTCAACGTGACCAAGGCACGCGGCTTCCTCACCGCCTACCAGGCGGTGCGGAAGCTGAGCGACGCAGAAATTGCCGCTCTCCCGTTGCTCGCACGCGGCGCCTCGGTGCGTTTCCTGCTGACGCGGCTCTATGACTGGCTCAACCGAGTCGAGGGCGCGCTCGTGCGGCCCAAGGATCCGCTGGAATACTGGCGCAAGCTGCGCTTCCACCAGCGCGTTGCCGGACCGCAGGAATACGGCCTCTCGTGAGCCGCCCCCCGATCGACGCCTATACGGACGGCGCCTGCTCCGGCAACCCGGGCCCCGGCGGCTGGGGCGCCTATCTCATCCAGGCGGGAGAAACCCGCGAGTTGTCAGGCGGCGAAGTCGCGACAACGAACAATCGCATGGAGATGATGGCGGCGATTGCCGCGCTCGAGTTCATCCGCGAAGGCGCCACAGTGCGGCTACACACTGATAGCACCTATCTGAAGGACGGAATCACGAAGTGGATTCACGGCTGGAAGAAAAACGGCTGGAAGACGAGCGACAGGAAGCCCGTGAAGAATGTCGATCTGTGGCAGCGGCTGGAAGCGGCGCTGACGAAGCACGAGGTCGAATGGTTCTGGGTCAAGGGCCATGCCGGGCATGTGCAGAACGAGATCGCCGACGGCCTGGCCCGCGCGGGCATGCAGCCCTTCAAGGCAAAGTAAAACGGGGACCCGAAGGTCCCCGTTTTTCATCGTCGCGGTGACGCGGCGAATTACATGCGTTCGAGAATGACTTCAGCCTTGCTCTTCTCGAAGCCCTTTTCATCCAGGTTGAACTGCTTCACCACGCCGTTGTCGACCAGCATGGCGTAGCGCTTGGAGCGCGTGCCGAGGCCGAAACCCTTGGCATCAAGTTCGACGCCGAGCGCCTTGGCGAAATCGCCGTTGCCGTCGGCCAGCATCAGGATGTCGTCGCCAACCTTGCGTTCCTTGCCCCAGGCGTCCATGACGAACGCGTCGTTGACCGACACGCAGGCAATGGTATCGACACCCTTCTTCTTCAGGGCATCCTTGTTGGTGAGGAAGCCGGGCAGATGCTGCGCCGAGCAGGTCGGCGTGAAGGCGCCGGGGACGGCAAACAGGGCAACCTTCTTGCCGCCGAAGATTTCCTGCGTGGTCATCTTCTTCATGCCGTCTTTGGTGATGGTATTGAAGCTCGCTTCGGGAAGCTTGTCGCCTTCCTTGATCATCGTGTCCTCCGGGGGAGTTGTGCTTGAACCGATTCTAAAACAGGCTGGGAGGCCCGCTCCGGGTACCGGGCATTTAAGCGCCCCCGTCCCTGTTTTGGGAAGCAAAATTCACGGTTTTTCGACCCCGCTCGGTCATCCGCCCGTCATGAAAAAGCCGCATCCGCTCGACCATATGTGATGACGTCGCGGCGCTCGTGAATGGGGGCACCACGGCTAGTATGACCTGTCGGCCCGAGGGGCCTACGAGGAGAAAGCGGTGCAACCACCCCGCCTGCCATCGACCCGGGACGGCGCCCTGAAAGGCCAGCTGCTTATCGCCATGCCCGGCATGAGCGACCCGCGCTTCGACCGCGCCGTGATCTATCTCTGCGCCCATTCGACCGATGGGGCGATGGGGCTGATCGTCAACAGGCTGGTCGATCACATCAACTTCCCGGACCTGCTGCAGACGCTGAGCATCGAGCCCCGCGGCACCACGCGGCAGATCCCGGTCCATTTTGGCGGGCCGGTGGAAACCAGCCGCGGCTTCGTGCTGCACACCGCCGACTATTCGCAGGTGACCACCGTACAGGTCGACGAGCGCATGGGCCTCACCGCTTCCATCGACGTGTTGCAGGCGATCGCCGATGGCGGTGGCCCGCGGCGGTCGCTGCTGGCGCTCGGCTATGCCGGCTGGGGTCCGGGCCAGCTCGACCACGAAATTCAGCAGAACGTCTGGCTGCACGCGCCGCCGGACGACGACATCATCTTCGGCGGCGATCTCGACAACAAGTGGCAGCGTGCCGTTGAGAAACTGGGATTTGATCTGTCGCTGTTGTCCAGCACCGCCGGACACGCCTGATCGAAACTGCCTAGATCATCCGCATCAGTTTGGCCCGCGACGCACCCTGCGGGCGAGCATCGGAGCCGAGCATCGCGAACAGCAGATGATCGCGCCACACGCCATTGATACAGAGATATTCCCGCGCCACGCCTTCGTGGATGAAGCCGCACTTGCGCAGCAGCGCTGCACTCGGCACGTTGGTCGGCACGCAGGCGGCCTCAAGGCGGTGAAGCCGCAGGTTGTCGAAGACGAAATGGATCGTCGCCGTCAGCGCATCCTGCATATAGCCATGACGCGCATGACGCCGGCCCGTCCAGTAGCCGACCGAACAGGATTGCGTCACGCCGCGCCGGATGTTGCTGAGCGTGAGTCCGCCCACTAGCTGCCCGTCGTCGCGCCGGAAGATGAAGAAGGCGATGCCCTGGTCGTCGCGCACCTCGCGGGCATAGCGGCGCAGGCGGCGGCGGTAGGCGGCGCGGGTCAGCGCGTCGGGTGACCAGGTCGGCTCCCACGGCTCGAGGAAGTCACGCGATTCCTCGCGCAGCCGTGCCCATCCGGCGTAGTCGCCGAGTTGCGGCATGCGCAGCATGACACGGTCGCCCCGCAATTCGGGGACCGAGACGCTGGGTGATATGCTGCGAAGAAGGGCGTTCATACGGGCGGATGGAGGAACCGCAGGGAGAGTCAGCGGAATCTTGCCGCAAACGCCCCATAGTCTTCAAGCTGCCCGATAGGACCAAGCGCCGTCAGCGTGGGCGTCCCGGCCAGCAGGCGGGTGGCGAAGCGGTTGAGCGACGCTGCGTCAACCGCCTCTACCTTGGCGATGATCTCGGCCGACGACAGGGGCCGGCCAAAGACCAGCATCTGGCGGGCAAACTGCTCGCAGCGCGAGGACGGGCTTTCCAGCGACATCAGCAAGCCCGCCTTGAGCTGGGCCCGGGCGCGAGCCACCTCGGCTTCCGGAATGGGGTCGGCAAGCTTCACGAGTTCGCCCGCCATGGCCGGAATGAGCTCCTTCACCTCGGACTCGCCGGTGCCGGCATAGATGCCGAAGATGCCACCATCCATCAGCGACGAGGCGAAGGAATAGACCGAATAGCAAAGGCCACGCTTCTCCCGCACTTCCTGGAACAGGCGCGAGGACATGCCACCACCAAGCACGGTCGAGAAGACCTGGGAGACGTAGTAGTCGGGATCGTCATAGGCGATGCCGGGAAAGCCGGCGACGACATGGACCTGCTCCAGATCCTTGTCTTCGCGCCGGTCGCCGCCGGCGTAGCGCGCCGCTTCTGGCCCATGGTTCGTGCCGCCCGGCAAGGCACCGAAGCGCTGCTCGGCCTCGGCCACCAGCGCGGCATGGTCGATGCGCCCGGCCGCCGCCAGCACCATGTTCGGTGCGTGGTAATGCGTGCCCATGTAGCCAACAAGCTCGGGCCGTCCGAAGGAACGCACCAGATCTTCGGTGCCCAGGATCGGTCGGCCAACAGGCTGGTCTGGATAGGCCGTTTCCTGGAACAGGTCGAACACGATGTCGTCGGGGGTGTCTTCCGCCTGGCCGATTTCCTGCACGATGACGGCGCGTTCACGCTCCAGTTCATCGGCCTCGAAGGTCGAGTGCTGCAGGATGTCGGAAACGATGTCGAGTGCGAGCGGCACGTCGTCCTTCAGCACGCGCGCGTAATAGGCCGTTTGCTCGCGCGAGGTGTAGGCATTGAGATGGCCGCCCACCGACTCGATCTCTTCCGCGATGGCGCGCGCGCTGCGCTTCTCGGTCCCCTTGAAGGCCATGTGCTCCAGCATGTGAGAAATGCCATTGAGCGTGGCCGGCTCGTTGCGCGCACCGGTATCGACCCAGATGCCGACGGCCGTCGACTCAAGGTGCGGCGAATCCTCGCTGATGACCCGCAGGCCAT
>CANJEJ010000148.1 GCA_947473325.1 Alphaproteobacteria bacterium | reverse complement strand
GGTCGGTTTCGCCAGCCAGCCGAGCGAGATCCTTGCCGACCGCGATGGTCCCTCGCCCTTCTTCGAACTGGAACCGGCACAAAACCCGGCGCTGGCACTGATCGATGCGGGCGACGGCGGATCGATGGTGATGCCGCTGCCGGGTGGCAAGATCGCCTTTGGCTTCGTCAACGCACCGCGCGACGACTTCAGCCAGACGGGCGGCGGCACCGTCGCCCAGGTGGCGTGGACCCAGAACCTTGGCCGCGGCGTGACGGGACGCCTCGCGCTCGGCTCGCTTTCGGAAGACCAGGCGCTGTTCCGCACCACCGGCAGCGGCGCCTTCGGCCGCTTCGATGACACCTCGGGCACATTCCTGACCGCCGGCCTGCAGATGATCCTGCCGCTCGGCCTGGTCGGCGGCTTCGACTACACCGAGGCACAGGCCGACGCCGGCACGAATGGTGGCACGCTGTTCTCCAACTGGAGCCGGGTGCGCGCCAACGCGATGGCGATGACGCTGGTGAGGCCGGACCTGTGGGCGGCGGGCGACCAGCTCGGCGTCAGCCTGAGCCAGCCGCTGCGCGTGCATGACACAAGTGCCGACGTGACGCTGCCGACCGCCTATCTCGCCGACGGCACCATCGGTTTCGAGACGCAGCGCCTGTCGCTGGCGCCGGGCGGGCGGCAGATCGATCTGCAACTCGCCTATTCCCGGCCCTTCGGCCCGGCACAGCTGGGTTCCTTCCTGCGCGCGACGCGCGAGCCCGCGCACAATGACGAGGCGGATGCGGTCTATGCCGCCGGCATGCGCCTGTCGCTCGGCTTCTAGATGCGTGCCGCCATTCTCGGCCTTGCGCTGCTCATCATGGCGGCCTGTGAGCCCATGACCGAGAAGTCCGGCACCACCGGCAGCCCCGTCGTGCTGCCGGCGGGCGTGCCGGCGGACGCCATCAGTGTCGGCAACGATCTCTACATGGTGCCGGCCGGAATGCTGGAGGGCTGCCCGAGCTTCCGTCCCTTCTCGCCGGGCAAGATGGTTGCGCAGGTGATCCAGTATCGCCACCGCAGCGGTGGCTTCACCGCGAACCGCGCCGACGCGGACTGCACGCCACGGTGAGACGGTGCGCGACAGCCGCAGCGACAGCCGGTAGGCTTCCTGCGCAATGCAGTCCCCTCCCGCCGGCCGAAAGGCCGCCTCGCCGCTTGTCGGCCAAAGCTATGCCTGGCTCGCCACCGCGCTGATCGCGACGTCGTTTCCGGTGGGCGAGGCGATCTCGCCGGGACTCGATCCGCTGATCCTCACCTTCCTGCGCTTTGCGCTGAGCGCGGTGATAATCGGCATCTTCGTCGCCCTGCGCTATGGCCTAGGCTGGCCGGGCTGGCCGGCCCTGGGGCGCTATACACTGATCAGCCTGGCGATGAGCGGCTTCTTCGTCACCATGTTCGAGGCGCTGCGCCACACCACCGCGCTCAACACCGGCACGCTGTTCGTGCTGACGCCGGCCATTACCGCGCTCTACTGCATCTTCCTGTTCGGCGAACGGCCGCGCGGGCGCACACTGCTCGCGCTTGGCTTCGGCTTCGTCGGCGCCGTGTGGGTGATCTTCCGCGGCGATCCCGCGCGCCTGCTCGCCCTCGAGATCAACTATGGCGATGGCATCTTCCTGCTCGGCTGCCTGATGGTGGCCGCCTACGCGCCGCTGGTGCGGAAGTTCCATCGCGGCGAGCCCGCGCCGGTGATCGCGTTCTGGACCCTTGCCTGCGCCTCGGGCTGGCTCGTGATCTTCGCCAACAGCCGCCTCCTGCACATCGAATGGGCCGCCATCGGAACCGACGTCTACATCGGCATCGCCTATCTCGCGGTGTTCTCGACGGTGATCAGCACGACGCTGTACCAGGCCGCCGCCCTGGCGATCGGGCCGCAGCGCCTCGCGGCCTATGTCTACCTCAACCCCGCGCTGGTGGTGGTGATGGACTGGGCCATCGGCAAGGGGCTGCCGCCGCTGATGGTGCTGCCCGGCGTGCTGATCGTGCTGGCGGCCACGGTGGTGCTGCAGCTGCGGCAACCCGCCCCGGTTTCCCAACCGGCAACGTAAGGTCTACACTCCGGCCACGTAGATTCCCGGAGTGCCCGCCATGAACGCCCCGCCGCCGTCCGTCCGCTTCGACGCCGTCGAATCCGCCGACTACCGCGCCTACCGCCGCTTCGTGAACGCGGCGCGCAACTGGGACGTCGAGAAGGGCTATGTCGAGTTGCACAACGCCTTCCAGCGCGAGGCGGAGGCTGAGGGCGCGACACCGAAGACCGCGGACGATGCGCTTGCCATTCTCGACCGGCTCGACCTGTTCCGCACCTATGCCTTCCTGTTCCGCAACATCCAGCGGCTGAAATATGCGGGCCACGGCTATGGCATCATGCCTTATGTGCTGGAGCAGCAGGACACGCTGCTGCCGCAGCTTGAGGCCATCGCGGCGGAAGGCGTGGCCAAGGGCGTGCTCCACCTCGATCCGAAGGTGCCGGTACCGGACTATTTCAAGCTCGTCGACTTCCACCAGCATCCGGGCGGTGTCGATGGCAATCCGCTGGCCGGCCTGCAATATGAACTTGCCCGCCGTACACGCACCCATTCGCGCGTCTTCGCCAACCAGCTCTATCGCGATATTTTCAGCTACCTGCCCAAGGGCCAGACCTTCGACCGCGTTCTCGACTGGGGCACCAGCTTCGGCGCCGGCCTGCGCACCTGGCTGCACGACAACCCGAACAGCGAGGGCCATGGCGTCGACATCTCCGCGCCCTGTCTGAAGCTCGCCTATGCCCGCGCCCGCGAACAGGGCATCGAGGCCAACTGGTGGCAGCAGGACCTTGAGCACCTCGGCTTCCCCGAAAACCATTTCGACATGAGCTTCTTCGCCTACATGCTGCACGAACTGCCGCCGGGCCGGACGCCGGCGCTGCTCAAGGAAGTGCATCGCGTGCTGAAGCCGGGCGGCTTCTTCATCGGCATGGAACTGGTCTATGTCGACGGCAGCCCGTTCCAGAACGCCATCGCCGACCTCGAAGGCTGGCTCAACGACGAGCCCTTCATGGCGAGCTGCTTCAACACCGACTACGAGGCGGTGGGCAGACGCGCGGGCTTCTCCAACGTGATGATCACGCGCTTCACCGAAATGGCCGATGGCGCCATGCCCGAAGACAAGCGCATCCCGCCGCGCAGCACCTGGAACATCTTCAGATTCCAGAAGTAGAGGCGCGCCCTACTCCACCAGATCAACGTCCGCGTAGTTGATCTTCAGGTTGACGTTCTGGAAGTTGCGCACGCGCGGGCCATAGCCCATCACGTCCTGCGTCTCGATCAGGCTGAGGTTGGGCGCGTTGGCCTGGTGCACCGCGAGCAGGTTCTGCACCAGCGCGAGGCGCTTCTTCGGGTCGAGCTCGTTCTGCGTTTCCTTCAGCAGCTTCGTCTCGTCGGCATCGCAGTAATAGACCGACACCGCAGGGTCCTTGTCGCAGGACGCCGCGGTGAAGGCGCGCGAGGCGTCCATTTCCGGCGCGAAGAAATAGCCATAGCCGAAGCCCGTGGCCTCCCATGTCCCGCCCTGCCAGTGCTTGAGCCAGGTCGGGAAGGTGACGGGAATGAGCTGCGCGTCGATGCCAACTCGCTTCAGGTCTTCCATCGCCGCTTCATACATCAGCTTGTTGGCGGGATCGGTGACGGTCGCCTGCACCACCATCCTGAAACCGTTCGGGTGGCCTGCCTCCGCCAGCAGCTTCTTCGCCTGCGCGGGATCATGGGCGACCGGCTTGAGCGCGGGGTTGTAGCCGAAGGTGCCTTCGGTCGCGGCCTGGCTGGCCGGCTTGCCGATGCCGTGCAGGAAGGTGTCGACCATGGCCTGGCGGTTGACGGCAAGGTTCACGGCCTGGCGCACGCGCTTGTCGGCGAAGGGCGAGGCCTTGCCCTTGCCTTCCGCCTGCCCGGCCGAGATGAGCGAGATGCCGATGACGCGCGGCGCCGGGCTGACATGGACGTTAGCCCCCGAGGCCTTGATGCGGGCGAAATCGTCGGCGAGCACGGCGACGTCGACATCGATCTGGCGGCTGATCAGCGCCTCGACCCGCGTCGCGCCTTCCGGAATTTCCATGATGTCGACCTTGTCGACCCTGGGCTTGCCGGTCCGGTATTGCGGGAAGTTCGCGCCCTGCATCCCGTTGCCGGTCCAGTTCGCGAATTTGAACGGACCGGAGCCGACCGGATTGACGGTGAAGCCGTCGATGCCGACATCGTTGAAATGCTTCGGTTCGAACACCGGCAGCACGGCGATCTGCGAAGCGAAGATCGGATTCGGCTTCGCCAACACGAATTCCACCGTCGCGTCATCCACGGCCTTCGCTGACTTCAGGCCAGTCGCCTTGATGTTGCGCGCGACCGACAACGGCGCACCCTTTTCACCGGCGAGGAAGGCAACCGCCTCGGTCAGCGCGCGGGCGGTCAATGGCTCGCCGTTGTGGAAGCGCTGGTTGGGCGCGACCCTGAAACGCCAGGTGATGCCGTCGGCGCTCTCCCAGCCCGAGGCCACCATCGGCACCGCATTGCCCTTGCCGTCGATGTCAGTGACGCTTTCGAACAACGCAGCCCAGGTGAAGATGCCGGGCGGGCCGTTGCCGCCATAGGCGTTGCCCTTGGTCGCCGGCATTTCCCGCACACCGACACGCAACACCTTTTCCGCCTGGGCCGGCATGGCCAGCACCATAGCGAAAGCCAAAGCCGCGAGGCTGACGCCCGCGCGCAGCGTCGTTCCGATCATCCCCGACCTCCCATGGTCCTCGAGCCATGGTGGCGCGATTCGGCCTTTTACACCAGTCTCTTGGGATATCAGATCGACAGGCAGACCTTGCCGAAATGGCGGCCGGCCGCGAGGTGGTCATAGGCGGCGCGGGCGTCGGCCATCGGAAAGACCGAATCGACCACCGGCTTCATCGCGTGGCGCGCCATCGCGCGCAACATCGCTTCCAGGCTTTCACGCGTGCCGACCGCGATGCCCTGCACGCGGACGTTGCGCGAGCCGACGAGGGGCAGCAGGAAATCAGACCGCGCACCGGCGAGCACGCCGATCAGCGTGATCATGCCGCCCGGGCGCACGGCGCGGATCGACTGCTTCATCGTGCCGGCGCCGCCAACCTCGACGACATGGTCGACGCCACCGCCCTGGGTCCAGGCAAGCGCCGCCTTGCCCCATTCCGGCTCGGTCACATAGTTGATGAGATGATCGGCGCCCATGGCACGCACGCGCTCGAGCTTGGCGTCGGACGACGAGGTGGCGACCACGCCCGCGCCCGTCATCTTGGCGAATTGCAGCGCGAACAACGAAACACCGCCGGTGCCCTGCACCAGCACGGTATCGGCCGGCGAGATATGGCCTTCGGTGATCAGCGCGCTCCACGCGGTCAGGGCGGCGCAGGGCAAGGACGCGGCTTCGACGTCGGTCAGGTAGTCGGGGGTGCGGACGAGGCCGGCTTCGTCGAAGGTGCAGAGTTCGCAGAGCACGCCGTTGGCGTTGCGGCCGGTGTCGGAATCCAGCACCTCTTCATTCGGCGCGCCGGAGAGCCAGTGCTGGAAGAAGGCCACGGTGACACGGTCGCCGATCTTGAACCGGGCCGCACCGGGGCCGAGCGCCACCACCTCCCCTGCCCCGTCGCTGAGCGGGACGAAGTTTTCCTTGAGCTGGCGGGAGCCGTAGCCGCCCTTGAGGATCAGCGTGTCGCGGTAGTTGAGCGAGGCGGCACGAAGCCGTACCAGCACCTGGCCGTGGCCCGGCACCGGATCGGGCCAGTCGACGAGGCGGAGGTTTTCGGGTCCGCCGAGCGCGGTCTGGACAATGGCCTTCATGACTCCCTCAACCCTTCAGCGCGGCACGACGCCGCTCTTCGTCGGCAAGCTCGATGGCGGCGAAGCGGCGCACCAGCGTGGTGTGGCGCTGGCCGAGCCGGGTGATGTAGATCGCCACCAGCGTCACCATGCAAAGCAGGATGAAGAGCGCGAGCAGGATGACGGCGAGTGGCTGGTAGATGATGCCGAAGATATGCGCGACGACATCGATGAAGGTCGGGCTGAGCGAGCCAATCGCCAGCGCCACCAGTGCGACATAGAGGAAGAAGGACATGTCGATCTGGATCAGCCGGCGCTTGGCCAGCAGGAACAGGCCAACTGCCAGCACGAGGACGGCAACGAATTTCATCATGGCCGTTTTGCTCCGTCGAACAGGCGGCTCAGCGCGAAGATGTTGAAGCGGTAGAAGAGCAGCATGGCGCGGTTCACGCCGATGGTGGAGCGGCCGAACTCGCGCTCGTTCGCCTTGATCGGCACGCGCGCGATGCGCAGGCCCTCGAGCATGCCGAGCATGAGCATCTCCGGCTCCGGGTAGCGTTCCAGCGGTTCCTTCGCCATCAGGCTTGCCGTGCGGCGGTTCATCGCCATGAAACCCGAGGTGAGATCGCCGAGCACGCGCGAGCCGGTGAGCCAGCGCGCGATGAGGCGGTAGTAGGCGCTGATGAAGCGCGTCGCCAGGATGCGGGCGCCGAAGCCCTTGTGCGGGTCGATGCGCGTGCCGATGGCGAAGTCGGCGCGGTCGGCCGTGACTTCATCGACCAGCAGCGGAATCTTGTCGACCGGATGCTGGCCGTCGCTGTCGAGCCGCACCAGCACGTCATAGCCATGCGCCAGCATGTGGTCCATCGCCACGTGGGTGGCGACGCCCAGGCCGTAGTTTTCCGGCAGGTGCCCGACCATCGTGCCCGGCGGCAGGGTGGCCCGGTCGAGCGGCGGATAGGAGCCATCGTCGATGACGAGGACGGCATAGTCGCCGGGCAGCGCCTGGATCGCCGCGCAGATCTGCGGCAGCACGGCGAAGTCGTTCAGCGTCGGCAGGAAGGCGAGGATGCGGGGGGACGAATTCATGCGCGTTCCAGCGGCAGGCGGGGAAAGACGGGGCGGCGGCCGGTGAACAGCCCCCAGATTTCAAAGGCAAGGCGCTCGGCGAAGAGCACGAGCAGCGGCGCCACCGGCATAGTGTAGCGATCCTGCGCCGAGCCGAAGACCACGGGCGCGAAGAAGGCGGCAAGCAGGAAACGATAGGCCCAGGGCGCGCGGAAAAAGCCGTAGATCAGCCCCGGCAGCAGCACGATGCCGGCGGCGGCGCGCACCAGCACGAGCGGCGACACCGCATCGCCATAACTGGGCCGCAGCCCGGCGAGGTAGAGGAACTTGGCGCCGAGCAGCGACAGCCAGGACAGCGGCCGGTCGAGCCAGGCGGGCAGGCCCGGGTAGATGCCGGCGACGAAGTCGGCGCTGGTATGGCCGAAATAGTCGAGCCCGCTCGACGTCTGGACGTACCAGAGGAAATAGCCGCCGAAGACGAACATCATGACCACGCCCGCCACTGCAAGCAGGCCGCCGAGAATCACCTTTTGCCGATGCGAGCGGCCGGGCGACAGGAAGGCTTCATAGAGGCCGAGGAAAAGGAACAACGATACGCCATGGGGGCGCAACAGGGTGGCGGTGACTGCAATGGCGAGCGCCCAGCCATAGCGCGTGCGGCGCGAGCGGTCGGAGAAGAACACGAGGACAAAGGCGACGAGCAGGCCGGCGAAGGGCAGGTCCGTGCTGACATTGAGCATGAACCAGAGCGGCCCCGGCATCAGCGCGACGAATAGCAGGCCCAACACGCCCAGGCCGAAGCGCTGCAGCCAGTGCAGCCACAGCACCACGACGGCGCAGGACAGCAGAAGGAAGACAACGGCGAGCGGCAGCGTGTTGTGCGCGCCATAGTCGAACAGCGACAACATGCCCGCCATGAAGGGTGGGCCGAAATAGTTGGCGGGACTCAGGTGCTGCAGGAAGATGCCGAACAGCGCCGGCCAGTCGGATAGCGGCGCCGAGGTGAAACGGTCGATCCAGCCGCCGTAGAACAGGCGCGTCGCCTGATAGAAGGCGAGGTCGATCTGCGAATTGGCGTGCAACGGCGAGACCGGCGCGCCGACCTCGTTGGGGACCGGGTGGATGATCGTCCCCACCCAGACCGCGAGGCGGAACAGCACTGCCATCACCGCCGCCAGCACAAAGGCAGCATGGCCCGACAGCCGGTGCGGCAGGACCGAGCGGTTGGCGGCGATTCCGTGGGGGTGAGGCAGGGTCAAAAAGGGCTCGCGTGAAGGTCACTGTCCGGCGCGACATGCCCCGGCCGCCGCTGGCCGGACTATACATGAACGCCCCACCCGGCCCCAAGCCGCGGGCGGCAGCCCTCTCGCAAAAGAAAACGGCGGGAGCATGGCCCCCGCCGTTCCATCCCGTACCGGAAAGACTGGACTAGAAGTCCATGTCGTCCATACCGCCCATGCCGCCCATATCCGGGGCGCCACCAGACTGCTTCTTCTCCGGCTTGTCGGCGATCATGACTTCCGTCGTCACCACCAGGGCTGCCACCGAAGCGGCATCCTGCAGGGCATGACGGACGACCTTGGTCGGGTCGATGATGCCGGCCTTCACCAGGTCCTTGTACTCGTCGGTCTGGGCGTCAAAGCCGAAGTTGACGTTGGACTGTTCGAGCAGCTTGCCGACGACGATGCCGCCGTTGGTGCCGGCGTTCTCGGCGATCTGCCGGATCGGCGCCTGCAGCGCCTTGCGGATGATCTCGATGCCGGTCTGCTGGTCGGGGTTGGCGACCTTCAGCTTGTCAAGCGCACGCGAGCCGTAGAGCAGCGCGGTGCCGCCACCCGGCAGGACGCCTTCTTCGACGGCCGCGCGCGTTGCGTGCAGCGCGTCATCGACGCGATCCTTGCGTTCCTTCACCTCGACCTCGGTGGAACCGCCCACCTTGATCACGGCGACGCCGCCCGACAGCTTCGCGAGGCGTTCCTGCAGCTTTTCCTTGTCGTAGTCCGAGGTGGTTTCCTCGATC
>CANJEJ010000147.1 GCA_947473325.1 Alphaproteobacteria bacterium | reverse complement strand
AGAACATGATCACGGGCGCGGCGCAGATGGACGGGGCGATCCTGGTTGTGAGCGCGGCGGACGGGCCGATGCCGCAGACGCGGGAGCACATCCTGCTGGCGCGCCAGGTCGGCGTGCCGGCGCTGGTTGTGTTCATGAACAAGGTCGACATGGTTGACGACCCGGAACTGCTGGACCTGGTTGAGCTCGAGGTTCGCGAGCTGTTGTCGTCCTACAACTTCCCGGGCGACGACCTGCCGGTGATCCGTGGCTCGGCGCTGGCGGCGCTGGAAGACAAGACGCCGGCGATCGGGCATGACGCGATCCTGGCGCTGATGAAGGCGGTGGACGAATACATCCCGCAGCCGGAGCGTCCGAAGGACCGTCCGTTCCTGATGCCGATCGAGGACGTGTTCTCGATCTCGGGCCGCGGCACGGTTGTGACGGGTCGCATCGAGCGCGGCATCGTGAAGGTTGGCGACGAAGTCGAGATCATCGGGATCAAGGACACGTCGAAGACGACGGTGACGGGCGTCGAGATGTTCCGCAAGCTGCTGGACTCGGGCGAGGCGGGCGACAACGTCGGCTGCCTGATCCGCGGTGTGGAGCGCGAGGGCGTTGAGCGCGGCCAGGTTCTGGCGGCGCCGGGTTCGATCACGCCGCACACGAAGTTCAAGGCGGAAGCCTACGTGCTGACGAAGGAAGAGGGCGGCCGTCACACGCCGTTCTTCACCAACTACCGTCCGCAGTTCTACTTCCGGACGACGGACGTGACGGGCGTGGTGAAGCTGCCGGAAGGCACGGAAATGGTGATGCCGGGCGACAACGTGACGATGGAGGTCGAGCTGATCGCGCCGATCGCCATGGACGAGGGCCTGCGCTTCGCCATCCGCGAAGGCGGCCGTACCGTCGGCGCCGGCGTCGTCGCGTCGATTATCCAGTAACGGATCAAGGCTGCGGGCCAGGAACGAACAATGGCGATTGAAAGTCAAAATATCCGGATCCGCCTCAAGGCGTTCGACCACCGTGTGCTCGACCAGTCGACGAGTGAAATCGTCACCACGGCGAAGCGCACGGGGGCCCGCGTCCGCGGCCCGATCCCGCTGCCCAACAAGATCGAGCGGTTCACCGTGAACCGTTCGCCGCACGTTGATAAGAAATCGCGCGAGCAGTTCGAAATCCGGACTCATCGCCGCCTCCTCGACATCATCGATCCGACTCCGCAAACCGTCGACGCGCTTATGAAGCTCGACCTTGCGGCCGGCGTCGATGTGGAGATCAAGCTCTAAGGGCTCTGAGATGCGCACCGGTTTGCTTGCACAAAAGGTGGGAATGACCCGCCTCTTCACCGATGACGGGGCTCACGTTCCGGTCACCGTCCTTAAGCTGGACGGCTGCCAGGTCGTGGCTCAGCGGACCAAGGACAAGGACGGCTATTCGGCTGTCCAGCTTGGCGCCGGCGTCATCAAGGTGAAGAACGTTTCGAAGGCCATGCGTGGCCACTTCGCCAAGGCCAGCGTTGAGCCGAAGCGCAAGGTCGTCGAGTTCCGCGTGTCGGAAGACGCGCTGATCGACGTCGGCGCTGAACTCTCGGCCGCGCATTTCGTCGCCGGCCAGCTGGTCGATGTCAGCGGCACCTCGCTTGGCAAGGGCTTCGCGGGCGTTATGAAGCGCCACAACTTCCACGGCCTGCGCGCCACGCACGGTGTGTCGATCTCGCACCGCTCGCATGGTTCGACCGGCCAGCGCCAGGACCCCGGCAAGGTGTTCAAGGGCAAGAAGATGGCCGGTCATCTCGGCGCCGAATGGGTCACGGTCCAGAACCTGGAAGTGGCTGCGGTCGATGCCGAACGCGGCCTGATCATGCTGCGCGGCGCGGTGCCGGGCGTGAAGGGTTCGTGGATCCAGGTGCGCGACGCGGTGAAGCGTCCGGCCAAGGTGGAACTGCCGTTCCCGGCGGCGCTCAAGGGCGGCGACGCCGCAGCGGCGAAGAAGGAATAGCGTCATGAAAGCGAAAATCACGACGCTCGACAACACGGCGGCCGGCGAGATCGAGCTCAGCGAGACGATCTTCGGCCTCCCCATGCGCGGCGACATCCTGCAGCGCATGGTGCGCTGGCAGCTGGCGAAGAAGCAGCGTGGCACCCACAAGGTGAAGACGATCGACGAAGTCAGCGGAACCGGCAAAAAGCCCTTCAAGCAGAAGGGCGGCGGTGTGGCTCGCCAGGGCTCGCTGCGTTCGCCGCAGATGCGCGGCGGTGCCACGATGCACGGCCCGGTCGTGCGCGCCCATGATTTCGACCTGCCGAAGAAGGTGCGCAAGCTCGCCCTGAAGACGGCGCTGTCGGCCAAACAGGCCGAAGGCAAGCTGGTGGTGATCGACACCGCCACCCTGTCGGAAGCCAAGACCAAGTCGCTCGTCGCCAAGCTGTCGACGCTGGGCTGGAAGTCGGCGCTGGTGATCGACGGTCCGGTGGTCGATGACAATTTCCTGCGCGCCGCGCGCAACCTGCACGGTTTCGACATCCTGCCGCAGCAGGGCGTCAACGTGTACGACATCCTGCGGCACGACACGCTCGCCCTCACCAAGGCGGCGGTCGAGCATCTCGAAGAGAGGCTGAAATGAAGGGCGCTGTCGTTTCCCGCGAGCGCATCTACGAGATCGTGCGCGGCCCCGTCATCACCGAAAAGGCGACGATGGGTTCGGAGCACAATCAGGTGACCTTCAAGGTCGCCGTCGATGCCTCGAAGCCGGAGATCAAGACCGCCATCGAGACCCTGTTCAAGGTCAAGGTGAAGGCCGTCAACACGCTGCGCCAGGAAGGCAAGGAAAAGCGCTTCCGCGGCACGCTTGGCCGGCGCAACGAAGTCAAGAAAGCGATCGTGACGCTCGAAGCCGGGCATTCGATCGACGTGACCACGGGAATCTGACGCCATGGCACTTAAGACATTCAAGCCGACCACGCCGTCCCGCCGCGGGACCGTGCTTATTGACCGTTCGGACCTGTGGAAGGGCGAGCCGGTCAAGACGCTGACCGAAGGCAAACGCAAGACGGGTGGCCGCAACAACCTCGGCCGCATGACCTCGCGCAACATCGGCGGCGGTCACAAGCAGCGCCACCGCCTGGTCGATTTCAAGCGCAAGAAGCAGGGCCGCGCCGTCGTGGAGCGCCTGGAATACGATCCGAACCGCACCGCCTTCATCGCGCTGGTGAAGTACGAGGACGGCGAACTCGCCTACATCCTCGCGCCGCAGCGCCTGAAGGCTGGCGACAAGGTGGAATCGGGCGACAAGATGGACATCAAGCCGGGCAATGCGATGCCCATGCGCGATATCCCGGTCGGCACGATCATCCACAACATCGAGATGCGCCCGGGCCGCGGCGGCCAGATCGCTCGTTCCGCCGGCACCTATGCCCAGCTCGTCGGCAAGGACGCGGGCTATGCCCTGCTGCGCCTGTCGTCGGGCGAACAGCGCATGGTGCGCGCCGAATGCATGGCGACAATCGGCGCGGTGTCCAACCCGGACAACCAGAACGTCAAGATCGGCCACGCTGGCCGCAATCGCTGGAAGGGCCGCCGCCCGCACGTTCGCGGCGTGGCCATGAACCCGATCGATCACCCGCATGGTGGTGGCGAAGGCCGGACATCCGGTGGCCGTCACCCGGTGACGCCGTGGGGTAAGCCGACGAAGGGCAAGAAGACGCGGTCCAACCGCAAGCCCTCTGGCAAGCTCATCGTCCGTCGCCGGCACAAGCAGTCGTAGGAGAAATAGGACGTGGCACGCTCCGTCTGGAAAGGCCCATTCGTCGACGGCTTCCTGCTTAAGAAAGCCGAAGTCTCGCGCGAATCGGGCCGCAAGGAAGTCATCAAGACGTGGTCGCGTCGTTCGACCATCCTGCCGCAGTTCGTTGGCCTCACCTTCGGGGTCTACAACGGCAAGAAGTTCATTCCGGTCCTCGTCACCGAGGGCATGGTGGGTCACAAGTTCGGCGAGTTTTCGCCGACGCGCACCTTCTCCGGCCACACGGCCGACAAGAAGGCGACGCGGGCCTAGGGATAGGGGAAGCTTATGTCTAAGGCTGCAACACCGCGCCGGCTGGCGGACAATGAAGCGAGCGCCCATTCGTGGGCGATCCGCATCAGTCCGCAGAAGCTCAACCTGGTTGCCCAGTTCATCCGCGGCAAGCGGGCGGGGCTGGCTCTCGCCGATCTGTCCTTCTCCAAGCGTCGCATCGCCGAGGACGTGAAGAAGGTCCTGCAGTCGGCCATTGCCAATGCCGAGAACAACCACCAGCTCGACGTGGATCGCCTGTATGTCGCCGAAGCGACGGTCGGCCGTTCCTTCGCGATGAAGCGCTTCCACGCCCGCGGTCGCGGCCGCTCGGCCCAGATCACGAAGTCGTTCAGCAATCTCACGATCATCGTGCGCGAGCGCGAGGAGAAAGAGTAATGGGCCACAAGGTCAATCCGATCGGACTTCGCCTCGGCATCAACCGGACGTGGGATTCGCGCTGGTTCGCGAACGACCGGGACTATGCCAACCTTCTGCATGAAGACCTGCGCATCCGCGCCTATATCGAGGACAAGCTCGGGCAGGCCGGCATCAGCCGCGTCATCATCGAGCGTCCGGCGAAGAAGGCCCGCATCACGATCCACACGGCGCGTCCGGGTGTCGTCATCGGCAAGAAGGGCGCGGACATCGAGAAGCTGCGCTCCGATCTCGCCAAGATGACGGCGTCGGAACTGCACCTGAACATCGTCGAGATCCGCAAGCCCGAGATCGACGCCAAGCTGGTGGCCGACAACATCGCCCAGCAGCTCGAGCGCCGCGTTGCCTTCCGCCGCGCCATGAAGCGGGCCGTGCAGTCGGCGATGCGCCTGGGCGCCAAGGGCATCCGCATCAACTGCGCGGGCCGCCTCGGCGGCGCCGAAATCGCGCGCGTGGAATGGTATCGCGAAGGTCGTGTGCCGCTGCACACGCTGCGCGCCGACATCGACTACGGCGAATCGACGGCTGAAACGGCCTATGGCTCCTGCGGCGTGAAGGTGTGGATCTTCACCGGCGAAGTCATGGCTCACGATCCGATGGCGAAGGACAAGCGCCTGTCGGAACAGCAGCAACAGTCCGGCGGCCGGCAGTAAGGCACCAGAGGAAGCTATGCTCAGTCCCAAGCGCACCAAGTACCGCAAGGCGCACAAGGGCCGTATCCACGGCCTGGCCAAGGGCGGCACGACGCTGAATTTCGGCTCGTTCGGCCTCAAGGCCGTGACGCCGGGCCGCGTGAACGCCCGCGAGATCGAAGCGGCGCGCCGCGCCATCACGCGCCACATGAAGCGCGCTGGCCGCGTCTGGATCCGCATTTTCCCGGACGTGCCGGTCAGCCGGAAGCCTGCCGAAGTCCGAATGGGCTCGGGCAAGGGCGCGCCGGAGTTCTGGATGTGCCGGGTGAAGCCGGGCCGCATCATGTTTGAAGTCGATGGCGTGCCGGCCAATGTCGCGAAGGAAGCATTCGAGCTCGGCGCGGCCAAGCTGTCGGTGCAGACGCGCATCGTCGCGCGCGCGGCCTGAGAGGAAGCGAAATGAAGGCTGAAGAACTCAAGGGCAAGTCGCCCGACCAGCTGAAAGACGAGCTGCTGTCGCTGCGCAAGGAGGCGTTCAATCTGCGCTTCCAGCGGGCGAGCGGTCAGCTCGAGAACACCTCGCGGATCCGTGCGGTGCGTCGCGACATCGCGCGCATCAAGACGGTCATGCGCGTCCAGGCCGGCCAGTAAACGGCCACGGAAAGAAGCGGAAAGAAACGATGCCGAAGCGGATTTTCAGTGGCCAGGTGGTCAGCAAGTCGGGTGACAAGACTGTGGTGGTGCGCGTCGACCGGCGCGTCATGCACCCGATCTACAAGAAGTTCATCACGCGCTCGAAGAAGTTCCACGCGCACGATGAAAAGAATGCCCACAAGGTCGGGGATTCGGTGCGCATCCAGGAATGCCGCCCGCTGTCCAAGCTGAAGACCTGGGAAGTGGTGGAGGACGCGGTCTAAGGACCGCTTGTCTCAACCGATTAGGAAACTGATGTCATGATTCAGGCCGAAAGCAATCTCGACGTCGCCGATAACTCCGGCGCCCGCCGCGTCCAGTGCATCAAGGTGCTGGGCGGTTCGAAGCGGAAATACGCTTCGATCGGCGACATCATCGTCGTGGCGGTCAAGGAAGCCATTCCGCGCGGTCGCGTGAAGAAGGGCGAAGTACACCGCGCGGTGATCGTCCGCACGGCGAAGGAAATCCGCCGTCCCGACGGCAGCTCGATCCGCTTCGACCGCAATGCGGCGGTGCTGATCTCGAAGGATAACGAGCCGATCGGCACCCGCATCTTCGGGCCGGTGACGCGCGAACTCCGCGCCCGCCAGCACATGAAGATCGTGTCGCTCGCGCCGGAGGTTCTGTAATGGCCGCGAAGATCCGCAAAGGCGACCGGGTGATCGTTCTCACCGGCCGCGACAAGGGCAAGAAGGGCAGCGTCCTCCGCGTCGATCCGTCGACGCAGCGCGCCGCTGTCCAGGGCATCAACATGGTCAAGCGCCACACGGCGCCGCGCGCTGGCGACACCGGCGGCATCCGTGAGATCGAGGCGATGATCCATCTCTCCAACCTCGCCATCGAGGACCCCAAGACCGGCAAGCCAAGCCGCGTCGGTTTCAAGGTTCTCGAAGACGGCCGCAAGGTGCGCGTTGCACGGCGGTCCGGCGAAGTTGTTGACGCGTGAGGCAAGCTGCAATGGCCACTCGTCTGCAAGACACCTATTCCAAGGACATCCGCCCGGCGCTGGTGACGCGGTTCGGTTACACGAACCCGATGCAGGTGCCGAAGCTCGACAAGATCGTGATCAACATGGGTCTTGGCGACACCGGCGGCGACACCAAGAAGGTCGATGCCGCTGTCGGCGACCTGACGATGATCGCCGGCCAGAAGGCCGTGATCACGCGGGCGACGAAGTCCATCGCCAACTTCAAGGTGCGCGAAGGCCTCGCCATCGGCGCCAAGGTGACGCTGCGCCGCGAGCGCATGTACGAATTCCTCGACCGCCTGGTCACGATCGCGCTGCCGCGCGTGCGTGACTTCCGCGGCGTCTCGCCGAAGAGCTTCGACGGCCGTGGCAACTACGCCATGGGCATTCGCGAGCACATCATTTTCCCCGAGATCAACTACGACAAGGTCGACAAGGTCCGGGGCATGGACATCATCATTTGCACGACAGCCAAGACCGACGACGAAGCGCGTGAGCTTCTTCGCAGCTTTGGCCTGCCGTTCACGGCTTAACGGAGCGCTGTTTCCCATGGCCAAGAAAAGCTCGATCGAAAAGGACAAGCACCGGCGCAAGCTGGTGGCGAAGTACGCGGCGAAGCGCGCCCGCCTTCTCGCGGTGGCGAATGACGACGCGCAGCCCCAGGAAGAGCGGTTCGCCGCCCGCCTGAAGCTCGCCGAACTGCCGCGCAATTCGTCGAAGTCGCGAATCCGCAACCGGTGCGAACTGTCGGGCCGGTCGCGCGGATTTTATCGGAAACTCAAGTTGTCGCGCATTGCGTTGCGGCAGCTGGCCTCCCGGGGACAGATCCCCGGGATGGTCAAGTCAAGCTGGTGAGCGGAGGACACGCCTGATGATGGTGAACGATCCCATCGGCGACATGATCACTCGCATCCGCAACGCTCAGCGTGCGCGGATGTCCAAGGTGGTCCTGCCGGCGTCCCGCATGCGGGAACGGGTTCTCGAAGTGCTGAAGGCGGAAGGCTATATCCGTGACTTCGAGCGCTCGGAAGTGCTCGTCGGAAAGCCCGAGATTGCCGTTGCGCTCAAGTATTACGAGGGCGAACCGGTCATTAAGCAGATTCAGCGAATCTCCACCCCCGGCCGGCGCGTTTATTCGTCGATCCGGGACCTGCCCAAGGTCTGCAACGGCCTCGGCATCGCCATTCTGTCCACGCCGCGGGGTGTCATGTCTGACAGCCAGGCGCGCGAGCAGAACGTGGGCGGTGAGGTTCTCTGCAGCGTTCTCTAGGAAGCAGATCATGTCGCGCATTGGAAAACAGCCGGTGTCGGTGCCTTCGGGCGTCAATGTCGACCTCGCCGGCCAGGAAGTGAAGGTCAAGGGCCCGAAGGGCGCCCTCAGCCTGGTCCTGGTGGATGAGATCGAGGCGACGCGCGAGGACGGCAAGATCCTCATCCGCCCGCGTCACGAGTCGCGTCGCGGCCGTGCGATGTGGGGCCTGCAGCGTACGCTGGTCAACAACATGATCCGTGGCGTGATCGACGGCTACACCGAGACGCTGGAAATAAACGGCGTTGGTTATCGCGCCGCGGTGCAGGGCAAGGACCTGGTCCTCACGCTCGGCTACAGCCACGAAATCCGCTATCCGATTCCGGAAGGCATCACGATCAAGACCGCATCGCCGACCAACATCCAGATTTCGGGTGTGGACAAGCGCGAAGTCGGTCAGGTTGCCGCCGAAGTCCGGTCCTATCGCAAGCCTGAGCCCTACAAGGGCAAGGGCATCAAATACGCCGCGGAGAAGATCCTCCGCAAAGAAGGCAAGAAGAAGTAGAGGCGCACCGCCATGGCTTCCGTCAAGAATCTCCACGACCGGCGCAAGACGCGCACGCGCTTCCGCCTTCGGCTGCGCGCGCAGGGTCGCCCGCGCCTGTCGGTCTTCCGGTCGAATCAGCATATCTATGCCCAGGTCATCGACGACGCGCGCGGCGTGACGCTCGCGGCCGCCTCGACCCTGGAAAAGGACGTCCTCGGCGATGTGTCGTCGGGCGGCAAGAAAGACGCGGCCGTCCAGGTCGGCAAGGCGATCGCCGAACGGGCGCGCGCGGCCGGTGTGACGAACGTGGTGTTTGATCGCGGCGGTTATGTGTTCCAGGGGCGCGTCAAGGCGCTGGCAGATGCGGCTCGCGAAGCCGGCCTGT
>CANJEJ010000146.1 GCA_947473325.1 Alphaproteobacteria bacterium | reverse complement strand
CACGAACTTGAAGCCGTTGGGATAGCCGGCCTCGGCCAGCAAGGCCTTCGCCCGCGCCGGGTCATAGGCATAGGGCTTGAGGTCCGGGTTGTAGCCGAAGGTGTTTGGCGTCGCACCCTGGCTTGCCGCCTTGGTGCGGCCCTCGAAGAAGGCGCTGACCATCGTCTCCTTGTCGACCGCGTGGTTCAGCGCCTGGCGGACGCGCTTGTCCTTGAAGGGATCAAAGGCACCCTTGCCGGCGTTGAAAAGCGGAATCGCCATCGCGTTGGTCGATGGAACGATGTCGACGACATGCCCCGCATTGCGGATGGTGGCGAAATTATCAGTCGAGACGGTGACGGCGATGTCGATCTGGCTGGACACCAGCGCCTGCACGCGCGACGGGCGCTCGGCCAGCGGCACGATGTCGAGCCGGTCGACCTTGGGCGCCCGCCACGAATCCTTGCGGCCTGTGAAGGTCACCTTCTCCGGCGCCCAGCTCACCACGGTGAAGGAGCCGGTGCCGGCCGGCTTGCGCGCATAGGCCTGCGCGCCCTGTTCCTTCCAAGCCTTCGGCGCCACGATGAACATGCCAGAGATGCGCGAGGGCAAAATGGCGTCAGGCTTGTCGGTGATGATGTCGACCGTGCGGGCATCGACGACGCGGGCTTCCACCACGTTGCTGATCTGGGTCGCGAAGCTCATCGCCTTGCCTGCATCGTCCTTGCGCAGGAAGTTGATGGCGGCGGCAACGGCTTCGGCACCGAACGGCTCGCCATTGTCAAAGGTGATGCCGTCGCGCAGCGTGAAGCGCCAGGTCGTGTCGTTCTGCGACTGCCAGCGCGCCGCGAGCGCCGGCTGGGCGCTGCCGTCCTTTTCATCGACCACGGTCATCGCATCGAACAGCGCGGTCCATGTGTGCCAGCTGGGAAACACGCCGGCGGCGTATGGATTGCCGAAGGGCGGCGGCAGCGAGGTCACGCCGACCTGCAGCACCTTTTCCTGCCCGAAGGCCGGAACCGACAGGGCGCAGAGCCCCGCCATCATCATCGCCGCGAACGGGCGCCCAATCTTGTTCATGCCCCTGGTCCTCTCCCTGCTGGCCGCGCGGCTTGGCGCCGCGCTGGAAAGTTAATATATTAACTTTCCATGAGGGCCGGCAAGAGCCGTCGAAAGCGCAACCATTGCGTTATTGACGTTGGACCGCCGGGTCCAGGGCCTGTTGGCGTACCGGATTCCCCTATGACCTTTGATCGAGGTGCCGTGCCGCTGTCCCGCCCCGCCCCGTCGCTCAGCCGCCGAGGTCCGCTCTACCGGCGGGTCCAGGAAGAGCTGCGGCGCGCCATCGCCAAGGGCGAGTTTCCGGTGGGCAGCCAGTTGCCGAGCGAGCGCGAGCTGACCACCCGCTTCGGCGTGTCGACGATCACGGCGAAACGCGCGCTCGACGACCTCGCCGCCGCCGGGGTGATCGAACGCGGCCGCGGACGGCGCGCCACGGTGCGCCAGCCGCGGGCCACGGCGGAGTTCGAGGGCAATTTGCAGGGCCTGTTCGAGACCATCCTGGTCCAGGCCTGGAACAACCAGCTGATCATTCTCGACTTTGGCGAGGTTGCGGCGCCGCCCGATGTCGCCCAGGCGATGGGTGTGGAGGCCGGCAGTCCGCTGCACTGCACGACCAACATCACGAGCCGCTATGGCAAGGAGATCGTCCACACGGTCACCTGGGTGCCGGTCGAGATCGGCCGCAAGATCGACCGCGCGCAGTTGCTGGAAGTGCCGCGCCTGCTGCTGATGATGCGGCTTGGCATCCGTATGGAGCGGGCCGAGCAATCCCTGGCCGCCTGCCCCGCCCCGGCCGAGGTGGCACAACGGCTCGCCATCGCCAGCGGCTCCCCGATGCTGCGCCTGTCGCGCACGACCTATGACGAGAAGGACCGCGGCGTCGAACACATCGTCGGCCACTTCCCCTGGGATCGCTTCGAATACCGGATGACGATGCGCCAGCCCTAGCATCCCGTTATCGCGTGCTAGGATCGCCACCTCCCGCCCGAAACGGACAGCACCGACATGACCAGCGACGACACACTGCCACCGGAACTCACCCGCCTCGCCCAGGCCTGCAGCGCGCTGCTGTTTGCCCGCAAGGAAACCGTCGGCGTCAGCGAATCCTCCGCCGGCGGCCTGGTGGCGGCGGCACTGCTGTCGGTGCCCGGCGCCTCGGCCTATTTCCTGGGTGGCAGCGTCACCTATGCGCGGCCTGCGGCGCGGGTGTTCATGGGCATCGAGAAGCTGCCGGACGGCATGCGTAGTTCGAGCGAACCCTATGCCAACTTGATGGCGGCACGTGTGCGCGAACGGCTGGAGGCGACCTGGGGCCTGGCCGAGACGGGCGCGGCGGGGCCGACCGGCAACCGCTATGGCGACGACGCCGGCCACAGCTGCATGGCGACCGCGGGACCTGTTGCGCTGGTGCGCACGCTCGAGACCGGGAGCGCTGACCGCGAAGGCAACATGATCGCTTTCGCCGTCGCCACGCTCACGCTGCTGCTCGAAGCGCTGCGCAAGGCGCCCTAGCGCGCCCTGCCCTTCACGTCCCGCCCCTCTACTCTAGCGACGACGGCGCTGCCTTGGGATCGCCGCGGCCGGTGATCGGCACGTTCTCGATGATCAGCGCGAGGATGAACACCAGGATGCCGAGCGCGACCACCGCCTGAAAACCGGTGACGATGGCATTGCCGAGCTGTTCCGCCGGCAATGACGCCGCGCGCGCGGGCACCTTGTGGCCAAGCTGCGTGGCGAGGGAATGGCCGACGATGGTGCCGACGATGGCGATGCCGACCACCGACCCGATGGAGCGGAAGAAGGTCACCGTGCTGGTGCCAACGCCCAGCTGATTCCGCGGCAGCACGTTCTGCGCGACCAGCGTCAGGATCGGGAAGAACATGCCGATGCCGATGCCGGTGACGATCATGTTGATCACTGCCGTGGTCACCGAGGTTTCCGGCGACATGCGCGTGAGCAGGATGCCGCCCACGGTCAGGATGGCGCCGGCGGCGATGGCGATCGGCTTGAAGCGGCCGATCTTGCCCATGATGCGGCCGCACAGCACGGCGCCGCCGACAAAGCTGAGCATCAGTGGCGTGATCGCCGCGCCGGAATTGGCCGGGCTGTAATGCAGCACCGCCTGCATGAAGAGCGGCATGTAGACGGCGACCGCCAGGATCGCCATGCCGATCAGCGCCGACAGCGCCGAATCGATGGCGAAGACGCGGTTCTGGAACAGCGACAGCGGCATCAGCGGTTCCGCCGCGCGCGATTCGACAAAGAGGAACAGCAAGGTGAGGACGAGCGAGGCGAGCAGCATGCCGAGCACCTCGACCGAGCCCCAGTCATAGGTCTGCTGGCCGCCCCAGTTGAGGCCGAGCAGCAGGCAGACCGTGGCGGCGACGAGCAGCACCGCCCCCGTCCAGTCCACACGGCGCCAGGCGCTGCCGCGCTTCGCGCCGTCATTGCTGTGCGCCTCGAGGCCCGAGGGCAGGTAGACGATGAGCGCGGCGAGCGCGAGCGCGCCGAGCGGCAGGTTGATGTAGAAGATCCAGCGCCAGCGCGTTTCTTCCACCACCAGACTGCCGAGCAGCGGGCCGTGTTCGGTCAGGAAGCCGCCAAGCGCCGGACCGATCAGGCTGGAAATGCCGTAGACGGCGCCGAACAGGCCCTGCCAGCGCGCGCGCTCCCGGGGCGGGAACATGTCGCCGATCACGGTCATCACCAGCGTCATGCCCATGCCGGCGCCGATGCCCTGGATGCCGCGGAAGAGGATGAGCTGGTCCATTGTCGTGGCGGCGCCGGCGAGCAGCGAGCCCGCAACGAAGACGACGACGCCGACGATGGACAGGAGCTTGCGGCCGAACTGGTCCGACAGCTTGCCTGCGATGGGAATCACCGCCGTGCTCGCCAGCATGTAGGCGGTAACGACCCAGGTGTAGCGGTCGAGCCCGTGCAGCACGCTGACGATGCGCGGCAGCGCCGTGGATACGATGGTCTGGTCGAGCGCCTGCAACAGCAGCGTGAGCATGAGGGCGGCCAGCACGCTGAACAGCGCGAAGCCCTTGAGGGCTGGTGGGTGTTTGCCCGCAGCCGCCGGCGTGGCGGTGACCGCCGCGCCTTCCGATGTCGTCATGTGATTTCTACCCCAGAAGCGGCGCTCAGGCCGTCCGCACGCTCATTTCGAGTCCCGAGCCGATGGAAAGGAAGCTGCTGCGCACGTTGGGCCTGGCCCGCACATGCGCCTGGTACAGCTTCATTAGTTCGGCGCTGCTTTCCGGCCGCGTGATGTTGTCGGCGACGATGACGCCGCCCAGGCTCATCTTCGGCAGGAGATCGTCGAAATAATGGATGTAGTCGTCCTTCCAGGCATCGACAAAGGCGAGATCGACGGGCGACTTGATGTCGCGGAGGATTGCCTTTGCGTCACCCTGCCGGACCTCGACGACATCCGAAAGCCCGGCATCCTTCAGGTTCTGGATCGCCTGGGCGTGCTTGTCGGCGACATACTCCATGCCGATGACATGTCCCCCGGTCGCCCTGGCCGCCTCGCCCAGCCAAAGGGCGGTGTAGCCGATCGAGGTGCCGACCTCGACGATGCGATGCGCCTTCTTGGTGCGGATCAGCAGGTTGAGAAGGCCGGCCGAGTCAGGCCCGGCGGCGAGCGCCAGCTTGTCGCGGTCGAACTTCCCCTGCCCCATCTGCTGGCGTTCACCGGCAATCCGGGCCTCCAGACGGTCGACGACGGCCTTGACGCTGGGGTCCAGGTTTGCGGCATTCATATCAATGCTCCCCGTTCAGGTTGCGGATGTCATCCTCGGCCTGGCGCAGGATGTCGCGCACCTTGTCGGCCCGGTTGGGGTCCTTGGAGCGCATCACCGAGCGGATGGCGGTGCGCATGAGGCGGAAGGCCGGCTTCATGACGACACCGGCATCGGGGTGGCGGGCATAGCCCCAGCCGCCCCACTCCTCGTCCTTCGGCCGTTCCCAGATGGCGGCGATGGCCGCCGCCTCGGTTTCCAGCAGGGCGCGGCCGGTGGCGGTCAGGTCATAGACCCGCTTGCCGCCCTCGACCTCGCTGGAGGAGACGAGGTCCTCGTCCTGCAGTTGCTGCAGGGTTGGATAGATCGTGCCGGCCGAAGGCGTGTAGAGGCCCTGCGACTTCTCCTCGAGTGCCTTCATCAGCTCATAGCCATGGCGCGGGCCATCGGCGAGGAGCGACAGCAGGGCGAGGCGTACCTCGCCGCGTTCGAAGAACTTGCCTTCCCAGGCCCAGGGGCCGAAGCGGTGGCTGTGATGATGATGCCGGCCGTGACCACGGCCCCAGTGACGATGAAACATGGAGAAGCTCCGGTTGGTTGGGTGAGGGCCGTGCTGGCAGAAGGGATGCATGGCCAATTCCTAGCGCTGCGAGATCGGGGTCAGGCGGATGGCGGCGTTCCTGCCGGCCCGACGGCGGTGGCGGCCACGCGGCGGGGCCGCCAGCATCAGCCGGACATTCGCGCGGGTGGCGTCTTCGAGATCGGGCAGGCCATCGGCCAGCGGCGGCAACAGGACGGGGTGGCTGGGATCGGTCGCATAGACCTCGACCCCCTGGCCGTTCGCCGGGCGGGCGAGGCGCAGATGGCCATTGCGCAAGCCGGTGGCGATCATGGCCAGCAGGACGAGGCGCACTTCGCCGCCCCGTTCGCGGGATTGGCCCGGGCGCCCCGTGACATGACGGGGGCGACCCTTGTGGGTGCGGCGCTGGCCCGTCTGTTCCTTGCCAGGGCCGTGGTGTCTATCAAGCATCAGTATAAAACTCGAGTGGTTGAACAATACGGATTAAAATATATCGATCGATATATTTGTCAATGCATCCCTCAAAGATTCCTTGTCCACGTCCCGGCACCAAGTCGATCGCAGGCCAGGGTTGGCCGATCAAGCAGACTCAAACCAATATGGTCACTTATAAGTCATTTTTAATGTAATTTATTAGGTTAGATATAATGTTTAATCCATTGATATTAAATGATTCATGAGAAAAACGTTCGTGCGATTCACGCAAAAGAAAAAGCGCGTCTCGCGGCGCGCTTCATTCCGGCCAACGCCTGATGGACGTGCCTACTGGTCGTCGGCGCGATGCGACAGCTTGGCGATTTCCTTTTCGACCAGGCGCTCCACCACGAGGGGCAGGTTGCGATCGAGCCAGTTCTTCAGCATGGGGCGGAGAAGCTCCTTCACCAGCTCCTCCAGCGTGCTGTTGGCGTTGCCCATGGGCAGGCCGCGTACCGTGGTGACGCGGCTGTGCAGGTTGGCGAAGGCACGCGCGGCGGCATCGGCGGCCATGCCGTCGACCAACGCGTCCCGCCTGTCCTGATCGGCGGGGTGAATGGCGGCAGCCTCGATCTCGGCCTCGAAATCGGCGGCCGACCACTGTTCATCGACATTGACCGGCGTGTTCGACGGCGGTGCGGCGGCACGGCGCGGCGGCGGCTGGCGGACCGGCGCGGGCGGTTCAGGCTCGGGCTCCGGCTCGTATTCGGGTTCCGGCTCGGGCAACGGGCCCGGCGGCTCGGGTTCTGGCTCCGGCTCCGGGTCGGGTTCCGGCTCAGGTATGGCCATCCGCACGGGTTCCGGTTCGGGCTCGAGATCCTGCACCGGGCGCGGCCGCGGCCGCACGGGCTGGCCGTCGCGGCTGAGCTTCACAACATTGCCGTTCTCGTCGACCATGTCGGTCAGGTCGAGCACGTTGGTGGCGTCGATCGCCGGTTCGTCGTCCTCGGTTGCCTCGCGGCCGGCCTGGAACTGGATCGGGGCGTTGTCGTCGTCTTCGGGTTCAGGGGCGGCGGGACGGGCCGGCGCCGCGGCAGGACGCCGCGCCGCAGGCGCAGCAGCCCGGGCCGCGGGGGCCTCTTCAGCCTTGGCGTCCTTGGGGCCGTCCTTGTCGTCTTCCGAGATGATCCGACGAATCGACGAGAGGATTTCCTCCATCGTCGGTTCTTGATCGGTCCGCGGATCACTCATGCCGAAGCACCACCATTGTGGGGGCGATTAGCCGATAACCCTAAGGCAGCCGGGGGGAAAAAGCTAGTATTAGCGACGGCACCCCGGAAAACCCGCAAAGTCTTGTGTGACCCGCCCAGGGCCAAGCCCACAATACCACCTCGCCCCTAACGAAGGGTTAGCGCCCAGCCGCCTGCCGTTCGTCGGGGGTGCTTAGGCCGAAGAGCTTGTTCCGGATCGCCCGGTAGTGGATCGCCGGGTCATAGACCTCGACCGGCAGGGCAAGCTGGGCGGCCGTCAGGCGGCCGATGGCGCTGCGCAGGTCGAAGGCCGCCACATATTCGTCACGTTCCGCGACCACGAGAGCGACACGGGCGTTGAGCAGTTCCTGTTCGGCGTTCAGCACGTCGAGCGTGGTGCGCGAACCGACATCGGATTCCTGGCGCACACCATCGAGCGCAACTTCAGCGGCCCGCACCTGGTCGGCGCCGGAGCGGATGCGATCGGTCGCCGTCAGCAGCGACGACCAGGCGCGAATCGTGTTCTCGATCGCCTGGCGGCGCTGAACGTCAATCTCGATGCGGCGCTGGCTGTTGGTTTCCTTGGCCGCGCGCACCGCTGCGTATTCCGAACCGGACTGATAGAGCGGCACGCTGACCTGTGCGGTGATCGATTGCGTGTCGGTCGCGCCCACATTGGTGGTGGTCGTGGTGGTGGTGCTCTGGTTCTCGCTCCGCCCGGCGCTGGCATTCAGCGACACCGTGGGCAGCAGCACGCCAAGCGCCGAGCGCACGGCATAGCGCGAGGCTTCCTCGACATATTCGGCCTGCACGACAGTCGGATTCTCATCGAGCGCAATGCGGATCGCGTCGTCCTGGGTCTCAGGCAGCCCCGTGATCGCGGGCGCGGGCGTCAAGTTGACCGGTGGCGTGCCGACCAGGCGCTGGTAAACGGCGCGGCTGGCGATCAGGTTGTTCTCGGCCTGGATGCGCGTCGTGGTGGCGCCGGACAGGCGTGATTCGGCCTGGGCCGTGTCGGTGCGCGTGAGCTCGCCCACTTCGAAGCGGTCGCGGGTCGCCTGCAACTGGCGCGACAGCACCGATTCGTTGTTGCGGTTCAGCTCGACGATGGCCTGGTCGCGCAGCACGTTCATGTAGGCGGCGACGACACCGTTTAAAACAGTCTGCTCCGTCTGGTGCAGAAAGGCGCGCGCCGCCAGCACGTTGGATTCCGCCTGCGAGACAGAGGCTGTGGTGCGGCCGCCGCGATAGATCGGCTGGCTGAGGTTGCCGGTCACGCTGCGCGGGCTTGTGTTCGATTCGCGGACGTTGTTTTCGGAATGCTGCCGGCCGGTCTGGCCGGTGAGCGACACGGTCGGGCGCCAGCCACCCAGCGCCTGCGGCACCGTTTCGTCGGTCGCGCGCACCTGGGCGCGCTGCGCCAGAAGCTGCGGGTTGTTGTTGTAGGCAGCGACCAGGGCGTCCTGCAGCGTTTCGGCACCGGCCGGAAACACGAGAAGGCCAGCCAGCGCGAGACCGGTTACGAGCGAACGGACTGAAATCATACCGAGCAATCCTGGGCGTGTTGGACCCCGTCCTGGGGCATTCATGGTGACACGCTGCAACGGGCCGGATTCGGTCGCAGGAATGGCCCGCGGTCAAGCGGATTGGTGCCGCAGTTGCGAAGAAAAGCCGACGTTACGGCAACGTTACAGTCAGTAACGTGGTCAGTAAGGATAGTGCCGGTTTCCTGGCTCAGAACACGAAGCCGCGCGGGGCGGCAAAGCCCGGCAGGGGCGGCAGGGACGCGTCGAACAACACACGCGACACGATGCGGTCGCCCCGGCGCACGAACTGCATGGCGCGGCACGCCGGCAGCTGGCCCACGACGGCGAGCAGGCGGCCGCCATCGGCGAGCTGGTCGAGCAGCGCCTTCGGCACCTCGGGCACCGAGCCGTTGAGGAGGATCACGTCATAGGGGCCCT
>CANJEJ010000145.1 GCA_947473325.1 Alphaproteobacteria bacterium | reverse complement strand
TCGGCGGCTTCGAAGACGCGCTGCTGCGCCAGATGCTCGGCAAGCATGGCCTGAAGATGGAGGACATCAGCCTGGTCAACGTCAACTTCACGCTTTCGCCGGCCCTGGTCAGCGGCCAGGTGGACGCGGTGATCGGCGCCTTCCGCAATTTCGAGCTCAACCAGCTCGACATTCTCGGCAAGCCGGGCCGTGCCTTCTATGTCGAGGAAGAAGGCGTCCCCGCTTATGACGAACTGATTCTGGTGGCCAACGCGAACAAGCTGGCGGACCCGCGCTTCCCGCGCTTCCTCGCCGCCGTGGAACAGGGCGCGCAATATCTGGTCAACCATCCGGCGGAAAGCTGGGAGCTGTTCATCAAGGGCCGCAAGGACCTGAACGATGAGCTGAACAAGCGCGCGTTCCGCGACACCCTGCCGCGCTTCTCGCTGCAGCCGGCGGGCCTCGACAACGCCCGCTACGCGCGTTTTGCGAAATTCCTCGTCGATCAGGGACTGATCAAGCAAGCCCTGCCGGTCGACTCCTACGCGGTTCAGCTGGCGAAGTAGCAAACGAGCTCGTATCGCTGATCGCGCCAACGCGCGATCAGCCCGCGCTCCAGATGGCAGGAACGAGCACGTATCGTTGATCACGCCAGATGCGCGATCAGCCCGTGCTCTCAGTCCACCTCGATCTCGGCAACCTGCGGGCCCTTTGGGCCCTGGCCGATGCGCACGCGCACCTGCTGGCCGGGCAGCAACTGTTCGACGCCGACACGACGCAAAGTCTTGATGTGGACAAAGACGTCCGGCGCCTGTTCGCCGCGCGTGATGAAGCCATAGCCCTTGTCGGGGTTGAACCACTTCACGGTCGCGGGGAAGAAATCGCCTTCGCCGGAAACGGAAACGCCGTTGACCGGCCCATCGTGGTCGCCCTGCACGGAGTCGCGTGCCAGGGTGGTCGAAGCATCCACCGCCGTCACCTGGATGGCCTGCAGGCCTTTCGGTCCCTGCACCACCCGGCATACGACCGTGGCCCCTTCATCGACCGAGTCGAATCCCGCCTGCCGCAAGGCCGACAGGTGCACGAACACATCGCCGCCGCCATCCTGGGGCGTCACGAAGCCAAAACCTTTGACGGTGTTGAACCACTTGACGGTACCCCGGATTTCTCGAGCATCTTCCGGCGTCTGTCCGGCGTGCTGATGCCCCTCGATCATCACACCACCCTACCCTGTACTTTTGTTTCGCTGCCCGGGGCTTCGGACGGCCCCGCTTCTCCCGTGTGCGCTGTCATTTCCGCACGCTTTTCGGAAGATTATTTTTCCCCTGTCTGCAGGAATCTTTGCGCCCGGCTCAATGTGCTGTCAAACAGATTTGTTCGAATTTGATCGCACTCTAAACTGCGATCGGGCAGCTTCATCTTGCCAGTCCCCCACAAAGGCTTGTACCGACGGGTGATTCGGGCACAGAATGTGCGAAACCGCGAGCAGGGGGGCCAATGCTGCGCAGTTTAAGTCTGGCCACGGTGCTCGGGTTGCTCTGGGCGGCACTTTCGGGCCACGGCGAAACGCTGATCGTGGTGCTTGGCATCGCGTCAGTTCTGTTCGTCGTGATCTTTGCGCGCCGGCTCGACCTCGTTGACGACGAGGGCTTCCCCCTCCATCTCGCCTGGCGGACGCCGTCCTACTGCCTCTGGCTGCTGTGGCAGATCGTGCTGTCGAACGTCGCGGTCATCCGCCATATCCTGCGCGCCCGGCTCGACGTCGATCCGCAACTGGTGACGGTCCCTTCCGGCCAGGCCAGTGACCTCGGCGCCGTGATCTATGCCAATTCGATCACGCTAACGCCTGGCACGGTGACGATCGCCGTCAACGGCGACCAGATGCTGGTTCATGCCCTCGACCGCGATGCCGCCGAAGGCCTGGTCGAAGGGTCGATGGCGCGCCGCGTCGCGGCCTATGTGCAACCGTCATGATGTTCGCCGCCGCCGCCATCGCGATGCTGGCGACCACGGCGCTCGCCATGGTACGGGCGCTGGCAGGCCCAACCGTGTTCGACCGCATTGCCGCGCTCAACATGGTGGGCACCAAGGTGACGCTGCTCATTGTCGCGGCCGGCTTCCTGATCGACCGCACCGACTATCTCGACATCGCTCTCACCTATGCGCTGATCAACTTCATCGGCACCGTCGCCGTGCTCCGGTTCTATCGGGTCGAGGCCGAAAACCCCCGCGGTGACAGCGCATGAGCATCCTGCTCGACAGCCTGAGCTGGCTGCTGATCGGCGGGGGCTCGGCGCTCAGCCTTGTCGGTGCCATCGGATTGCTGCGCTTTCCCGATTTCTACAGCCGCCTGCATGCCGCCAGCGTGACCGACAGCGGCGGCGCCTGGCTGATCGTGCTCGGCTTCGCCCTCCAGGCCGGCTTCTCGCTGACGGCCCTGAAGCTTCTCATCCTGCTGATCTTCGTGTTCTTCACCGGTCCCGTCACCGCGCATGCGCTGATGCAGGCCGCGCATGTCGCCGGCATTGCCCCATGGAAACGCCCGGCGAAAACCGAAGCACCATCCGCCCCGCCCCTCACACTTGACAACCCGCTGCCGTGAATCTGGTCCTCGACATAGCGCTGCTGGCGTTGATGGGCATCGTCGCCATTGCCATCATCCGGCTGCGCGACCTGGTCGCCGTCACCATGCTGGCGAGCATCTACAGCCTGCTTGCGGCGACCATGTTCGTCATCCTCGACGCCGCCGACGTCGCCTTCACGGAAGCCGCAGTCGGCGCCGGCATTTCCACTGTGCTGATGCTGGCCGCGCTGAACCTGACCGGCTTCACCGAGAAAGCCCCGCTGCGCAGCGCCTTCGTGCCCGTGCTGATCGTCATCGCGACCGGCCTTGTCCTCGGCTACGGCATGATGGACCTGCCACGCTACGGCGATCCCAGCGCGCCGATTCACCTGCATGTCGCGCCGAAATACCTGCAGGACACCGGACCTGAAATCGGCATCCCCAATGTTGTGACCGCAGTGCTGGCAAGCTATCGCGGCTATGACACGCTGGGCGAGACCACGGTGATCTTCACTGCAGGCCTCGGCGTCACGCTGCTGCTGTCGGGTCGCCGGCGGCGCAGGGCCACGCCGGAGTCATCGTCATGAACGACCAGCCGATTGCCCGCATTCTTACCAAGGCGCTGGTGCCGCTGGTCCTGCTGTTCGGCCTTTACGTTCAGGTGCATGGCGAGGCCAGCGCGGGCGGCGGCTTCCAGGCCGGCGTGATCCTGGGCGCGGCGGTGATCCTATACGGCCTTGTGTTCGGACTGGACGCGGCGAAGCGCGCCGTGCCGCTCGGCGTTCTTTATCCTGCGTCCGGCATCGGCGTGCTGATCTACGGCGGTGTCGGCATCGCCTCGCAAATGCTCGGCGGCGACTATCTCGACTATGGCGTGCTGGCAGGCGACTTCGTTGCCGGGCAGAAGCTGGGTATCACTCTGGTCGAGGCGGGCGTCGGCATCACCGTTGCGAGCGTGATGATCATCGTGTTCCTGGAATTCACCGGCCGGCGGGATCCCGCATGAGCCTCCTTGGCATCGTCAACTACTGGGTCTTCGTCGCGCTGATGATGCTGGGCTTCTATGCCCTGATCGCACGCGGCCATCTGGTGAAGAAGCTGGTCGGACTGTCGGTGTTCCAGGCCTCGGTCTTCCTCTTCTACATCAGCCTCGGCAAAGTTGATGGCGGCGAGCCGGCGATCCTGGTCGACGATCCGACGACCATCTATTCGAACCCGCTGCCACATGTCCTGATCCTGACCGCCATCGTCGTCGGCGTCGCCACGCTGGCAGTGGGCCTTGCCCTCGCCGTCCGCATCCGCGAGGCCTATGGCACCATGGAAGAGGACGAGATCACCGAGATGGACCGCACCGCGTGATCGGCCAGTTGCCCGCACTCCAGGTCGTGGTGCCGCTGCTGGCGGCGCCGCTCTGCGTCGTGCTGCGCAACGGCACGCTCGCCTGGCTGCTGGCGGTGGCGACCAGCTGGGCCGCGCTGGCCATGGCAGTCGTGCTCACGGGCCAGGTGCTGGCAGGCGGGCCAATCGCCTATGCGATGGGCGGCTGGCTGCCGCCCTGGGGCATCGAATACACGATCGATTCGTTCAACGTGCTGATCCTGCTGATCATCAGCGGCAGCGCTGCCGCCATCCTGCCCTTCGCGCGCCACAGCGTGGCCGACGAGATCGCGCCGGAACAGCACGCGCGCTTCTACAGCGCCTTCCTGCTCATCATGACCGGCCTGCTCGGCATGGCGGCGACGGGCGACGTGTTCAACCTGTTCGTCTTCATCGAGATCTCGTCGATCGCCACCTATGCCGCCATCGCTTTGGGCCGCGACCGCCGTGCGCTGACCGCCGCCTTCAACTACCTCGTGCTCGGCACCGTGGGCGCGACCTTCTATCTGATCGGTGTTGGCCTCCTCTACGCTGTCACCGGCACGCTCAACACCGCCGACCTTGCCTCCCGCATTGCCCCGCTGCTGGAAAGCCGCACCGTCATTGTCGGCTTCGCCTTCATCAGCGTCGGACTGATGCTGAAGGTGGCGCTGTTCCCGCTGCACCAGTGGCTGCCCAATGCCTACACCTATGCGCCGTCGGTCATCACCACCTTCCTCGCCGCCACAGCGACCAAGGTCGCGCTCTATTCGCTGCTGCGGGTTGCCTTCGCCGTGTTCGGTGCCGGTTATGTGCTGGAGCGCCTGCCGACCGAGGCAATCCTGCTGGCGATTGCAGGCACCGCCATCGTGGTCGCCTCCACCACGGCGATCTTCCAGAAGGACCTGAAGCGCCTGCTTGCCTGGTCGAGCCTCGCCCAGGTCGCCACCATCGTGCTCGGGGTCGGCATCGGCAACGCGCAAGGCCTTGCCGGCGCACTGCTGCACATGTTCAGCCATGCGCTGACCAAGGGCGCGCTGTTCATGGCCGCCGCCGTCTTTGCCCTTCGCCTCGGCGGCACCAGCCTCGAGCGCCTGCAAGGCGCCGGGCGGCGGATGCCCTGGACCAGCGCGGCGCTGGTGCTGGCAGGCCTCAGCCTGGTTGGCGTGCCGCTGACTGCCAGCTTCGTCAGCAAATGGACCATCGTGCTGGCGGCGCTGGAACGCGGCTGGTGGCCGGTGGCGGGTTTCATCCTCGTTACGTCCCTGCTCACGCTGGCCTATGTCGTTCGCGTGGTCGAAGCGCTGTATTTCCGCCCGTCCGCAGCAGACGCGCCGGCCCGTGAGGCCCCGTTATCGATGCTGTGGCCGCTCTGGCTGATGGTCGCGGGCACCTTCTACTTCGGCCTCAATTCGAGCATCCCCATGCGGCTCGCGACCCAGGCCGCCGCGCTGCTGCTCGGGGTGGCGCCATGACCGGTCCCGAAATCTGGCTCGCGGCAACGCTCGCCATTCCTCTTGCCGGCGCGCTGCTGATCGCCTTGTCCGGCGACTGGCCGAACTTCCGCGATGCGATCAGCCTGCTCAGCGCCACCGGCCTGTTCGCCGCCAATGTCATGCTGGTGCTGATGCCGGACCATGCCGGCACGCTGGCGCTCGCCCCCTTCCTGCCCGGCGCGCCGCTCGTATTGAAGATCGAGCCGCTCGGGCTGATGTTTGGCCTGCTGGCGAGCGGGCTGTGGATCGTCACCACGATCTATGCCATCGGCTACATGCGCGCCAACGAGGAAGCGAACCAGACGCGCTTCTTCGCCTGCTTCGCGCTGGCGCTGGCGAGCACGATGGGCGTCGCCCATGGCGGCAACCTGATCACGCTGTTCGTCTTCTACGAGGCGCTGTCGCTCACCACCTATCCGCTGGTCACCCATCACGGCACGCCGGAAGCGCGTCGCGCCGGTCGGGTCTACCTGGGCCTGCTGGTCGGGTCCTCGATCGCGCTGTTCCTGTTTGCGTTGCTGTGGACCTGGGCCGTCGCCGGCACGCTCGACTTCAAGCCGGGCGGCATCCTGGCCGGCAATGCGAGCGCCGCGGTTCTCTCGGTGCTGCTGCTGCTCTTCGTCTTCGGCGTCGGCAAGGCCGCGGTGATGCCGCTGCATCGCTGGCTGCCCGCGGCGATGGTGGCGCCCGCGCCGGTCAGCGCACTGTTGCACGCCGTCGCCGTGGTGAAGGCCGGCGTCTTCACCCTGCTCAAGATCGCCGTCTACATCTTCGGCCTCGACCTTCTCGCCACCCTGGACGCGCGCGACATCGTGCTCGCCGCCACCGGCTTCACCATCCTTGCCGCCTCCATCGTCGCGCTGCGCGAGGACAATCTGAAGCGCCGGCTGGCCTATTCAACCGTCAGCCAGCTTTCCTACATCGTCATGGCAACCATCGTTGCCTCGCCCTTCGCCGCGGCTGGTGCCGGTGCGCATCTCGTCAGCCACGCCTTCGGCAAGATCACCCTGTTCTTCTGCGCCGGCGCCATCTACACCGCCGCGCACAAGGAAAAGGTGAGCGAGCTGAACGGCCTCGGCCAGCGCATGCCCTGGACCATGGGCGCCTTCGCGCTCGGCAGCCTCGCAGTCATCGGCCTGCCGCCAACGGCGGGCTTCCTGAGCAAGTGGACGATGTTCCAGGGCGCCATCGCGGCGGGCGACTATGCGCTGCCCATCGTCCTCGGCCTCGGCACGCTGCTCAGCGCCGGCTACCTGCTGCCGGTGATCTATCGCGCCTTTTTCCTGCCGCCCGCGCGATCGGGTCTCGCCGCCACGGCGGAAGCGCCGCTGCCGATGAGGGTGGCTCTGCTGTTCACCGCGGCGGGCTGCATCGCTCTCTTCCTTATGCCGGACCTGCTGACCAGCCTGCCGCTCGAAGCCATCCGGGGGCGGCGATGAGCGATCCAGCATCGGCGCCGCCCCGCGCACGCTGGCGCCATCATATCTGGTGGGGACTGCCGATTGCCGCCGTGCTCATCCTGCTGCTGATCGAGATCAGCGCGCCGGCGCATGCAGCCTTCGCGGAACTCGACCTGTTCCTGTTTCACGGCCTCTTCGGAATTCTCGTGTCGGTCGCCATGTTGGTCATCGCAGGCGTGATCGAGCACGTCCTTGCCCGTCCCGGAATCTATGGCGATGACTAGCCTGATCCCGCCCGGTCTCCTGCTCCTCCTCGGCGCGTTGGTCGTACCGTTGCTGGGACGAGTCGGCCGCCAGTTGGTCGCCCTCGTGCTGCCACTGGTCGCGCTCGCCATCGTCCTGCTGGCGCCGGAGGGCGAGGCCCTGCGCTCGCATTTCCTCGACTTCACCATCGTCTGGCTGAACGTCGATCTGCTCGGGCGGCTTTTTGCTATCGCCTTCTGCATCACCGCCTTTGCCGGTGCGTTGTTCGCCGCCGGCCGCGTCAACCGGGTCGAGATGGCGGCCGCCCTGCTGCTTGCCGGCGGCGCCATTGGTGCCGTCCTCGCCGGCGACCTGATCGCCTTCCTGATCTTCTGGGAAATGATGGCGGTTGGCTCGACCGTGCTGGTGTGGTGCGGCAGCACGCCAGCGGCGCTCCGCGCCGGCCAGCGCTACGCCATCGTCCATGTCGCGGGCGGCGCCGTTCTGATGATCGGCGTCGTGGGCCATGTCGCGCTGAGCGGCAGCGCCGCCTTCGCCACGCTGACGCTCGAATCCTGGCCGCAGTGGCTGATCCTGGCAGGCGTCCTGGTCAATGCCGCCGCCTTCCCGCTCGCCGCCTGGCTGCCCGATGCCTATCCGGAGGCCTCGCCGAGCGGCATGGTCTTCCTGTCGGCCTTCACCACCAAGACCGCGGTCTTCGCGCTGCTGCGCCTGTTCCCCGGCACCGAGTTGCTGATCCCGGTGGGCTTCGTCATGGTGCTCTACGGCCTCGTCTATGCGCTGCGCGAGAACGATGTGCGCCGCATGCTGGCCTACAGCATTGTCACCCAGGTCGGCTTCATGATCGTCGGCGTCGGCATCGGCACCGCCATGGCGCTGAACGGCGCCGCCGCCCATGCCTTCGCCCATGTGATCTACAAGGGTCTGCTGGTCATGGCGGCCGGCGCCGTGATGACCATGACCGGCCGTCGCAACGCCACCGATCTGGGTGGGTTGTGGCGCAGCATGCCGGTGACAATGGTGTGCTGCATGATCGGCATGCTGTCGATCATGGCCTTCCCCCTCACGTCCGGCTTTGTCACCAAGTCGATGATTGCGCAGGCGGCGGTGGACGACGGGCAGATGCTGAACTGGCTGCTGCTGACCGCGGCCTCGGTCGGCACGCTGGTCTATCTCAGCGTGCCCTGGTTCCTGTTCTTCCAGCACGACAGCGGCCTGCGCCCGCCCGAGGCGCCCGCCACCATGCGTGCCGCCATGATCCTGCTCGCCGCACTCTGCCTCGGCATTGGCCTGTTTCCCGGGCCGCTCTACGCGCTGCTGCCCTTCGGAGTCGAATACGTGCCCTACACCGCCGACCATGTTTTCGCGCAGTTGCAGATGCTGGGAGGTTGCACGCTCGTGTTCTTCCTGGCCCAGCGTTACCTCAGGCGGCGCACAGTGCCCTTGCTCGACACGGACTGGCTCTATCGGCAGGCCGGGCCGCGGCTGGTGCGGGGCGCGATGCGCCTGATCGTTGCCGCGGCTTCGCGGGCGCAGGCCGTGGCGGGCAGCGCCATCGCCAGCCTGATCGCGACCCTGGCGCGCCACTACGGACCGGCGGGCCGCTTTGGCCGCACCGTTCCGGTGAGCCAGGCCGCGATCTGGGTGGTCGTGCTGCTGTTGGCTTTCCTTGTCGCCGAATTTGCCTGATCAGGCGAGGTAGAAGCCGTCGCCGGGCAAGCCATTCGGCAGCAACGCCGGCGACGTTTCACGCAATACGGAAAAGAAGGTCTCGAGTTCGCTGCGCACATCGCCGGCGCGCAACGACTCCCAGTGCGTGCGGCGCAACGACTGCGCCACGACAGCGGCATCGAAGCCCAGCAGAGACGCCCCCAGCACGCCGGCGTCATCCGGTTCCGCCGCCATCCAGCCAACCGCCCGGTCGATGGCGCCGCCGATCACCGGTGCGGCATCGG
>CANJEJ010000144.1 GCA_947473325.1 Alphaproteobacteria bacterium | reverse complement strand
GCTGCCGTCGGCATGGAGCGGCGCGCCGACATTGTAGAGCGGCATGCCATGCAGTTCGGCCACCATGCGGGCGCTGGCGCCATAGCCGCCCGTGGCGATCAGCACATGGCGGCCGTGATAGTCCACCGTCTCGCCGTCGCGGTTGCGCGCCCGCACGCCGGTGACGGCATGGGTCTTCGGGTCCTGCAGCAGTTCGACGGCGGTGGTGTTGAGCTTCAGCGTCACGCCGCCCGCCGCGATCTCGCCATAGAAATGCGGCGCCAGCACGCGGATGATCGACTTGCCGAATTCCGGGCACCAGGAATAGCGCTTCTTCAGGTAGGGCTCATGCGAGCCGGCGTGGAAGGTCGGGCTCTGCGGCACCAGCGGCAGGCCGTTGTCGGTCAGCCAGTCGAAGGTCGTGGCGCCATGTTCGACGGCCAGGCGCACGATGTCGGGGTCTGCCGCGTTGTGGCAGATGCGCATGACGTCGTCGTAATGGTCCTGCACCGAATCCTCGATGCCCTTTGCAGCCTGCAGCTTGGTGCCGGCGGCGCTCATCCGGCCGCTCGACATGTGCAGCGTGCCGCCGATCTGGTTCGTCGCCTCCAGCACCAGGACATGGCCGCCGGCGCGGCTGCCGAAAATTCCGGCCATCAGGCCGGCGGTGCCGGCGCCGATCACGATGATGTCGTTGGTCCTGGTCATGGTCTGCTCCCTGAAGTTTCTGCGTTTATATCACTTGTTGTCCGGTCGGTCCGGTGCAAACATAAATGAAGAATTTTTCACCTGAAGGGTGCATCGGACGACGACGGGGAGGGAAACATGGCAATGGGCATCTGTTTGCGGAGAACGGTGTTGCTGGGCGCCGCAGCCTTGGGTTCGGCAATCGCGTTGTCAGGTGGTGGACTTCCGGCCATGGCGCAGGGCGCGGGTGACACATTGCGGATTGGCGTGGTGTCGCAGCCACCTGGTCGCGGCAACCTGACCGCAACCCGCGCCGTTTCTCCCGACGTCTACACCATGTCCGCGATCTACGACACGCTGACGCGCGCCGACCAATATGGGCTGGTCGCGCCGCAACTCGCGGAATCCTGGTGGCAGGTCGATGCCACGACCTGGTGGGTCAAGCTGCGGCCCGATGTCCTCTTTTCGAACGGCGAGCCGCTGACAGCAGCAGGTGTGATTGAGTTCTTTGACTGGATGAGAAACGAAGGCCGTGCCCAGGCGCGCAACGGTGCCGTCGTCTTCATCGGCAACTCCGCCTATGCATCCGGCAAGGCGCTTGACACGCTGACGATGGAGATAAAAACGGCGACGCCAAATGGCATCCTGCCGCGCGGCCTCAGCGAGACCTATGTCGCGCCACCCAAGGCATGGAAGGATATGGGACCTGATGGGTTTGCTGCGAACCCGATCGGTTCTGGTTCCTACAAAGTCGATAGCTGGGGGCCGGGAAATATCAAGCTGTCATCCCACGCGCGCTCGTGGCGTGTGCCTGCGATCCCGAATCTCGATCTGATCACGTTGCCAGAGGCTTCTGCGCGCAACCAGGCCCTGAAGGCGAAGCAGATCGACGTCGCCGTCGCGTTGCCATTCGACTCGATCGACGATTTGCGCAAGGCAGGCGTCCAGGTCTTCATAACGCCCCGCACTGTCGTGATGGGCTGGTCAATGTTCCAGACTGGCCGGAAGTCCCCCTTCAACGATGTGCGTGTTCGTCAGGCAGTGAACCACGCGGTCAACAAGGACCGCATGGCCGCCGACTTGCTGCGCGGATTGACGGTGCCGGCGGGACAGGGCGCGACACGCTACATGGAAGGCTACAACCCCGGCGTGAGACCCTATGCCTACGATCCCGCACGGGCAAAGAAGTTGCTTGCCGACGCTGGGTACGCCAATGGCTTCGAAACGACGGCCACGGTCCTGCCAGGCAACATGCCGATGGACAATGAAATCTATCAGCAGGTGGCGTCAGACCTGGCCGCAGTGGGAGTTCGTATTCGCCTTCAGCCGACACCGCTTGGACCCTGGCGCACGGCGTTCTTCGGAACGCCGGAGAAAGGCATGACCTATGACGGCGATCTGTTTCAGAACGACTTCTACCTGACGACGGCGGATGCATTCTCCGGCTACCAGACCAAATCCTGCGCCAAGCAAATTCCATTCTATTGCGACCAGGCAGAACAGGATCTGGTGAAGAAGGTGGAAGCAGAACCGGATCCAGCCAAGCGCCGTGCGCTCCTGCAGGATCTCATGAAAATGAGTGCCGACAACGCGCAGACCCTTTATCTGTTTGAAGTGGTGGACATGATGGGCGTGTCGCCGGAAATCACCGGCTTCTACAACACGAACCAGAACATCAACTACCACCAAATTCTTCGCATCAAGTAAGAGTTGCCTGAGCGGCTGGCCCAGGCCGGCCCGACGGTTTCGTCAGGCGGGATGTTTGGTGAAAGGATGAGGCAGATGGATTCACAGTTGATGCACGGCATGGTCGCGGTGCCCGATCACGACGAAGCGTCGCGGCAGGAGTTCTCTTTCACCCTGCGCAGCCATGTCATCAACAATGTCTTTCGCCAGAACCGCCAGGCGTGGGAGGTGGCGGTCGAGCCGGGGTTTCGGAAGCATAAGGGTCGAGAGGCGCAGAACCGGCACGAGATCAAGCCACTGATGGTGAGCAACCCGTTCTTCCAGATGTCCTCTTCGCTGCGTCAGATCCAGCAGGAATACATGTGGGACGTGTATGGCGAAAAGATTCACCGCCATTTGCCCGAATTGATCGAACGCGCCCGCAACTATCGCGACAATCCAAAGCGCAAGGGTTCGCTGCGGCTCGACCCGTCGCTGACGGTGCCGCGCTATCACACGGCCGTCGATATCCACACCCAGCCGGGCGGTTATCACACCGACTCTGCGGCGGACGACGTGTTTTGCGGTGCGCTTTATGACGATGCGATCTGGACATTCCTGATGCATGGCCAGGGTCCCCTGAACGACCTGCGCGGGCGCTGCATGATCGACTACCTCAAGGCCAATTTCCCGGAATTCCGGCCGCGGCGCATTCTCGACATGGGTTGCACAGTCGGCCATTCGACGCTCGCCTTCGTCGATGCCTGGCCCGACGCCGAAGTCCATGCGATCGATGTCGCCGCACCTTGCGTCCGCTATGCCCATGGCCGTGCCGAAAGTCTGGGAAAGCGGGTGCATTTTAGCCAGCAGAATGCCGAAAAGACCGATTTCCCCGACGGCTATTTTGATCTCGTCGTCTCCGTCGGCATGTTGCACGAAACCTCGCGCAAGGCGTTCGTGAACGTTTTTGGCGAGTCGCATCGCCTGCTCGCGCCCGGTGGCATCATGATGCACACCGACCAGCCGTCGAAGGCGCACACGACGCTGCTGCCCGATGCCTTTGCGCAGTTCATTCGCGACTGGGACACGCACTACAATGCGGAGCCCTTCATCGGCACGATGATGGACATGGACCATGTGGCGGCGGCAGCCCGGGCAGGATTTGACCCGACGACGATCCGCGACGAGGACTTCCGCAGTCCGGCGCGCGGCGGTGTTGACCACCTGGTGCTCGCCGTTCGCTAGACTTGGTGCGGGCTGGCCAGCTGCTCTAGGCTCCGGCCATGACACAATCGCGATTTGAACGCACCCTTGTGGTGGGCGGAAAGACTTACGTCATCAGCAGCCTGGCGGCGGCGCGCGATGCGCTCGGCCCCGATGTCGATCGCCTGCCGCGCGCCCTGCGCGTGCTGCTGGAAAACATGCTGCGGCATGAAGACGGCGTCACCGTCACGGCGGAGTCGATCGCGACGCTGGCGCACTGGCCGCGCACCGCCCATGCCGACGACGAGATCGCCTTCCATCCCGTGCGGGTGCTGATGCCGGACTCGTCAGGCATTCCGCTGATGGCCGACCTGTCGGCGATGCGCGAGGCACTGGCGCGGCGCGGCGGCGATCCGGCGCGGCTCAACCCGGTGCTGCCGGCCGACCTCGTCGTCGACCATGCCGTCATCACGGAAGCCGCGGGGTCGCCCGGCGCGCTCGCCGCCAACCTGAAGCTCGAACATGCCCAGAACCGCGAACGCTACGCCTTCCTGAAATGGGCGGCGGGGGCCTTTTCGAATTTCCGCGTGCTGCCGCCAGGCCAGGGCATCGTCCACCAGATCAACCTCGAATATCTCGCCCGCCCGGTGTGGCGCGAGGAACGCGACGGCCGCTGGCACGCCTTCCCGGATTCGCTCGTCGGCATGGACAGCCACACGCCGATGGTCAACGCGCTGGGAGTCATCGGCTGGGGTGTCGGCGGCATCGAGGCGGGCTCGGCCCTGCTTGGCGAGGCCATCGCGCTCGCCATTCCCGATGTCGTCGGCTGTCGTCTGTCGGGCGAACGGCAGGCGGGCATCACCAGCACCGACATCGTCCTCACCGTCACGCAAGCCCTGCGCAGGAAGGGCGTGGTGGGCAAGGTGGTGGAGTTCTATGGCCCCGCGGCAGCGGCCCTGTCGCTGCCCGACCGCGCCACGCTCGCCAACATGGCGCCGGAATATGGCGCCACCATGGGCTTCTTCGCCATTGATGGCGAGACGCTCGCCTATCTGCGCATGACGGGCCGCACCGACGAGGATATTGCGCTCGCCGAGGCCTATGCGAAGGCGCAGGGCCTGTGGGGCATGGACGCCACGGGCATCATCTACAGCGACACCATCGAGATCGATCTGTCGTCAGTCGAGCCGAGCCTCGCCGGTCCGAAACGCCCGCAGGACCGCCACGCGCTATCGGCGTTGCCCGCGAGCTTCTCCGAGGCGTTTCCTGCGGCACCGACGGGCGAGGGGATCGACCATGGCAGCGTCGTCATCGCCGCTATCACCTCCTGCACCAACACGTCCAATCCCTCGGCCATGCTGACGGCGGCGCTGCTTGCCCGCAACGCCGTGGCGCGCGGGTTGCGGCCGAAGTCCTGGGTGAAGACCTCCTTCTCGCCCGGCTCGCGCGTCACCGCCGACTATCTGCAGGCGAATGGGCTGCAGCAGAGCCTTGATGCGCTCGGCTTTCATGTTACCGGCTTCGGTTGCATGACCTGCGGCGGCGGCTCGGGCACGCTGTCGCCCGACGTGACGAAAGAAGTGACGGAACGCAGCCTCAACGCCGTCGCCGTGCTGTCGTCGAACCGTAACTTCGAAGGCCGCATCCATCCGCTGGCAAAAGCCGCCTATATCGGCGCGCCAGCGCTGGTGGTCGCCTATGCGCTCGCGGGCCGCATCCAGGCCGACCTGTCGAAGGACTCGCTCGGCACCGACCGCCACGGCGCGCCGGTCTTCCTGCGCGACATCTGGCCGGCCGATGCCGAGATCGCGGCCGCGGTGGCGAAGGTCGCAAACTCGACCCTGTTTCGCGACCGCTATGCCCGACCGCCGGTGGCGGATGCCGACTGGACCAACCTCTCCGGCCAGGGCGGCCCCACCTTCCGCTGGGACGCAGGCAGCAGCTACCTCCACCGCGCGCCCTTCTTCGACGAAGGCGCCGCCCTGCCGCAGGGCGACATCCGCGGCGGCCGCGCGCTCCTGATGCTGGGCGACAGCATCACCACCGACCATATTTCACCGGGCGGGCAAATTCCGGCGACGGGACCGGCGGCCGACTATCTGAAGGCACAGGGCATTGCGCCGAAGGACTTCCACTCCTACATCGCGCGGCGCGGCAACCACCATGTGATGATTCGCGGCACCTTCGCCAACAGCCACCTCGCCAACGAAGCCGCCCCCGACACAAAGGGCGGCGTGGCGCGTCACTGGCCCGGCGGCGAAACGCTGTCCGTCTTCGACGCCGCCGAACGCTATCGCGCCGAAGGCGTGCCGCTCGTCGTCGTCGCCGGCAAGGACTATGGCAGCGGCTCGTCGCGCGACTGGGCGGCGAAGGGCGTCATGCTGCTCGGCATCCGCGCCGTGATCGCGGAAAGCTTCGAACGCATCCACCGCTCCAACCTCGTCGGCATGGGCGTGCTGCCGCTGCAATTCGCAGACGGCGCGACGCGCCAGACGCTGGGCCTCACCGGCGGTGAAACCTTCACGATCACCGGCCTCGGCGACAGCCTGGCGCCGCGCGCTGGCCTGCCGCTACGCATCACCCGGCCCGACGGCAGCGTCACCGACATCACGGTCCGCTGCCGCATCGATACGCCGCGCGAACTGCAATGGTACCGCGCCGGCGGCGTGCTGAACTTCGTGCTGGAGAATATGCTGAAGGTGGCGTGACTCGCCTACCAGGCCATCTCTTCGCCGTTCCACTGCATGTACTTGCCGCTGTCCTTCATCGTCGCGTTTTCCAGCACCTTGACGATGCCGGTGGTGCTTTCCTCGATGGAGAGTTCCGCCTTGGGCGAATTCATCTCCGTGCGCACCGAACCGGGGTGCAGCGGGAAGCAGGTGATACCGCGCGGCTTCAGTTCGGCCGCCATGCCGCGCATCATCTGGTTCACCGCCGCCTTCGACGTGCGGTAGTGGTGCCAGCGCCCGCTGGTGTTGAGTTCGATCGAACCCATGATCGAGGTGGTGGTGACGATCACCTTGCGCTCGCTGCGCGCCACCGGCTCGACCAGCGCCTCGGCCATCTTCATCGGCGCGATGACGTTGACCTGGAACACCTTGGTCCAGTCCTCGACATCGGTGTGGCCGAAATCCTGGTCGGTCAGCTTGGGGTCGAAGCGCCTCTGCGCCATGTTCATGACGCCTGCGTTGTTGAGCAGCACGTCGATGCGGGAATCGTGCAGCATCTTGCCCAGCCGCGCGATGCCGTCGAAGTCGAGCAGTTCCAGCTTGTGGATCGTGACCTTGCCGGGATGGGCCGTGCTCAGCGCCTGCAGCGCGTCGGCCTTGGCGGGGTCGCGGCAGGTGGCGTGGATGTACCAACCCTTGCCGGCGAGAATCTGAGCGATGCCAAGGCCAAGGCCGCGGTTGGCGCCGGTAATGAATAGCGTCGGCAAGGCGTGTTCCTCTCGATGATGGTATGGCGTGACGGTAGGCAGGTGGCGGGCCTGCGGCAACCCGGAAAGCTTTCCGCCGCTTCGTTGTTGATCCAGCGATCAGAAAGCTGTCGCGCCGGCCCGGCAGGGCGACTAAGCTGGCGGGCAACCACCTCTTCGATCCCGGAGTTGCGCCATGATTCCCCAGGCTCCCCACGCCATGCTGCCCGTCACCAATCATGACGAGGCGGCCCGCCAGCTGTTCACCACGGCGATGCGCCACGAGGTGACGGTCAACATGTTTGCCGGCAACAGGCAGGTCTTCGAACGCCGGGTGGAACCGGCCTTCGAAAAGGCGCAGGGCCGCAAGCCGAAGACCCGGCACGAGGTGCGCCGCGCCCTCGAACAGGATCCCTACATCCAGTATTCCAGCGCGCTGCGCCTGCTTTATCAGGAAATACTGTGGGATTCGGTGGGCGACAGCATCGACCGCCAACTGCCGCAGCTGGTCGAGCGCGCCAAGAAGATCGCGCGCAGCCGGACGAAGGGATCGCTGACGCTCGATCCCACCATCACCATCCCGCGCTACCTCAACGCGGTGGATATCCACATGATGCCCGGCAACTACGACCGGGAATGGACGGCAGACGACGTGTTCGCCGGCGCCATCTATGACCGCGGCGTTTACCTGCGCTCGATCGGCAACCGCGGCCAGTATGGCGAGGATTACGGCACTTCCTTCGCCGCCCATGTGCGTGACCAATACCCCGACCTGAAGGTGCGCCGCGTGCTGGAAATGGGTTGCGCCGCCGGCGGCTCTGCCGTGGGCCTGGCCCAGGGCTTCCCCAAGGCCGAGGTGCATGCGATCGACGTGGCCGCGCCGATGCTGCGCTATGCCCATGCGCGCGCCGAATCGATCGGCGTGCCGGTGCATTTCGCGCAAGCGAATGCCGAGCGCACCAGTTTCCCCGATGGCCATTTCGACGCCATCTTCGGTTTCGCACTGCTGCATGAAACCTCGTCCACGGCGCTGCCGAAGATCCTGAAGGAGGTGCACCGCCTGCTCAGCCCGGGCGGCGTGGCGCTGTTCCGCGAACAGCCGGCCTACAGCCGCGTGTCGCTCCTCCAGGCGGCGGAGACGGACTGGGACACCTACTACAACGCCGAGCCCTTCTACGGCCGCCTGTTCGACATGGACCGGGCGCAGATCTTCGTCGACGCCGGCTTCCGTCGGGACGATGTCCTCGACGTGCCGGTGATGAGCGTCGCGCACCAGCGCGGCAACCCGCGCGCGCCGAAAAGCTTCGGCGGCTTCGGTGCCCGCAAGCAAGGCGGCCGCTGATGGACAAGAAGCTGTCCGACAAGGGCATCGCCATCCGGGCCGAGGTGCTGGGCGACAAGTATCCGGCCAAGCCGATCAAGGACTACGACGCCTTTCTGCAGCCCTTCCAGGAATTCACCACCGCCGTGTGCTGGGGCGAGACGTGGGGCCGCGACGACCTGTCGCGCAAGACGCGCAGCCTGATCAACATCGCGCTGCTCACCGCGCTGGGAAAGGAGCACGAGCTGAAGCTCCACCTGGTCGGCGCGCTGCGCAACGGCTGCACCGAGGAGGAGATCCAGGGTGTGCTGCTGCATTGCTGCGTCTATTGCGGTGTCGCCGCCGGCTCGGCCGCCTTCCGCACTGCGAACGAGGTGATCAAGGAATACCGGGCGGCCCATCCCTGAATGTGGGAACACCGGGAAAAAGGCGCCTTCGGGCGCCTTTTTCATGGACGGTTGACGCCCGTCGTCGCACGCGACATTCTCCGCCCTGTGCTGGTTCCCCGGTTCGCGCCGGGGACGAAAGAGGGAACGCGGTGAGGGGACTTACGTCCTTGACCCCGTGACTGCCCCCGCAACTGTAAGCGGCGAGCCCGCGTCCAATCGGCCACTGGGAAACTGGGAAGGCCGGACGCAAACGGGCGGCGACCCGCGAGTCAGGAGACCTGCCTGCACAGTCACCCAACCGGTGGGCGGGGAGTCCATACGGAGCGGCGTTTCGCAGCGGTGGCAGTTTGTCCGGTGCGAAGGCCGTTGGGGTTGGGTCTCTCTCCTCCATCGTCTTTCCGTGTGGTGTGGCGGCTTC
>CANJEJ010000143.1 GCA_947473325.1 Alphaproteobacteria bacterium | reverse complement strand
TGGCGCGGCATAGCTCTTGGCTGCGACGGCCGCGGTACCGAGCGCGAGTTGCAGGCGCAACTCGCGCCGCTGCAGTTCTTCCTCCGCTGGCAACTGGCCCAGCAGCGCGATGGCTTCCTGGAAGAAATGGATCGCCTCGTCGTTGACGAAGGCGGCGGCCGCGCGACTGCCCGCTTGTTCATAATAGTCGATGGCCTTCAGGAGCGCGGCACGGTCTGGCACCGAGTCTTCCGCTGCCATGCGCCAGTGATAGGCGAGAACAGGCAGCCAGGCGGTCAGGTCGTCGCCGTGGCGGCCCTCGTACCATTCGGCGACGGCGCGGTGGAGCTGCCGGCGCTGCGAAAACAGCATCAGGTTGTAGGCGGTGTCCTGGATCAGCGTGTTCTTGAACTTGTGCGAGACATCGGCCTCGCGAGCCCGCAGGAAGTTCTGCTGCTTGATGATCGGCGCCAGTTCCAGGCCATTTATGTGGTTGAAATGCGCGTTGAGCACGTCCTCTGCCGTGGTCATCGGATAGATGTCACGCACTGTGCCACGCGCGAAGACGCGCCCCACCACGCTCGCGACCTTCAGGGTGAGTTGCTCGGGCGGCGGCAGGCGGTCGATGCGGCCGGTGACGACGCCCTGTACCGTGCTCGGGATCTTCCATGAGCGCGGCTCGCCCGCATTGGGGGCGACATAGGCGATGCGGTCGCGCAGTTCGATGAAGTGTCCGTCGCGCATCGCGCAGATCAGTTCCTCGCTGAAGAAGGGGTTGCCGTCGGTGCGCTCGACCACAAGGTCAAGCACTGAATCCGGCAGGTTGTCGACGCCAAGCTGGTCGCACAGGATGATGCGCACCTCGTCGCGGGGCAGGGGTCCGAGGACGATGCGCTTCGCCCCGGTCGTGGCCAGGAAGGCGTCGATCTCTGCGTGAGCGATCCCGCTCGCCAGCCGTGCGCCAAGGGCGACGGTCAGGCTCGGTACGGCCTTGCGCACATGGGCGAGCAGGGACCACGAGGCCGAGTCGAGCCATTGCGTGTCCTTGATCACCAGCAAGAGCGGCAGGCGCGCCGCCATGCTCTGCAGGATGTCGCCGACCAGCCCCTGCAGCGCGTCGGCGCGGGCGCGGCCCGCGAGCTTGTTCGTCACCTCGCTGTCCGGCCATTCCATGGCGAGGATGGTGCCGAGCAACGGCGCCTGCTGGATGATCGATTCGTCTGCCGGCAGCCGCGCCAGGATGGCGGCCGGCCCGGCTTCGTCGGCAGCCAACTGGCCCAGCGAGAAGACCTGTTCCAGCACCGGGCGCCAGGCGTGATAGGGCGTGTTGCTGTCGATGGAATCGCCGGCGCCGGACAACACGGCAAAGCCCCGAGCCTCCGCCTGCACGATCATGTCCTGCAGCAGGCGCGTCTTGCCCATGCCGACATCGCCCTGCACCAGCACGGCCTGGCCGCGTGCGCCGGTGCCCAGCAGTGTAGCAAGCTGGGCGCGTTCTTCCTCGCGACCGACGATGCGACTCTTGCGCTTGCGCTGGTTGCGCCGGTCGGCGCGGGCGGCGCCGGGGCGGAAGATGGCGATGGGCTGTTCCTTGCCCTTAACCTTGATCGGCGGCAGCGCTTCGCAGGTCACCCGGGCACCAGCCGCCTTGGCGGTCGGCTCGTCGCAGAGGATGCCGCCCTCCGCCGCCACCATCAGCCTGGCGGCGAGGTTCACCACATCGCCCATCACCGTGTATTCGCGACGCAAGGCACTGCCGACCGCACCGCAGAAGGCGCCGCCCGTGGTGACGCCGACGGAAGAGCGTTGGCCCAGCCGCGTCAGCCCCTCCTGCATCATCTGGGCCGCGCGCAGGCCGCGCTCCGGATCGTCCTCATGCGCCAGCGGCGGCAGGCCAAGCACGGCGATCAGCGAGGCGCCCTTGTCGTCGACGCTGATCTTGTTGATCGAGCCTTCGAAGCGGTAGAGCGCGGTCTGCAGCGCCTGCATCGCCTCCTGCGCCTTCTCGAGCGGCGTGTCATAGGAGAAGTCGGGCAGGTTGATGAAGACGACGGTGACCGGACGCAGCTCGGCGAGCCAGTCCGACTGTCCCGCGTCCAGCCGGGCGCGGATGGCGCCGGGAATGAAGCGGCGCAGGGCGTCCGAGGCGCTGGGGTCCGGTTTGGGCCGCGGCGTGAAGACCGCCTTGGTCCGGCGGGTGATGGCGGTCAGCCGCATCACGCCTTCCTTCAGCGGAGTCGCCACGCCGGAACCGCGCAGCAGTTTCCACGCCTCGCGCGCCACCACCACCTGTCCAGGCGAGGCCTGGCCGTTGGCGACGCCCACCTGGCTCAGCGGGCCACCGGCGATCAGCAATTCCCAACGGTTGAACACACCGCCGAGATGTTCTGCCGCCACCTCGCCAGAGCCAATGGCGAGCTTGAGGGACAGCTTGATGCCGTCGCCGACCTCGTGGTCGTGCAGCCGTGCCTGGATGCGCAGTGCCGCCTCGGCCACCGATTCGGCGAGGCCGGTCAAGTCGGCTTCATCTTTCGCCGGCCACAGGGCGAGCAGGGCATCGCCGGCGAATTTCACCGTGTCACCGCCGGCTGCGTCGATCACCTCGATCAGCTCGCCGAAATAGGTGTTGAGGTAGCGCGTCAGGTCTTCGGCGCCGGATGGGCCGCGCGCTGCCAGCCGCTCGGTCAGGGCCGTGAAACCGGAAACGTCGGCGAACAGCACAACGGCGGGAAACACCTCGACCGTCGGCTCGTCGATCTGCCAGGCGCCTTCGTTGGCCCGCCGGATGATCAGCGAAGGCACATAGCTCGCCAGGGTGTCGAGATAGGTTGTCATCTACTCTGCGCTCATCCCCCGGGCGGGACCGTAGCGAAGGTGGTGAATTCCCGCAAATGCTTGGTCTGTCAGCAGGAATCTGCAGCCGAAACGGCCCCGCCGAAGCGATGGCGATTACCCCAACGGGGGCGTTGGAATATCGGGCCGGTTACGCTAGGTTCCGCCACCCCGTTCGGCAGGGTATTGTCGAGTGTGCCCGCTTTTGTGCCACTCGCGGTGAATGTGCGCGTAGCTCAGTGGTAGAGCACCGGACTTTTAATCTGGTGGTCGTGGGTTCGACCCCCACCGCGCATACCACCCGCCTGGTCTTCTGACAGGGCCTTCAGCGTTTCCCAAGACAGCGCTTGAGCGCGTCGCCGCCGCGACAGTCGTCCTGGCATGCAGGACGCGTGACAGCCTTGCCATGACCGGTTCACAATCGTTCTCGCAGCGCTGCAGCAAGACCGCGCTGCCAAACTGGGAAGGGACGAGCATGAAGACGATGATGGATCGTGTTGCCACGGTCATGGGCGGCCTGATGTTGGCCGGGGTTGCACTGTCGCCAGCCTTGGCGCAGCAGCTCACCGTGACATCGACCAAGCTGCCGGCGGGCCAGGGCAATCCTTATGTCGCCACCGGCGGGATTGATCTTTCGCACCTGTTCGCTTTCTTCGACCCGTTATTCACGGTCGATGGTGCAACAGGTGGCGTCGTGCCGGCGCTCGGCCTGTCCTACCAGAACAAGAGCCCGACCCTGTGGGAGATAAAGCTTCGTCCCAACGTGAAGTTCATCAACGGGCGGCCGCTCGATGCCGAGGCGATTGCCACTGTGATCAACTACCTCGGCACGGACGAGGGCAAGACCTCGCAGATGGCGCGCGAGATCAAATACATCAAGTCCGCCCGCGCGGTGGACCCGCTGACGCTCGAGGTTGAGACCGCGCAGCCGAACCCGACGATGATGCGCGAGTTTTCCTTCAGCGTTTTCGGCGACCACAAGGCCTTCCTCGATATGGGCGCGGCGGCGTTCGCCCGCAATCCGGTCGGCTCCGGTCCGTTCAAGGTGACCAGCTGGACCGCCGAGCGTGTCAGTTCCACCGCCAACACGGACAGCTGGCGCAAGCCGCAGGTTGAAGGCCTCAACTTCGTCTCGCTGCCCGACAAGACGACGCGCGTGCAGGCGCTGCTGTCGAATCAGGTGCAGATCGCCATCTATCTTGGTTTCGACGACCGCAAGACGCTGGAGGACCGTGGTTTCGACTTCGTCGTCACGCCGGGTGATGCGGTGCACGTCATCCGCTACAACATGTTCGAGGATTCGCCGCTGAAGGATATCCGGGTGCGGCAGGCGCTCAACTACGGCACCAACCGCAAGTCGCTGGTCGACAACCTGCTGGGCGGCCTGGTGAAGCAGGGTTCCCAGCCCGCCCGCTCGGGCACCTCGGGCCACGACCCCTCGATTGCGCCCTATGCCTTTGATCCCTCCAAGGCCAAGGCGCTGCTCACCGAAGCGGGTTATCCCAATGGCTTCAACATCGTCAGCGAGGTCTATGCCTCGGAAGCCGACAACCGCGATGCCTTCAACCAGGTCGGCCAGGACCTGGCCAAGATCGGCGTCAAGGTTGAGTTCGTGGAAATCCAGCTGCCCGACATGGTCAGCAAGGCGCTGGGCCGCGCGCCCTACAAGAGCGCAATGACCAACATCTACTATCGTGCCGGGTACCAGATGGACGGCATGCGGCCGGTCAACACGCTGGGCAATGCCTGCGGTGCGATCAAGTTCTGGTGCGACGAGGCGATCACCCCGATCATCAACGCGGCAAACCAGGAGTTCGACGACAAGAAGCGCGAGGCGCTCGCCCATCAGGTGATGAAGCGCTATCACGACCAGGCGGCGGCGCTGTTCCTCTACGAGGACTACAACATCTACGCCAAGACCAAGAATGTGAACGTGAAGCCATTCCGCGCCGGCATCGACGCGCCCTGGCACACGGTGACCTTCAGCAAGTGAGCGCGGCGGGGCCCTGGCGACAGGGCCCCGTTTTTCTCACAGCGGCGGCCGGCGTTCGGCCCATTGTGTTGCCTGCTCATAGGCATGGGCTGCGGCGAACAGCGTTGCCTCATCGAACATGCGCGCGGCGAGTTGCAGGCCGAAGGGCAGCCCCGCCGGTGTGAAGCCGGCCGGCACGCTGATGGCGGGATGCCCGCTCACGTTGAACACAGATGTCAGGCCCGCGCCCTTGAGCAGGTCGTCAGGCGTGGCGCTGTTATAGCGCATGGCCGTTGTGGGCGCTGTAACGGTGAGCAGCAGGTCATGCTGCTGCAACGCCGTGTTGACGGCGCGGGCGATCACGGCGCGGCCCTGCGCGGCCCGCACATAGTCCGCACCGGTGACGAAGGCACCCACGGCGAAGCGCAATCGCGTGTTCCGGCCATAATCCTGCCAGCGCGTGCGCAACCGCTCCGCATGCAGGGCGTAAACCTCAGCCAGCATCATCGGCGAGAAGCAGGCGCGTGCAGCCTGGGGTGTCGGCAGGCGGATTTCGGAAACCGTGGCACCTAGGTCGCGCAGCACGCGCACGGCTTCCACCATGCCGTCTGCGACGGCTGGATCGGCCGGGCCGCCGTCGTCCTCATAGTGCCGGGCATAGCCGATTTTGAGCCCCTTGATGCCGCGCCCCAGCGCCGCGTGATAGTCGGGCACGGCGCGAGTCGACGTCGTGGGATCGCGGCGATCGTGGCCGGCCATGGCGCCGAGCAGAATCGCGGCGTCTTCGGTCGCCCGGCTGAAGGTGCCGATATGGTCATAGGATGGCGCCAGTGGAAGCGCGCCATGACGGCTGACCCGGCCGTAGCTTGGCTTGAAACCGACCACGCCGCACCAGGCTGCGGGCCGGCGGATCGAGCCGCCGGTGTCAGTGCCAAGCGCCGCCGGGCACAGGCGGGCGCCAACCGCCGCGGCTGAGCCTGTGCTGGAGCCGCCGGGGCCATGGTCGGGATGCCAGGGGTTGCGCACGGGCGGCAGCGGCTGATCGCCATTCGCCGCGCCGAGGGCGAATTCGTCGGTGTTGAGCTTGCCCAGGATGATTGCCCCGGCGTCGCGCAATTGCGCCACGGCGAAGGCATCCTCGGTGGCGGGCTCGCGGGCGGTGACGTGCGAATTTCCGGTGGTGACAAGACCCTTGGCGTCAATCAGGTCCTTGAACGCGATGGGAATGCCGTGCAACGGGCCGCGCGGGCGGCCGGTCGCCATGTCGGCCTCGGCGGCCTTCGCCGCGTGCAAGGCGCCCTCCGCATCGATATGGGCCGTTGCATGCAGGTTGCCGTCCACCCGCGCGATACGCTCGAGGCAGCTTTGAACCAGTTCGACGGGCGACAGTGTCTTGGCGGCGATCTGCTGGCTCGCGGCGGCGAGCGTCAGGGCCCAGGCCTCGCTGCTCATGACGCTCTGCCGGTATCGACCGGGAAGATGTGTCCCGGATCAAGGTCACCGGCCGGCGATTCCGGAATCTCGCGCAACACCAGCCCCAGCAGGCGAACACTTTCCTGCAAGCCTTCCACCTCGGCCGCAGAAGGGAGCGGGCCAAGGCGGCGCCGGATTTCCGCCACGTCGGGGAGGGCGGGTGAGGTTTTCTCAGTCATGGCGACCTGCTCTTTGCAGCGGGAAGCGCCAATCTACCGCCTTCGCGGCCATTGACCAGCCCGGCTTGCATCGTGCGATCAATCTTTCAATGATAGACGCAGGGGCCGTCGCCCGTCCGGCAGCAGGAAAGCAGACCATGATTGCGAACAAGGGCCGCGCCGTTCCGCTAGACGAGAAGATCGGGCCTTCGTCCTGCGCCCTGGTCGTTGTCGATGTGCAGAATGACTTCTGCCATCCAGACGGGTTGCACCAGACCATGGGCGAGGACCTGTCGCGCATGCCAGCGATGGTGGCGCAACTCGAAAAGCTTGTGGCCGCGGCACGCAAGGCCAACATCCTGATCGTCTGGGTGCGCGCGACCTATGAGGAATTGCTCCAGGGCCCGCCGATGGCTGAAGTTCTGGCCAAGGGCAGTGGCACCTGCGCGCGCTATGCCGACGGCAGCTGGGGCGCCGACTGGTTCGGCAACATCCGGCCCCAGGACCGGCCAAACGAGATCGTCGTTTCCAAGCACCGGGCCAGCGCCTTTTGGGACACACCAATCGACCTCTACCTGCGCAGCAACGGCGTCAGCACCATTGTCGTCGCCGGTGTGGCGACCAGCGGCTGTGTCGAATCGACGGTGCGCGATGCCTTCTTCCGCAACTACTACGTGGTGCTGGCGGGCGATTGCTGCGGCGACTATGCGCTCGAACGGCACGAGTATGCGCTGCGCAAGCTCGGCACCATGTTCGGCGTAACCGAGCCGAGTACTGCCATCATTGAATCCTGGGCCAGGGGTCACAACACGCAGCGAAACTGGCAGCCGATGGTCAAGGCTGACGGTCCAGGCACCGCCCCATCCCGGACGGCGCTCGTGCTGGTCGACCTGCAGGTGGATCTCTGCGATGTCACAGGTGCCCTGGCGCGGGCAGGGGGCGACATCACTGCCAATCGCGCGGCCGTCGCTGTGGTTGCCAACCTGGTCAAGGCAGCCCGCGCTGCGGGCGTAATGGTCGTGCATGTCCATTCGAATCACAGCCCGCTGACGACGACCGACGGGCGCGCGCCGACACTCTGCGTTGCCGGCTCCTCCGGCGCAGGGGCCGTGGATTCCGCGCAACAACAGGCCGGCGAAGCGGTGATCGTCAAGCACAGGGCGTCGGGCTTCGTCGACACGGGTCTCGACTTGCTGCTGCGCTCCAATGGAATTCGCACGGTTGTGCTGGCTGGCTCCACCTCGCTGGATGGCGTTACCGCCACGGCGCAGCACGGCCACATGCTGGACTATGACGTGGTGGTGGCGCGGGATGCGCTCGGAACCCATGCGGCGAATGCCGAGCGTACGGCTGCGTGGCTGACCGTGCTGGATGGCACGTTCGCCGCGTTTAGGCCGGCAGCGGAGATTGCTGGCGCCTGGCGCTAGAGGATCAGCATCACCAGCACTGCGGCGGTCATCGCGGCCACCGTTGCCCAGCCGAGGAACTTCTGCAGCGGTGTCGCGACGAAGGCGCCCATCCGCTTCCGGTTCGCCGCCACCAGCAGCATGGCGATCATGACAGGCACGGCGACGATGCCGTTGAGCACGGCGCTCCAGAACAGGGCCTTGATCGGGTCGATCGGCGCCACCGTCACGCCAAGGCCGAGCAGGAAGGCGGCAGCGATCACGCCGTAGAACCGCCGCGCCTCGCGCGGCTTGCGTTCGAGCCCGACGCGCCAGCCGCGCAACTCGCCGACCGCGAAGGCGGACGACCCGGCCAGCACCGGCAGGGCGAGCAGGCCGGTGCCGATGATGCCGATGCTGAACAGCAGGAAGGCAAAATTGCCGGCAACCGGGCGCAGCGCTTCGGCCGCCTGCGCCGCCGTGTCGACCGAACGCACGCCGGCCTCATGCAGCGTGACCGCCGTGGTCAGGATGATGAAGAAGGCGATCAGGCTCGACGCCGCCATGCCGACCACACTGTCCCAGCCGATGCGCCGCAGCTCGGCGGGAGCGTCCTGCGGCGCCTCGATCAGCGGCCTCGCGGAGGCCAGTTCCTCGTCCTCCACTTCCTCGGCGCATTGCCAGAAGAAGAGGTAGGGGCTGATCGTGGTGCCGAAGATCGCGACGATGACGGTGAAGGCCGCCGTGTTCCATTCCAGCGTTGGCCAGATCGTGGCGAGCGCGACGGCGCCCCAGTCGATCTCCAGGGTGAACACCGTTGCGACATAGGCGAACAACGCCAGCGTGAGCCATTTCAGCACATGGACATAGCGGTGATACGGCACGAAGACCTGCAGCCCAAGCGACAGCACGGCAAAGCCGAGCGCGAAAGGGAAGAGGGGACCGCCGACCAGAAGATGCGCCGCCGCGCCCATCGCCAGCAGGTCTGCGCCGATATTGACCGTGTTGGCGGCGAACAGCAGCAGCACCAGAAGACTGACCAGCCAGCGCGGAAATACCGTCGCCATGTTGGCGGCCAGCCCCTGGCCGGTGACGCGGCCGATGCGGGCACTGATCGATTGCACCGCCGTCAGCAGTGGATAGGTGAAGACGACCGTCCACAGCATCTGCAGGCCGAACTGCGCGCCGGCCTGCGAATGGGTGGCGATGCCACTCGGGTCGTCGTCAGCCGCGCCGGTGATCAGCCCGGGGCCAAGGCGGCGCGACCAGTCGATGAAACGTTGTCCGATTGTCATGGGATGAGTGCCGCCTGCGCCG
>CANJEJ010000142.1 GCA_947473325.1 Alphaproteobacteria bacterium | reverse complement strand
GAAGCGGCCCTTGCCAAGGCCTATATCGACCGAGATCTCGATCTCCGCCTGCTTCATGTACTTGGCGCCGAAGGCTTCCTTGTAGCCGGCTGCGACCTGGCCCTTTTCAGCGACCAGCGTGTCGCCGAACTGGATGCGCAGCCGGTCGCGGTCCGCCTTTTCGCCCGACTTGCCAACCGCCATGACGACGCGGCCCCAGTTGGGATCGCCGCCCGCGATCGCCGTCTTGATCAGCGGCGAGTTGGCGATGCTCATGGCGATGCGCTTCGCCGCCTTGTCCGTCGTGGCGCCGATGACATTCACGGTGATGAATTTCGACGCGCCCTCGCCATCGCGCACGACCTGCTGGGCGAGGTCGAGCAGCACAGCGTGCAGCGCCGCCTTGAAGCCATCGAGCCGCTTGTCGAAGACCGATCCGACCGGCTTGTGCTTCGGCCCCGCGCCGGTGGCGAAGAGCAGCAGCGTGTCCGAGGTCGATGTGTCGGAGTCGACCGTGATTGCGTTGAAGGTCGTTGCCACCGAGTCGCGCAAGCATTCGCGCAGGACCGCGGCAGGCAACTTCGCGTCGGTGAAGACATAGGCCAGCATGGTCGCCATGTCAGGCGCGATCATGCCCGAACCCTTGGCGATGCCATTAATGCGATAGGCCTTGCCGTCGAGCTTGAATGTCTTCGTCGCGCCCTTGGGGTAGGTGTCCGTCGTGCGGATTGCGTTGGCGGCGTCGTCCCAATTCTTCGCCTTCAGCGCCTTGCGCAGTGTTGGCATCGCGCCGATCAGTCGCTCCACCGGCAGCTTTTCGCCGATGACGCCGGTGGACGAGACGAACACTTCGTCGGCGCGGCAGCCGGCGGTCAGCGCCACGGCGGCGGTGGTCGCCGCCACGGCGCGCGCGCCTTCCTGGCCGGTGAAGGCGTTGGCATTGCCGGAATTGACGATGAGGGCGCGGGCGACGCCCTTCTTCGCACGCGCGCGACACCATTCCACGGCGGGCGAGGCGGTCTTCGATGTGGTGAACACACCGGCGACCGTCGTGCCGGGATCGAAGGCCGCCAGCATCACATCGGTGCGGTCATAGCGGATTTTCGCCTTGGCGGACGCGAGCATCACGCCGGCCAACGCCGGCAGGGCGGGGAAGCGTTTCGGCGCGAGCGGCGAGCGGGGCAGGTCTTTCTTGGCGGCCATGGTGCGACTCTGGAAGGGGAGCCGCGCCCGCGAAGGCGGGCGCGGCAAACCGGAACGGCGAAACTTACTTCTTGGGGGCGACCGCGGGCATCGGCTTGCCGTCGAGGCCCATGACGACAACCTCGACGCCTTCGCTCGCCTTGGCGAGCACTTCGCCCATGATCTGGCCGGACAGCTGCTGCTGGATTTCCGGGCGCAGCTCCTCGAGCGACGGCGGCGGCACCTTGCGGCGGTCGGTCACCTTGATGACATGCCAGCCGAACTGCGTCTGCACCGGCTCCGAAACCTGGCCCTTCTGCATCTTGAAGGCCACCTCGGAGAAAGTCGGCATCATCTCGCCGAAGGAGAAGAAGCCAAGGTCCCCGCCGCCGGGCGCGGACGGGCCCTTGGAGCGCTTGCGCGCCACATCGGCGAAGTCGGCGCCCTTCTTGATCTCGTCGGCGATCTTCAGCGCTTCGTCCTTGCTTTCGACCTGGATGTGGCTGGCGCGCACCTGCTCGTCACCGGACTCCTGCTTGATCATCTCTTCGTAGCGCTTCTTGATGCGCGCTTCGGTGAGCTGCTCCTGCATCCGCTTGGCGAGGAAGGTTTCGTTGAGCAGGCGCTCGTTCATCATCACGACGCGGCGCTTGAAGCCATCGTCCTGGTCAAGCTTTTCCTTGCGCGCGGCCTGGGAGACGATGCGGATGTTGATCAGTTCCTGCAGCACCAGCGGGGTCAGCTGGTCGCGCGGAATAGCCTGGGCCTGCGGCGGCAGTTCGGACACGAACATGTCGACATCGGACTGGCGGATTTCACTGCCGCTCACCGTGGCGAGCACGGTGGTGGGCGCCGGGGCCGGCGCCGAAGGGCCCGGGCCGATGGGGATGGGTGCCTGGGCCTGGGCGGCCGTCACGGCGAAAAGCGACAGGGCCAGGGCCGCCGCGCAGGAGGTGCGGCCGAAGCGAACAGCGAACATGGATGTCAGAACCTTCTCAGAAGGCGCCCCGCGGGCGCCGTTGAGGCGTCTTGTAGCATGGCCAACCGGGCTGTGCAGGCCGGTTCACGGGCGGTTGAGGCCCGATCGGGCCCCATGGCAGGCTGGAAAATCGGGGCGATCCCAATTGTCGCGGCTTCGCACCCCGACCGGGCCCTTGCGTTGACAGGCTGCCGGGGCGTCCTTATTTGTGCCTTTCCCGGGCTCAGCCCTGTTCCCCTTCTATTCCGGTTCCACGGAGTTTCTGCATGTTCGGCTCCCTGGCCAAAAGCCTTTTCGGCAGCGCAAACGACCGCGTGGTCAAGTCCATGCGCAAAAGCGTGGCCGAAATCAACAGGCTGGAGGCCGAGGTCCAGGGCCTGTCCGACGCCGACCTGCGCGCGCGCACCGCCGCCTTCCGCCAGCGCCTGGCCGCCGGCGAAACGCTCGACGACATCCTGCCCGAAGCCTTCGCCACCGTACGCGAGGCGGCAAAGCGCGTGCTCGGCGAACGGCACTACGACGTGCAGCTCATCGGCGGCATGGTCCTGCAGTCCGGCAAGATCGCCGAGATGAAGACCGGCGAAGGCAAGACGCTCGTCTCCACCCTCGCCGTCTATCTGAACGCACTGGAGAGCAAGGGCGTTCATGTCGTCACCGTCAACGACTACCTTGCCCAACGCGACTCGGCCTGGATGGGCCGCGTCTACAGCTTCCTCGGCCTGACGACCGGCTGCATCGTCCATGGCCTGACCGACGACGAGCGTCGTGCCGCCTATGCCTGCGACGTCACCTACGCGACGAACAACGAGCTCGGCTTCGACTATCTGCGCGACAACATGAAATACGACCGGGCCTCGATGGTGCACCGGCCGTTCAACTTCGCCGTCGTCGACGAGGTCGATTCGATCCTGATCGACGAAGCACGCACGCCGCTCATCATTTCCGGCCCGTCGGAGCAGTCGAGCGCGCTCTACGGCCAGGTCAATGCCCTGGTGCCGTTGCTGGCCGACGAGGACTATGAGAAGGACGAGAAGGCGCGCACCGTCGTCTTCTCGGAAAAGGGCGTCGAGCACATCGAGGCGCTGCTGACCGAGCGCGGCCTGATGAAGGGCGAAAGCCTGTACGACATCGAGAATGTCTCGGTCGTGCACCATGCCCAGCAGGCGTTGCGCGCGCACAAGCTGTTCCAGCGCGACGTCGATTACATGGTGAAGGACGACAAGATCGTCATCATCGACGAGTTCACCGGCCGTGCCATGGAAGGCCGCCGCTATTCCGATGGCCTGCACCAGGCGCTTGAGGCCAAGGAAGGCGTCGAGGTGCAGCAGGAAAACCAGACGCTCGCCTCGATCACTTTCCAGAACCTGTTCCGCCTTTACCCGAAGCTCGCTGGCATGACCGGCACGGCGCTGACGGAAGCGGGTGAGTTCTCCGAGATCTACAAACTCGATGTCGTCGAGATCCCGACCAACCTGCCGATGCAGCGCAAGGACGAAGACGACGAGGTCTATCGCAGCAACAAGGAAAAGGGCGAGGCCATCGTCGCCCAGATCGAGGACAGCCAGAAGAAGGGTCAGCCGGTCCTGGTCGGCACTGTCTCGATCGAGAAATCCGAGGTCCTGTCCGAGCTGCTCAAGAAGAAGAAGATCAAGCACGCCGTGCTGAACGCGCGCTACCACGAACAGGAAGCCCACATCATCGCCCAGGCGGGCCGGCTGGCGAACGTCACCATCGCCACCAACATGGCCGGCCGTGGTACCGACATCAAACTGGGCGGCAACTGGGAATTCCGCGTCGCCGACGAACTGGCGACCGTGGCCGAAGGGCCGGAGCGCGACGCTGCCATTGCCCGCATCAAGGCCGAAGTCGAGAGCGAAAAGCAGCAGGTGCTGGCCGCCGGCGGCCTGTGCGTCATCGGCACCGAGCGCCATGAAAGCCGTCGCATCGACAACCAGCTGCGCGGCCGCTCGGGCCGCCAGGGCGACCCCGGCCGGTCGCGCTTCTACCTGTCGCTCGAAGACGACCTGATGCGCATCTTCGGTTCGGAGCGCATGGAAGGCATGCTGCGCCGCCTTGGCCTGAAGGAAGGCGAGGCGATCATCCATCCGTGGATCAACCGAGCGGTGGAAAAGGCCCAGCAGAAGGTCGAGGCGCGCAATTTCGAGGTGCGCAAGAACCTGCTGAAGTTCGACGACGTGATGAACGACCAGCGCAAGGTGATCTACGAGCAGCGCATCGACATCATGGAAACCGCCGACGTCGCAGAAACCGTGCGCGACATGCGCGAACAGGTGCTGAACATACTGGTGGCGAAGCACATCCCGCCCAATGCCTATGCCGAGCAGTGGAAGACCGAGGAGATGCAGGGCGAAGTGCGGCGCCTCTTCAACCTCGACCTGCCGATCAAGGACTGGGCGGCCGAGGAAGGCATCGCCGACACCGAGATCCGTGAGCGCCTGAACGACGCCATCGACCGCCGGATGGCCGAGAAGGTCGCCAACTACGGTCCCGACACATGGCGCATGGTTGAGAAGAGCCTGCTGCTGCAGGTGCTCGACCAACATTGGAAGGATCACCTGCTCGGCCTCGACCATCTGCGTCAGGGCATCGGCCTGCGCGCCTATGCCCAGCGCGACCCGCTGAACGAGTACAAGCGCGAGGCCTTCAACCTGTTCGAGGTGATGCTCGATTCGATGCGCGAGAACCTCACCGCGCTGCTGGCACATGTCGAACTGACGGTGAACCAGCCACCGCCGATGCCGGCGCCGCCGCCAGCGCAGCATCTGCAGGCAATCCATGCCGACCCGACCACGGGCGAGAACGAGATGGCCACGGACGGCGACACGCTGGTGAAGCAGCGCCCGCGCCGGGTCGAAGACCGCAAGGTCGGCCGCAATGATCCCTGCCCCTGCGGCTCGGGCAAGAAGTACAAGCAGTGCCACGGCCGCGTGGCCTGAGGTAACAGCCGATGACGCCCGACCTGTGGACTCTGGTGGCCACGGTCGGTCTTGCGGTGCTGCAGGTAACGCTTGCCAGCATCGCCGCCAAGCGGCAGACCGGCATGCGCTGGGCGCTCAGCCCGCGCGACAACCCCATCGAACTGACCGGCATGGCCGCGCGTCTCGCCCGTGCCCAGGCCAACCTCTATGAGAGCCTGCCGCTCTTTGCGACCCTTGTGCTGGTCGCGCATGTCGCTGGCGAGGCCGATCGCTGGACACATATGGGCGCACAGCTTTATTTCTGGTCGCGGCTGTTTTACGTGCCGGCCTATGCCAGCGGTCTGCCGTTGTTGCGGACCGCGTTCTGGACACTCAGCATCGCCGGGCTGGCTGTAGTCGCACTCGGCCTGTTTGTCTGAGCGACGGGAAGGCGCCGCCCCACCCGTGCCACGACCATGAACATTCCCGAACTCATCGTCGCCCTTTCACTCGCGACTCTCCATCCCACGCCGGCCGCAGCCGATGACGCCTGTGCCACGCCGGTCCTGGGCAACGGCGGGCCCGCATTGGGCGCGACCTGCCACACGCTCCGCGTCAACGGCGAGGCGCGCAGCTACCGTCTCTACGTGCCCGCCAATGCCGCGGCACGCCTGTCACTGCCGCTGATCCTCGTGCTGCATGGCGGCGGCGGCGCGGGCGTCAGCATGGTCGGGATGACCAAGGGCAGCTTCCACGCGATCGCCGAGCGCGAAGGCGCGCTGATCGTCTATCCCGACGCGCTCAACAACAACTGGAACGACGGGCGTGATGATTTCCAGTCGAAGTCGCACACCTCGAAGATCGACGATGTCGGCTTCCTGCGCGCGCTGGTCAAGGATCTGGGCCAGCGCTTTGCGGTCGATCCCACGCGCATCTATGCCACCGGCGCGTCGAACGGCGGCATGATGTCGATCCGCCTTGCCTGCGAAGCGGCCGATCTGTTCGCCGCCGTGGCGCCGGTGATCGGCAGCATGCCGGTAGGGCTTTCGGAGTCCTGCAAGCCAGCCCGGCCGATCGGCGTGGTGATGATGAACGGCACGGAAGACCGGCTGGTCCCCTATGACGGCGGCTTCGTGCTGCAGCGGCGTGGCAGCGTGCTGGGGGTGGAAGACACCGCGCGCCGCTTCGCCGCTGCCAATGGCTGCGCCGCCCTGCCAACAACAGAAGCCTTGCCCAACCGTGACATCGACGACGACACGCGCGCGACGCGCATCACCTATTCCGGCTGCACTGCGGGTGGCGGCATGGTGCTCTATCGCATCGATGGCGGCGGTCACACCTGGCCGATGGGCGCGCCTTACGCCCCGCGCCTCGCCGGCCGCGTCAGCCAGGAAATTGACGGCACCGCCGTGATCTGGGAATTCTTCCAGCGCTACCGGCGCTAGACCCCGGCCTAGCGGCTTGTCCGTTCGCCCGGCGTCACCGTCAGCTCCAGCTTGCGAGTGAATCTGAGCACGGTCACCGGTGTCGGCACGCCGATGCGCTCGGCCGTCAGCCGGCGGTGCAGGTCGTCGATGCCGCGCACGGCATCGCCGGCAAAGGCCACCACCACGTCGCCGGATTCGAGGCCCGCCACAGCGGCCGGGCTGTTCGCCTCGACATTTGTCACGCGCACGCCGCTCGGTCCACCCAGGCCGTGGAAATGCACCACGCGGCGTGACAGCGGCACGTTCTGGCCGGCGAGGCCGATGAAGCTGCGCCGCACCTTGCCGTGGCGGATCAGTTCACCCACCACGAAGCTCGCGGTGTTGCTGGCGATGGCAAAGCAGAGGCCTTGCGCGCCCGCGATGATGGCGGTGTTGATACCGACGACATGGCCCTGCGGCGTCACCAGCGGTCCGCCGGAATTGCCGGGGTTGAGCGCCGCGTCGGTCTGCACCACGTCGTCGATCAGGCGCCCGCCGCGACCCCGCAAGGACCGGCCGAGCGCGCTGACGACGCCCGCCGTCACCGTGTGGTCGAAACCGAGCGGATTGCCGATGGCGACGACCAGTTGCCCAACGCGCAGGCCGCGCGATTCGCCGAGCCTGGCGAAGGGCGCATGCAGCGTTTCGAGCCGCACGACGGCGAGATCGGTCTCCGGGTCGTCGCCGACCAGCTGCGCGGGCACCGTGCGTCCGTCGGCGAGCGTGGCGGCGACGCGCGACGCGCCGTGCACGACATGGCTGTTGGTCAACACATAGCCGTCGGGCGCGAAGATGACGCCCGAGCCGTTGCCGCCGCCCGGCCGCTTGTTCCTGGCGTTTGTTGAACGCTCCTGCTGGACGGCGAGATGCACCACGGCCGGCGCGACCGCATCGACCGCCGCCATGACAGCCCCGGAATAGGCGTCGAGCAGCCTGGCGTCGTCATGGGCTGGCGCCGCCGCCTCGGTTGCCTCGGGCGCGACTTCGCCAATGTCACGATCAAGAATGAATTCGAGGGAGTAATCCATGCCCCACCTCCGATGCGGATAGATGGGGAGTGGCGGGGCCCCGTGCCAAGGGGTCAGAAACCCCTTGGTTCAGAGGGTTTCTGGTTCAGGCCAGCGCGGTGCCGATGGCGAGGAATTTCTCGCGGCGGGCGAGTCGACGCGATGGCGCGCCCTCGTTTTCGATTTCCGCCAGCGTCTCGGCGATGGCATCGCCCAGCGAGCGCACCGCGTCGTCCGGCTTGCGGTGCGCGCCGCCGAGCGGTTCCGGCACGACGCGATCAATGACCTTGAGTTCCTTCAGGTCTTCGGCGGTCAGGCGCAGGGCTTCGGCAGCATCGCGCGCCTTGTCGGCGCTGCGCCACAGGATGGACGCGCAACCTTCGGGCGAGATCACCGAATAAACGGAATGTTCCATCATCAGCACGCGGTCGCCGGTGGCGATGGCAATGGCGCCGCCCGAACCGCCCTCGCCGATGATGACGGCGATCAGCGGCACATCGACCCTCAGGCAGGCCTCGATCGAACGGGCGATGGCTTCCGACTGGCCGCGCTGTTCGGCACCGACGCCGGGATAAGCGCCCGCGGTATCGACGAAGGTAAGGATGGGCATGCGGAATCGATCGGCCATTTCCATCAGCCGAACGGCCTTGCGATAGCCCTCGGGCTGGGCCATGCCGAAATTGTGCTTCACGCGGCCTTCGGTGCCGCTGCCCTTTTCCTGGCCCAGCACCATGACGGAGCGGCCGCGGAAACGGCCAAGGCCGCCCAGCAGCGCGCGGTCGTCGCCAAAGGTGCGGTCGCCAGCGAGCGGAACGAAGTCTTCGATCAGCGCGGTGACGTAATCGGAGAAATGCGGCCGTTCCGGATGGCGCGCCACCTGGATGCGCTGCCACGGCGTGAGCTTGCCGTAGATCTGGCGCAGCGTGGTTTCCGCCTTGGCCTGCAGGCGGCTGATTTCCTCGCCGACATTGACCTCGGACCCGTCGGACAGGTGCCGCAGCTCCTTGATCTTGCCTTCGAGCTCGGCGACCGGCTTTTCGAAATCGAGAAAGACGTTCATGGGATTCTCTCTAGCACGAGAGGCCGGAATGGCCAACCCGGAGCCCTGTCGGCGGCAGAAACGCGAGACGGCCCCTGTAACCTTGTCGGGCGACTTGCCGAACGTACTTCACGAATCCCATCGGGATGTGGAAGCAGTCCCTGTTTCCCGGCCCCAGATGACGGAGTGTGCAATGGACGTTCGAAGGGTAGCATTGGTCATCTTTGATATCGGCGGGTACACGGAGTTCATCAAGTTTAACAAGGACAGTCTCGCGCACGCCCACGAGGTGATATCGCAGCTTCTGGAGACCCTGATCGATCGCGCCACCCACCCTTTGGTTCTCAACAAGTTCGAGGGCGACGCGGCCTTTCTCTACGCCGATGTCGGGGCGGACGAAGCCGCCGCCGCGCGCGATGTCAGCCGGCAGGTACTGGGGTTGTTTCCGGGCTTCAAGGCGAAGGCACTGGAGCTTTCCAACAACCGCGCCGTCTGCTCCTGCGCGGCGTGCCAGAACATCCGCAACCTGCGCCTGAAGGCCATCATTCACCTGGGCGAGGCCGCCTTCCGTAAGATCCGTCAGTTCGAGGAGGTCGCGGGCGAGGATGTGATCATCGTTCACCGACTGCTGAAGAACAGCGTTGCGGCCGGTGAATATGTGCTGATGACGGAGCCCGCCTTCCGCCATCTCGACCCGGCTGTGCAGGACCTCGCGGCAGACTTCGTCGAACATTACGACCATCTTGGCGCGAT